>NZ_JBIRUL010000009.1:105387-343145 GCF_044335095.1 Streptomyces sp. NPDC020597 | reverse complement strand
CCACACGCCGCAACGACGTGCACAGCAAAGCCGATCACGGCCACCGTCAACCATCAGCTGGGATCGAAGTGTCAAGCATCTCCCGGGACCGGACACAAGCACCTCATCCCAGCGGGATAAGACTTTCTCTCCTTCATCAAGGCGGCTCGCTCCGCTCCCCGCGCGCGGCCCGGCCCCCGGCCGGGCCTGCGCTCCTGTCTCCGCCCCGCTCCAGCCCGGCCGGTGTCCGTGCCGCGCACACAGCGATCAGCCGCCTTAAAGCATCGATCTCATTAGAGCACGCACCACAAGGTGATCATCGTCCGAATTTCTCCACTGTACGACCTCCATATAGCGGCGCCCTCCCAGCGTGAACGGGCTTTCTCCAATGGCGGAGGCGTTAAAAGCTTGCACCGTATCCGCAAGAGGCGCGTTAGTCACCACGAGCAGGGAGGTCACGTCGCCCGGCAATGAGGAGAGTCGCTCTTGCTGCACCTCAAGATTCCTTGCGCCGAATGAACCGCTCGAATAATATTTAACCTGGATTGCAACGAACGTTTCCGGCCGCGAACGATGCGCAACACGGAAGCTATAGCCTTGGTCGACCAAAAGATCTGCCGAGGTTATATCGAATCCAGCAGCTCGAACGAGGTCAATCATTGCTTTCTCAAACCGCAGTCCTTGCGCTTGAGGAGTGGCTGCCAGGGTCAGAGCATCGATCAGATTTCTTGCCGCGGATACGAATGAGACCGCACCTTCTTGCGTTAGCTCCGATTCCCCTGTATGCGCGATACGATTACGAATCTGGTTCAACTCTTTGGCGGAGCGTGCCATTTCTTGGGAGATTAGCCCTTGCTGTGCAAGTTCCCCAATCATCTGCATCGCAGTAGTCCGACGATGTTGCGATGGGTCATCTGGAAGCGTCCTGCGTAGCGCCTTTTCAACCTCAACCCAGGTACTGACGACAGCATGGGCAGTATTCGATTCAGCCAATCGTTCTAGATGCCGAAATAGCTCGTCGGATTCCGACTGAGCATTTACCATCTCCACATTTTGCACCGAGTCTTCACTGACGGCGACCTGCAGGAAGTCGCGAGCGTAGGTAAGCAGTCGATCCGGCTTCAGCATGTATAGCCGGACGCCGGCCTCGCGGAGCAGCTCTTCGGCTAGCTCATTACGAGGACCCAGAGGAATGCGATTTCGAGTGCGCCACCAATCCTCCTTTGTATCCCCAGTCACCAAAAGAACATCTTTGACTCTCAGTTTAGCCTCATGAATCAATTGAAGCCATACGAGGTAGTCTCCCACCTCCGTATCATCGCCTCGTGATTGCTTCTTCTTATCTTTATAGCCAGGCGGCACTTCTTTCTCGATGCGCCGCTTTCCTTCGACTACGGCAGCCTCATGGTCCTTCGCGTCGAGACGTCCGCCAATTTTTCCTTGCAGCAGGGCAGTAAGATTTGCCACTACTGCATCCTTTGATGTATCCGCCTCCATCTCAATTCCGCTGCTATCAACCACGGCTTCCATGCTGCCGATTACATCTTCGAGTGCACTCGTCAGTTTCGATTCAAGCTGGAAGGCGCTTGCCCGGTCCAAGGAGACGCGGTTTACCCAGTGGCGCAGATCAGAAATTGGCTTGTCTAGGCCGGATCTCAGAGCCGAAATAGATTGCTGAAGCTGCCTTTCTGGATCCTCAAGAGCGCTCTCACGGTTGCGCCAAAATTCATCCATGACTTGATGTGGAACCCAAAGGCGCGTCTCAAATTTCTGCAGTGTGGCCAGGAGAGAGCTCCGCGCGTCCTGGTTGTATCGATAGAGGTTCAATAGAACATTCGTATCAACAACTATGAGCCCCTCACTCAGGACATTTTTCCAGTCATCTTCAGTGGGGGTTGTGTAGCCGGAAAACCCATCGAATATCCCGCGTTCACGCGGGACATCAGAACTTGAAGCTTCGCTCGTCTCTTCATCTGTCACGACGGCAGCGTAGCGTCACAGTCGCTGACAAGGCGGGACATTGCAGACTTCCACAGTAGGGGGCTGCGGCTGGATGAGGCCGACAGTCCCAGCCTCCACCAGGTGCTTCGAAGCAAGAAGCCGAGGCTCGTGTCACTCAACGTGCCAGACTCAGGGGAACAGCAGGAACTGCGCAACGGATGCGCCCAGGTTGGAACGCCCGTTCGTCGCAGATCAACCCACCAACTACCCCATGGATAACCAAGCTTCCAAGTCAAGAGCTTCCGCTATCGCAACGGTCCCGCCGTCACAGCTTGCTCTGGTCGACGCCATTGGCAGCGTGGCTGAGGCCGGTGGGGGCGCAGCGAGGCACACGCGTGCGTAATCGGTCGGCGCACCCGCCGTCGTGGCTGACTGTCGTCGGCTGAGGTTCAGGCGGGGCGCATCGAAGGTGCCGGCCTCATCGAGCGCGGCAGAGCTGGGCCGTCCCTGGGCCGTCCGAGGTCACTCAGGGGGGGCCAAGGACGACCAACGCCGACCACCAGGCGCACGAGCCCACCGTCCTTGACCAGCGAAAACGCAGGTCAGCAAGATCCCCGGCAAGACCCAGGGCAAGAAGAAGTAACGCGACGCTGTTAAGCCCCTGACCTGTGATTTCTTCGCGGGGCGGGGGCTTCCGGTGCCGGGGGTGCGAAGTCGGCAAGGACTCTCCATTGCCCTGCCACCCTGGACACCGCATCCTCGGCGTATGCCAGTCTCTCCTGATACCCGTGATCTTTGCCGGTCCGTCTTCGCGCCGGACGTAGTGGAGCTCGCCGTTATGGCTCTGGGGACTTACACCGGGCCAGATGAGACGTGGGTTCATCAGGCCGCCACCAGGCTCAGCGAAGGAGAGCTTCACCGCTTGGCCCACTGGTTGAAGGAGGCTGAGCGAAACCTGGACACCTTCCGCTGGTACGCCAGCGAACCCACCGACGTGTCACCAGAGACACACCGGTTCGCGGTTGAGTTCACCAACGCGCTGATGGACAAGGATGTCCCCAAGCCGCCAGGGCCGCGATAAGGACCGTGCCAGACCCGTGCCAGATAGCGCGGGGAGCCACGGGGAACAGCGGTCACTCACCGACCACGTCCACATGTCGCGACGTCGCTGCGCAGCAGGTCAGCGGGTCTATCGAGCGCGGAGAACCCAAGCTTCCCAAGCTCAGAGTGTCCGCAGCATGCTCGGGGCTCCCCGGAGAGTTAGAGAAGGTCCCGCCAGAAGGGCGCCGTCGCTCGAGGGTTCCAGCTCTCGTCGACGTCGCCCCGCGCTTCGTCGAACTCCTGGTGCACGTAGTCGGCCAGGTCCAGGCCGTAATAGATGATGTCGGTCTGCCACATCGAGAGCACCGGATGCCCGAAGCATCCCCGGCCAGCGGGCAGGTATCGGTGGCCATAGACAGGCACCAGCACCGGCACCTCCGCCAGATGATGCCGCGCCGTAGCCAGCGCCGCCGTTCCGTCGGCTGGACGTTCGCCCCAGCCCTCGTACCAGAACCCGTTGTGCTCAACGTCGAGTAGTAGGCCCTCGACCGGCCAGTCGAGCTGTCGACGCAAGCTGTCCAGATCACCACTCCTCCACTCTGGCCAGGGCCTGGACCAGGTCTGCCCGTCCTCGGGAGGGACGTTGACCGGGAGCCCGGCCGCAAGAAATGCTCGGTGATCGTCCGCGAACTCGAAGCCGTACTCGCGCTCGACGCGCGTGAACTCGGCCTCCGTCAGCCCCGCCTCGAACTCATAGAGGCCCGTCTGTGCCAGGCGATGTGCGGCCTCCGCACCCAGGCGTACTCCCTCATTGCTGATCACCGCCGCACGCTAGCGCCGATCGCATCCAACCGTCACCCGAGTTCTGCGCGGGCTCCGTCTCAGTTTCTTTCTCATTCAGCCCCGTTCAAGGCCCTTCAGGCGAGACCACGAGTCGGCTGCAACCCACGAGCGGACCGTCCGTGAACGCAGGTGAAGCCCCGTACGCGACACTGCAAGGCACCAACACAGTCGGAAAGCGGGTTGGCCGTGCGCAGGTTCAGCAGGCCGAGTCGGGTTGGGATTGCCGTACGCCAGTGCACGCCACCAGCGTGTTGCCGTCCGCATCGAGAAACAGCACGTAGATCCACGATCCGTCGGCAGTCCTGATCTGCCCCAGTCGAACCGGTTGGCTGCATAGGTCGAGGCGTTCCACGGCCCGGGCCAAGCCGGAGGTCTCGATGCCCCTCCGAAGGGTGTGACGGAGTCGGCGCCCGTAGACCGTCGCGAGTGACTTGGGTGAAGTCGTTCCGTCCCAGACGACGTATGAAGCGTCGGCGCGGAGTGCAGCCAGAGCGGCCGACGACGTGTCGTCGCCACCACGCAGCAGCCGTTCGAGCTGTTCCCGTTCCATGGCCCCACCCTGAGGCGTTGACGAACCCCGTATCGAACCGCTCAGCAGATGTCAGCCCACCTGGCCCGGCTCGAACGGGCTGGTCCCCTCCACAAGCTGAGGCCGCTTGGGGTGCGGCGAGGCATACGCGTGCGTGGTCGGTCGGCACACCCGCCGTCGTGGCTGGCTGTCGTCGGCTGAGGTTCAGGCCGTCGAAGAGAGGCCGCTTTCTCTGTTCCGGTGCCCCTGGTCTCAGCGGTAGCCGACATAACGCAGCGGGGAGGGGAGCCGAGTCGTGCTCGGGCTCCCCTCCCCGGTTGAGACAGAGGGTCGTCGGCGGCAGGCGTTGCTTGCGGCCGTTGCTTCAGAAGCGGTGCGGTTCGCTCATCCCCAAGAGGTGACCGCGGCTGATTGCGACGCGGAGCACGTCCCGGAGCCTCCCGGTCAGCTCCCCGGTCAACCGGCGCAGGTCCTCCGGGTCCGTGGCCTGGTCGTCGAGGGTGTTCGAAGCGTGCTCCACCAGCATCGCTGCCGTGTCGAGCTGCTCCGCTTCGATGTTGTCAGCCAGGCGGGACATGTAGCCGCCCTTGTCATCCGTGCTCAGGTAGCAGGGCTTGCCCTCTGGGCCTGACCACGGGAGGAGGCGCAATTCGTTCCGTGTTGTCATGCTGACGGCTGCCTCTCTTCGAGCGTGTGATGGGTGGTGAAGACTGCGTCGGCTCGATCCCCTGGGAAGACCAGAAGGGCTGCCTCGACCACTCGGCCGTTGGAATCGGTCGCGATGCGCGTGATCGCCAGAACCGGCGTGGCGGAGTTGGTCCGCAGGGTCGATGACTCGTCCGGCGTCGGCGGGCGGGCGCAGACCGTTTCCCGGACAGCGGCCGGCGGAGAGCTGAGTACGGCGAATCTCTTGACTGCCTCTGGGCCCGGGGATTCGTCGTCGAGCACTCCCGCTGGCGCCAGGTCGCGCGGGATGTAGATACGGGCCAGTCCGTGCGGTGAATCCCCCTCGTGGCTGATGCACAAGAACTCCGCGAGTGGACTGCCCGTCGGCACCCTCAGCAAGGTCGTCAGGTGTCCGTCAGCCTGGACTGTGGCGGTGCGAACGGTGACGCGTAGGGCCGCTTCGGCGGCGGTCCACGGGTCCAGCGTCCCCCAGCCGCCGACGTACATGATTCGGCGGAGCGGGCGACGGACGAAGTTGCCCTTGCCGTGAAGCTTCTCGACGAGGCCTTCGCCCTGGAGCACCGCGAGAGCGCTCCGCAGAGTTGCTGTGCTGACCTTGTATCGATCGGCCAAGCCGGTTTCGGATGGGAGTCGTTCACCTGGCTTGAGGTGGCCGGTCGTGATCTGGTGCCGGAGGTCGTCGGCGATGTGGTGGTGGCGAGGGGGCACGGTTCGCATCACCGCCGCCTCATCATTCGCACGGCAACGAGCCGGGTTCGCGTGTGTATGGTCAGCAACTCGCCCGATTCGAAGACGATTTGCTTTGCACCTTGGCCGAGCTGGAAGAGGTCCTGCACCCGGCATGCACGGCCTCCGAGTTGGATGACGTCACCGCGCTGCACGGTGGCTGCGGTCACCTCGACGTTGGATGCCAGCGTGCCGACAGGCGCTCGTTCCCTCACTGCTGCACCTCCGAGGGCTTCATCTCTCCCGGAGTCGAATGGCACAGGCAGTCGCACGCCTCGTAGACCACCGGGAGGTCGACCGGTGCCGCGACGGGGGAGGACTCCGCACAGACGTGGTGGGTGCCGATCCGGCACGCGGTCGATCGGTAGGTGACGGGCGAAGTGTCCGTGACGCGAGTCTGTCGACGAGGAGGCATCAATGGACACCCACCAAGGCCGACCACGCGTCGGCCGGCAGATACGGAGCGACGAGTACGTGGCGCGTCCTCACGCGCTTCTCCCAGGCCAGTACGTACGGGCGGACGAGCGCGATGTCCTCGCCCCTGAGCGTTTGCCGGTGGTCTGCTTCGCCGGAGGCAGGCCGGTGGGCGGCCGCCGTCCCGTCCGAGCGCAGGGAGGGTGCGGGGGTCGCCGACGGCCTGGAAGCCGTTAAGGGGCGGCGGTGTCTGCCCCTGGGGAAGTGCCGCTCCCTGGTGAATGAGACGGCACGGCGGATACGGTTGAGCACGCTGGTCAGCTCCTATCGCTGATCGCCCGGTCCCCCGACATCGCCCATCGAGGGGACCGTTTTGCGTACGACCGCCCAGAGGGTGCGGCCGTTCATGCTGGTGGCCAGAAGCCCGAATCGATCGGCCTCCGCCACGACGTCCAGGACCTCCCGCCACGACTCGGCGGAGAGCGCGTCCGGCACTTCCGCTTCCACCGACGTGTGCCGGGGGTGTTCCTCCACTCGCGTGAGTAGCCCGAGGGCGGACAGCCGGGCGGCGAGGGCCGCCGCGCTAACTCCCGAAGCGGGCACAGGGCAGCCTCCGTCACCAGCGATCACTTTAAGTGAAGCTAGTTAACTAGATTAGAGCTAGTGGACTAGATTTTCCATATGTCTGAGCAGCCGCCCTATCTCCGCATCGCCGAAGCACTCCGGCAGCAGATCGCGGAGCACGTCTGGGTACCGGGAGACCGCCTCCCCTCCCGCGCCCAGATCGGCCAGGAGTACGGCGTGGGTGAGAACGTGGTGCGCCGGGCACAAGAGTTGCTGATCTCCCAAGGCGTGCTCGAAGGCCAGGCCGGATCCGGCACGTACGTCGCCGAGCCCAGGCAACGGGTGCGAGTCGTTCGCTCGTCGGCGCGAGAGCAGCCCGAAGGGTCCCCGTTCAGCTCGGACATGAAAGCCGTCGGGAGACAGGGGTCTTGGGAGAGCCGGACCGACGCGAAGGTGCCGGCTCCCGCCGAGATCGCGACGCGTCTCGGGATCGCCGACGGCGATCTGTGCGTGCGCACGACCTACGAATTCCTTGCCAACGGCAGGCCCGTGCAACTGTCGACGAGCTGGGAACCGTACGACCTCACCGCGGGCACGCTCGTGGTTCTTCCTGAAGGAGGGCCGCACGCCGGGGCGGGTGTTGTGAACCGCATGGCCGCGATCGGCGTCACCGTCAGCCACGCCGTGGAACAGCCGGAGCCTCGACAGGCGACCGCCGAGGAGGCATCGCTACTGGGCGTCCAGAAAGCCTCGCTCGTGACTCACATCCGACGGACGTACTACAGCGACCAGGGGCGGCCCGTCGAGACGGCGGACATCGTCGTGTCCGCCGCTCGCTGCGAGATCGTCTATGAGATCCCGATCAACCGGTAGCCGACGCAGACAGGCGACAGCTCAACTGACGCCCATCAGCCGGCCGCGCCCTCAGCTCTCCTCGTCCTCGACCAGGCCGACGGCGAAGGGGAACGCCTCCAGGAAGTCGCGCCTCGCAGGGTCCTGCTCCGCTTCAGCCAGGTCCGCGAGGGCCTGCACGAGTCGCTCGCGTTGGCCCGAGGGCAGGCGCAGCAGTTCCCCGCCGACGCTCTCCATGATCTTCACCGCGGAATCGGGATCCACTTCGTCGTCCCCGCAACTCTCCAGCCACCACACGACATCGACTAGCACGCCGGCGAGTGCTGGCACGAGCGGATCCCTGTCAGTCATGCGTGCACCGTAGCCGAGCCCTATGACAGCGCCCAGCAGCTCTGTGAGTTGCCGACTGCCGCTCCGTTAGGGTCCAGCACATGACCAACGACGCCCCGGCCTGCCCTGGTTGCGGCCAGCCCATGAAGTTCGGTGGCCTCGTACTGTCCAAGCGGGAGGACGACGGCCGACGGACCTGCCGGTCGCTGTGGAGATGTGCCGGTCGGCATGTCTGGTGGGGCTGGGCCGACCGGCCGGAGGAGCCGTTGGAGCCCTGCCCGGTGCCGCAGCTGTTCCGCTGAGATCAAACTGTGCCCGGATGCGCGCTGGCCTAGCCACAGCGCGTCCGTATTCTCATCGGTCGAATGTGTGTCGAAGGCGCCGAACGTCCACACTCAGCGCCCACAAACGGCCAGGTCAGGCCCACTCATCCGGGGATCAGCTCAAGCGCCTTCTAAGCGCTTGGCCGCAGGTTCGAGTCCTGCCGGGGGCGCAAGTCTCCGCCCTCCCTCCGGGAGGGCATTTTTGCTGTTCAGAGCACGTGTGGCGCGGCGCGCCGAAGCCCCGGGACACCTCCCGACGATCATGGGGAGGTTCCGGGGCTGTGCGGCCTCCAGCGGCCTCCAGCGGCCTCCAGCCGCCGTCCTCGACGTGTTGCCGCAGGATGCACGTCAGGGCGGGATCCCCCGGCACTGTGCGCGTCTCACCCTCGGCACGGCCCTTCAGCTCACGTTCCTCGTGGATCTCCCCGGTGTCGGTCCACTGCTTGCCGACCTCCGGAGTCGCCGTGTGGATCAGCAGCTCACACCACTGGTCCCCGGCGTCCGGTCCGGGCAGCGTCACATCCTGCACTCGCATGGCTACGGCTTCCTCCGGCCGTAGAGCGCAGTGGTACAGCGTGGCGAAGAATGCATGCAGCCGCGTTCCCCCGCGTGGCCGGCGACGGATCCAGTCGAGGAGCGCCGCCGCCTGGTCTGCGTTCATCAAGGACCGCTGTCCACGGCGTTGCTGGTCTTGGTGACAGCCGTCGACTCCTTCCCCTTTGGTTCCAGGGGCGCCCGCGGCGGGGCGCATCCACCGGGAGCGTGGCCAGACGTTCCAGTCAGCAGGTGATCCGTTGCTCGCAGCTGAGGAAGCGCGGGCTGTCATCGAGGGTTTCCGCAAGAGCTGAGCCGGCAACTGCCGCGAGACCGATGACTATCAGAGCGATTACGGCTCGGAGTTGCAGGGGTAGCGCGTCCCAGCGGTCACGGGGGCCGAGGGTGAGGATTACCGCCGGACACGTTCCGGGTGATCGGCCGCGTTTGCGAACCGGTGAGCGACACAATCACACGACGGGGCAGCCGAGTTGAACTCCACCGGCGCGAGCACGTAGAACCGCGGCAACAGGGTCTCCTGGATCTCGGTTGGCTTCGCAACCCCGAGCTACCAAGACGCCCCGTCTTCGTGCCCGCGGCCAGCGGCGATCACCCGATCGAGACTCCCACCGCAGATATTTTCTCCTTGCGGGTCTGGGTCCGGTCCTTCTGGCATCCACAGCTGACTCAGGCCATCGCCTCCGGCGGAGCCGAGAACGTGAAGGCGTCGAAGCCGGGCGCCGGGGTGTCGCCGTCCGGGGGTGCCGACGCGTCCGCACCCGTGTCCGGGCCCGCCCCGCCCGCGAGGTCGAACGCCACGGCCCCGAAGTCCTGCCCCGTGCAGTAGGGCGTGTCCGCCTGCGCCACCGCGGAGGCCTGCTGATCGGTGGACGTGGCATGGTCCTGCTGTTGTGGCTCTGCCGGTGCTGCCGAGGGTGGGTCGGCCCGGAACTCGTACTGGTCGGCCGGGATAGGGCTGTCCGGCTGCTGGGGCGTCTGCGTCGACGGCGGACCGGTGGACGTGGGCTCGCCGATGATCGGGATGCCGTCCACCCGGTCGCCGGCCTCTTCCCGTATCCCCGCGTCCGCGGCGCCGCCCCCGTCGGTCGCGGGCGGCGGAGCGGCCGTACCGGCGTCGGGCGCCCCGGCGTCCTGACCACCGCCGGCTGTCTCCTCCCCGTCACCGCCCCCCTCGCCGTCTCCTACGACCTGACCGTGGCTTCCGTGGCCGTCGCCTACCGGGGCAGGCGCCGGAGCCGGTGACCCGGGCGAGGGCTGGGGTGCGGTGTTGTCGTGGGGATCGTGCCCCCCTCCGTGATGCCCCGGGTGTGGCTGCGAGGAGCCCGAGGCTCCCTTGCCCCACGGATACGGATCCTTGCCGCTCCAGTCGGGCGCGTGGGGCTGGGGCTCGCCCTTCACGGGCGGCAACTTGTCGTGGTGATCGGGTGTCACGCTTGGCGTCTCGGGCGGGGTCTGGTGCCCTTGCGTGTCGGAGGGCCCCTGGTTGTTTCCGTGTCCATGTCCGTGCCCGTGCCCAGCACCGGAGTGCCCGCCAGGGGAGTCGCCTTGGTGCCCGTGCCCGTGCCCGTGACTGTGGTGTCCGTGCTCGGGCCCCTGCTGTCCGTGCCCGTGTTGGCCGTCCGCAGGCTGCCCGTGTCCGACGTGCTGCCCTGGACCGGCCCCCGCGTCCGCGCCCGTCCCGGCGTCGGATCCGGCCGTACCGTCGCCACCGCCACCACCCCTGTGCCCGTTGCCGCCCTCCGGCGCGGTCCGCCCCTGTCCCGGCGTGACGGTGCCGGGCGTTCGCGTGCCTCCGGGGGAGTTGCCCGGGCTCGGTCCGAACCGGCGTCGTTCCCCGTTCGCCCCGGTGCCGCCGCCACCCCGTGCCGGCGGTCGGCCGGTCCTGCGGAAGATGCGCCAGCGTTCGCCCATCGCGCCCACCCCCAACGGCGTACGACACCTCCACCCGCCCGCGATTGTCCCCCGCGCCGACAGGCCCTGTCACCAGGCGCAATCGCCTTCCCACGCGCGCCCTCCGTATGACCCCGCACGCCCATGGCGGAACCCTTCGGGCAGCGCGACGATGCCGCGTGCGTGAGCCGCACGGCCGCGCGGCAGCCTGGGCTGGGCGACGGGGGTCGGTATGGCGAGCGGAGCGGGACCGTCACCTGGGGCCGGGCGGGGGCCGGGTGCGCGCAGCGCGCTGTTCTGGCCGGGGCTCCTGGTGTGCGCATTCGGCGCCATGCTCCTCGCGACGGGCATCGACGGTCGCGTCGCCGACGGCCGCTCGCCCCTGTGGTCGAACTCCCGGGACCCTTCGGTGCCCTGGCTCGAAGCGGCCCTGCGCGGGGAGGGGCCGCCCTGGCCGCAGCCCGGCGCGCCCCTGGCCTGGCTCGACCTGGTGCTGCTGGGCGTCTTCAGCGTCAACACCGGTCTCGTACTCTGCCACCGGGTGGTGCGGCCGGGGCCGGGCGATCTGTGGGGCCGACTGTTGCACACCGTGTCCCAGGCCGTGTTGGCCGCAGGAATGATCAAGTTCGTGCATTTCGGTGACTGGACGAGTCGGCCACACCCGGCCGGGTCGCCGCCCGTCGACGACACCCAGGCCTACACCGCCCTCGGGGTGTGCCTCGTGGCCGGGCTGATCGGACTGGCCGGCTACGGCCTGTGCGGAATCATGCCGCTGATCAGGGCCGAGGCGGGCATCACCGAGACGAACCGCGAGTGAACGGGGACCGCGCCCGCACCGCCGGCGCGAGAAGGGGGAGACCCGGATGATCGTGAACGAACCGTCACCCGGCGGCGCACCGGACGAAGAGGCGGGACTGTACGAGGAGGCCGGCGAACTGCACCGCCGGGGCCGGCCCGAGGAGGCGCTCCTGCTGCTGCAGCGCCTCCTCCAGCGGTCACCGGACGACGTCGCCGCACGCTTCGCGCTCGCCGTCTGCCTGACCGACCTGGGGCGGGCGCCCGAGGCGCAGGCGAACCTCCGGCGCGTCCTGGACAGTGAGCCGCGTCACCATCTGGCCGCGTACCGTCTCGGCCGGATCCTGCAGGCGGAGGGCGCGTCGGGGGAGGCCGCCGAGGCCTACCGACGGGTCCTGACGGTCACCGACTACCAAGACACCCGGGCCCGGCTGCGCGAGTGCGAGGCCACCGCGGCCGGCCCACAGCCCCTGCCGCCTCCGGCCGGACCCGGCGGCGGTGCGCCACCCCTGGTCGGTCCGACGCTCACGCCGGGCCCGCCGACCCTGCGGGCCCGGGTCGACTCCCACCGGGTGGCCGACCGCGGCCACATCGTCCGCTCGGTCCACCTCAAGGCCCGCCATCTCCTCCCCACACTGCTGAGGCACCTGCTGATCGCCGTGGCGCTCGCCGTTCTGCTGTTCGTCGCGGGAGAGAGTCTGCGGATCCCGATGGGCGTCCGCATGCTCGGAATGCTCGCCCTCCTGGCCGTCGTGGCCCTCATCCTGGCTTTCCCCCTGGTCGCGTACGTCAAGACGCGTACCAACAGCGCGGACTTCTACGAGTACGGCGTCGACGTGAAGGCCGGGTTCGTCCGGCGCCGGGTCCAGTTCGTCTGGTACTACCAGATCGTCGAATCACCCAGCTACGTACGTACCTTCGGCACATATCTCACCAACACCGCCTCCCTGGGCGTGCGCTACAACGAGGCCGGTGCCTCGTCCACGGAGTACGTCGAACTCCCCGGCATCGGCACGCCCGACGACGTACGGGAGATCCGCAGATACGTCGAGTCGCGCATCTTCCCCGAACGGCATGTCATCCGCGGCCCGTGGACCTGACGCCCCGTCCGACGCCGGTCAGGACGCGGCCCCGCACGGCAATGCCCCGCGACTTCGCCGCTGGCGTCGGTCACCCCACCCATTGGTGGGTCTGTGCCAGGGGTGGCGGCGTACGACAAGGTGAGCGGGGGGTCAGGGCTGGCACATATCGGCCAATCGGCCCCGTCCGTCACGCTCACACGGTTGTCGGTGCGTCCCCGCCAGCCACTCATTGTGTTCGAGGCTAGCGGGTCGTCTTCAGCGGCGATTGCTTGCTCTGTCAGGAAACCGTGCTCGTCCTCCAGGGGCTCCCGGCTGTACCGGTGCAGTTGGCCGGCCGGAGTCGGCTCGGCTTCTTGATGACGATCAACTCGCCACGGTCGGGTACGGCCTCGATGTACCACAAGCCGCCCTCCATCAGCGTGGCGGAAGTGGTGTCGCAGGGTGGCGTTCTCATCGAGGGCCCGGAAGCACGCCACGGTCTCCGCCCGATGCGCTCCAGATCAACCGCGGGACCACGCGCCGGGCGTTGGTGCTCCGAGTTGTCGCTCGGCAGACCGTCCGCCCGTCGCATGGCAATCCGCCCCGCGTGAGCAGCACTCAGACCAAGTCGCCCACGGGGCTGTCACAGCCAGGGACTCCGCCCTCTGTGTCAGTTCCTCCGGCGACGCCCCTGCGCATAGGGGCCGTGGCGATCATGTTCCCGCCATTCCTCGTCACGGGGGTCGCGGTCTTCGCCGTCCTCGTTGTCTCCAGGGGTCGAAATGTGTTCCCCCTTGTTGACCTTGGCCAGCAGCGAGGCCAGGGGATCAGGGGGATCGTCGCTGAAACGACGGGGTCCCCGCTCGGGCGGTGGCCCCGGCTCTGCCCTGTCTTGACGCGACGACGTACGGCTCATGAGCAGCCCCCTCCGACTCACTGAGATGCACTCGACACCTTCCCTCGGAGTATCGCGGGCAACCCGATTCGTGGGCTTAGCTGACGAGGCCAGGAAGGTGCGCCGTCAACACCGATGGTCCGGTGCTTCGATTGACTCGAGACCCGACATGAGCGACAGGTCGGCCGGGGTGGGGTCGGTCGCGACGAGCGTGATCGCCAGAACTGGCGTGCCGGAGTTGGGCCGCAGGGTCGGCGACTCGTCTGACGTCGGCGGGCGGGTGCCGCACACCGTTTCCCGGACAGCACTCCCGGACGGAACTTCGGCCAGCCGATGTCGGGCGGGCGCGGCGGGATTCTTGGGGGCTGCCATCCGCGGGGCGCGGCAGGGTCCCGCCGACGCTGGCTGGCGGGGCCCGGGTGGCGCGGGGTCAGCAGGCGTCGTACTTCCAGGCGCCGCCCTCGACCTTCCACGGCTGCCCCTGCTGGTCGAACTTGGGCAGGCCCTTCACTTTGTACGAGACGCGGCCCGTGTCCCCTGAGACGGTGGCGCGCACGTCCCTCGCCGGGTGGTCGGGCCCGTAGCCCTTCGCCGCCTGGTCCGCGGTGGCCGCGTACGTGGCCGGGTCGGCCTTGGCGCGGCAGCGCTTCGACAGGAAGGCGTACGCCGCCTCCCCGGCCCCTCCGAAGTAGAGGTTCACGTACGTGTCCGCGACGCGCTCCAGTTCGGCGGCACCGGGTGCCGCCGGGGTGGGCGTTGTCGCCGTCTCGGCGGCCGTGGCGGGCTTGCTGTTCGGGGTGTCGGCTCTGTCGTCGCCGGACGAGGAGCAGGCGGCGAGGGCGGCGAGCAGGGCGGTGGTGAGTGCGATGGTGGCGCGGGTGCGCATGTGTCCCCCGTGAACGGTGTGTTGGAGGGGGCATGGTGCCACGCCGGGCTCGGTGGGGGCCTCCGCCCGGGGGAATTCGGCGGGGCCGAACTCGAGCCGCGAGCGGGGGTAGTCGTCCCCCCTCTTGTTGGCGATGGAGGCGCCGCCACGACTAGTGGCGGTGCCGGATGTACCAAGCGGCGACCAGCACGATGAGGATGGCAACGACGAATGCCCACACGGTCGTTGCTCCGTGGTACGAGCGGTAGTCCATCAGAGCGAGCATGTTCAGGCGGATACCCCGGGCGAGCGGCTTCAGCCCGCACGCCTCCGCCCGCACCCCTCCGCCCGCACCCCTCCGCCCGCACGCGTCGGCCTGCGTACGTCGGCCTGCGCACGTCGGCCTGCGTACGTCGGCCGGTCTTCTGCCGCGGCGCGTTTGACGCGACATCGCGAAGCCCCGGACACCCCCTCGACGATCACGGGGGGATCCGGGGCCGCCCGGCTGTCACCGGGTTCTTGCGGGTGGCGCCGTCGAGTGCGCGTCGAACTCTCGGCGTCGACCGGGTCAGGGCCTGGATGCAGCCTCTTCCCGGAGCTTGTCCAGGACGGCCAGCCTGCCCTCGGAGTGGATGCGCTGTGTCGTGACCCTGTCCGGGTAGCAGCGCACGAACATCGAGGTGAAGTGGCTGCCGTAGTGGAGTACTTCGGCGTCGTCCGTGCTGTCGAGCGGTCGGGCCGCGGCCTGGAAGCTCGGTTCGTGGAAGTACGCGAAGGCGTAGCGTTCGTCGTCGGCCAGTTTGACCTTGTGCGGGGTGGAGAGCAGTTTCCCACCGGTGAGGAACTGGAAGAGGTCGCCGGGGAACACGGTGAACGTGTGCGGTACCGGCCGCACGTACGTCCACGCGTCGTCGTCCTCGTACACGCCCGCGGCGCTCTCCTCCGGCAGCCAGTTGCGGTTGCGGCGCTCGCCCTCGATCGGGGGCCGGATGTACAGGGCCTGCCCGACCTCGTCCTGGGTGGCGATGACCAGCAGACCGTAGTCGGTGTGGGCGCCGATGCCGCGGTCGCCGGCGGCCGACGCTGCCGGGAAGCGCAGCACGCGCATGTGGTGCCAGCCGTCGTCGGTCAGTCGCGTGAACGCGTCGAGGTCCTGGCCGAGCCCGAGCGCGGCGAGCTGGAGGAGCCGGTGCCCGAGGTGGCCGGACTGCTCCATGTAGGCGTTGACGGCCTGCCGGTACTGCTCGTCGGGCCAGGGCACGGGTCCGTGACAGGGCCAGCTCTCCGCGACCCGGCTGTCGTCCGGCGGCACGTCCTTGGTGACGGTGAATATCTCCGATCCGTCCTGGACGCCGTCCGTCACCTCCTCGCCGGAGGCGACGTAGCCGCTGTAGGTGAGGTCGCTGACGTGCCGGGACTTCTCGGCGAGGGGTAACGCGAAGAACCTCCTGCTCGCCGCGTAGGCGTCGGCGACCACGGATTCCTGCGCGGGCCGCATGGCGACCTGGAAGATGCCGTCCCGCTGCCAGGCTTCGATCATCCGCTGTCCGAGCCGTATGTCTTCCGGGGTCCCGGTGACGGTCTCCGGGACGTCGAAGGTCACTAGATCAGTCAACTGCGTTCCTTTCGGAAGGGATTACGCGGGAGAACGGGGCACGAGGGGGAGAGGTGACCGTGTGCGTGAGGTCGCTGCCGACCACTGCCGACCGGCCCGGGCGCCCTGCCGTGCCATGCGCGCACGGCACGGTGGGCGACGACCTCGCGGCCGGCAGGGCCCTTCCCGCGATTCGCCAGGCCGGCGACAGGCAGCGGCTGCGCGGCGGCCGAGCCGGTGGCGTCGCGCACCTGGTCAACAGGGCGGGACCGGGGCCGGGGCCGGGGCCGGGGCCGGCGCGGAGGAGTTACGCCGGGTATTCAGCGATGCATGCAGCGATGCATGTCACGACCGGTTCCCGTGAAGTGGCTTTCGTCGTTTCCGTCGTGGGCTTGCACAATTGCCGGATCCGGCCTTCCGACGGCATCGGCAACCGTGGGACATCGACGGAGGCGTCGCCGACGGCAATACGCTCGTATGGAACTCTCGACTTTCACCGTGCATTCTCCTGATTCGCCGTCCAGAGGCATGCAAAGATCCGGCACGTCTCCTCGGGAGGGAATAGCGACTGAACCACGCACTGGGGCGTGGGGCTGTGAAAGGACCACCTCTCCGCAAGAACACCCGGACTCTACAACCCTCAAGTATCTGGGGTCGACTACGAGAATCCTTAGTCCCGGACCCCCAAACCGCCCAAAACGGAGCACTGCTTCACGAGGAGGCACCGGGTGCCGTTCTCCCGCCGCTCCCGCATGAACTTCGGTGTTACTCGCGGGTTTCCCGTAATTGGTCCGAGCCTTTCCCGGAGGCGACCCTGCCGGCGGGCCGACAGGGTCATCCCAACGTGTCTCTGCACACAGCAGCGGGACACCCTTGACCAACTACCGTTGCTGCAAGGCAAACTGACAGGGAGACACCCGCTTCCCCCACGTTCACCACTTCTCATGCCTCATGCGCGCAGAGTGCTCCGGCCGATCATCTGCAGCGTTCCGCGCACACCGTTCGACCTAGGCGGAAGAGACAACGGCGTCCTTCCACGGGGCCGCCTCTCATGGTCACGACCGAATGCAGCGCACCGGGTCGCTTCCGGCCACCCCCCGAAAGAGGTACAGCTTTGTCCCCGTCACCTCGGCCACACCCCACAACCGTCACAGCTGTCGACGAACTCCCGGAACTGCCCGCAAACCCGGTGCCGAATGTCTCGTCGGCGACCGCCACGGCCGTGGGCACGGTCGACCGCGACGCCGGGCTCCGTATCGTGGCGGCCAACGACGCGTTCTGCCGGCAACTCGACCTCACTCCCGCCGAGGTGAGAGGGCATTCCCTGTCCCGTTGCTTCCGTCCGGACTCCTGGGAGAGTCTGCGGGAACACTTCACTGGGCTTCTCGTGGACAGACGCAGTGATTTCAGCGTTCCCCTGACGTTAATCGGCGCCGGCGGCGAATACACCGACTGCATGGTCACGGGCATCGCCCTGGACATCGACTGGGCCGACTGCACCACCGTCGTCCTCATCGTCGTGGACGGCACAGGCAGCAGCCCTCGCAGCCCGGCGCCGGCGCCCGCCGCGCTGACGACCGTGCCCGCCCGGATCCTGGAAGGGGTGGCGGCCGGCCTGTCCACTCAGCAACTGGCCTCGCGGCTCGACTTGAGCAGCCACGGCGTCGAGTACCACATCAGCGTGATGATGCGGAAACTGCAGGCGCCCAACCGCTCCGCTCTCGTGGCGCGCGCCTACGCGCTGAACCTCTTCATGCCGCAGTGCTGGCCGCCTCGGCTGAAGCCGCAATACGTGGCGCGGTTCCCGGTGGGCGGCTCCTCGGTCGCCGCCCGCAACGCCGACCCGGCGAACTCCGGCCTCGTACCCACACCGCGACGGACCAGGAATCCCGTATGAGGGTCGCGCCCGGCGTGTGGGCCCTCCCCGGCTCCTGAACGCTGACGAATCGGGTACGCGTGAGCGCGCAGCGCCCGGCAGTGGAATCGTCGCTCACCGGCAGTGGGACGTCCGCCCACTGGCAGTGGGACCATCGCCCACCGGCAGTGGGACGTCCGCTCACCGGGCGTGGACCGCGAGCAGGGCCGAGCCGTCGCGCAGGACGACCCGCACCCCTTCCGGGCCGCTCACCGTGCTGCGCGCCCCGGCCCTCGTCACCGGTGTCGCACCTGTGGCCGCCACCGCCACCGCCGCCGGGTGTACGCCGTCGACGAGCAGATCCGCCATGCGCAGGTCGGCGGGGCGCAGATCCGTCATGCGCGGATCGGCCGGGTGCACTTCGGGAGGGACGGCCGGCGGGGGCGGCCAGGCGAGCACGGCCGGGGGCACTGCGGGCGCCGAGACCTCCAGTGCGCGCAACGGCATCCGCAGGCCCACGCCGAGGGCCTTCAGCACGGCTTCCTTCCTGGTCCAGACGCGCAGGAAGGCGGGGCGGCGCTCGGCGGGAGGCAGGGCGTGCAGGGCGGCGAGCTCGGTTGGGGACAGTGCGGTCCGGGCGGCGCCTTCGACGTCGAGGGGCGCCTCGACGTCCTCGACGTCGAGGCCCACGGCCCCGTCCGAGGACACCGCCACGCCGATGACCGCTCCGCTGTGGGTCACGGAGAAGTCGTAGGGCGCGGGGGCGTCCGGCATGGCCAGCCGGACCTTTCCGTGCGGTCCGCCGCAGCGGGGACACACACGCCGCAACGGCACGCGGGCCGGGGACAGGCCGAGCAGCTCGCCCAGGAGCAGGCGGCTCAGGGCGCAGCCGACGAGGAAGCGGGCCCGGTCGGCCGGGGCGACGGTCTCGTCGTGGCGGCCGCGCTCCACGGGGTCGAGGAGCGTGAGCAGACCGGCGTGGGCGTCGCCGAGGCGCGCCCACGCCACCTGCACGGAGATCACGGGCCCGGTGCCGGAGGGAGAGGGACGGGTCAGTGCACGGCGCGCAGCATACGCGTGACGTTGATCCGTGTCGGCGAGAGGCCGAGTTCGACGCTCTGCATCATCCGCTCGCCGTTCAGCCGGCCGTAGGCCAGGAGGTCGACGTTGGCGAGACTGAATTCAGGCCACGTGTGAATGCTCAGATGCGATGCGGAAAGCAGCAGAATAGCGGTGACGGCGCCGTTCGGGAAAACGTGCGATGCCTCACCGAGAACCGTGGCGTTTCCCTTTTCGGCGGCCGTGCGCAGCACCTTGAGGAGGCGCTCCTCATCGGTCAGGATGCTGTGATCGCTCACCCATACGTCGACCGCATAAGAGCACAGATCGTCGACGTTTATACCCTCGGTGGCGAGGCTGGCGGAGTTGGTCATGGGGAACCGGGGGTGACGAACAGCTTCCCCCCGTCTCCTTTCACATAGGCGCTCGGTGGCCCCCAGCGTAGCATCCGGGGCGCCCTACGGCTCGCGCGCGCCCTGCGTCAAGGGGGCGCGGGGTCACTCGGGGCATTGTGGCGGCGATTCTCCCGGACCACTGCGGAAGCTTTCGTGAAAGCCGTTCCGGAACCGTTTCGGAAGCCCTCGTGAAATCCGTTGCGGAAGCCGCTCAGGAAGCCGTTGGGAAATTGTTTCCGCGAACCGTCCGACAGCTCACCGGAAACGCTGCGGCACCGCTTACGGAACACCCGCAGAAGCATTCCCCGTTTCCCCGTTTCGCGCCGCGATTTCCCATTGTCTCCGCCGTATGGGAGTGGGTCCGTTCGGCCGCCTACCAGCCCGTATACTGGATGGTCCCGCAATCCACCGTTCAGCTTGCCTGGAGCAGCATTGTGACCAACGCGCGTCGGCACCCTGGGAGCAGCACCGCCGAATCCGTGCTCACGGAAGTCGCGGACGCCGTCCGGCTCCAGGAGGGTCCGCCGGGAGTGCGGTCAGTCCTGCGCGCCCTGCGCCGGCTGGCCCCCGCCTCCACCAAGGACCTCAGCCGGGCCACCGGGCTGCCTGTCCCGATCGTCGCAGCACTGGGCAACGAACTGCGCCGGCGCGGCCTCGTCACCACACAGCGCCCGTCGCGGCTGACCGAGGACGGTCAGGAGCTCGTCGCCCGGCTCGGCATGGACCTCGTCCTCGACGCCACCTGCCGCACCTGCGACGGACGCGAGCTGGTCGTCCCGGACGTGCTGGACGAGGCCGTGCGGCGGCTGCGCGCGCTGATGGAGTCGGGTCCCGCCGCCGACATGTCGATCGACCAGTCGCACTGCACGGCCGAGACCAAGGTCCGGCGGGTGCTCGCGCTGCTCACGGCCGGCGCGCTGCCGGGCGGCTCGCTCCTGCTGATCGGGGACGACGACCTGATCTCGCTCGCCGTCGCCGTGGTGGGAGAGGTGCTCGGCGGCCCGATCGTCGAGCAGGTCACCGTAGTGGACATCTCCCAGGACATCCTCGACCACATCCAGAAGACGGCGGCCGGTCTCGGCACGCGCGTGGAGACGGTCCGGCACGACCTGCGGCTGCCGCTGCCCGCCGCGCTGCACGGCCGGCACGACGTGGCCATGACCGACCCGCCGTACACCCCGGAGGGCGCCCGGCTCTTCCTCTCCCGCGCCGTGGAGGGTCTGCGGCCGGGTCCGGCGCACAGCGTCTTCTTCTCCTTCGGCGGCAAGAGCCCGGACGAGATGCTCGAGGTGCAGCGGGAGATCATGGCGCTCGGCCTGGTCACCAACGGCTACATCCGCAACTTCAACGAGTACGAGGGCAGCGGCATCCTCGGCGGCGTCGGCTTCTTCCAGCACCTCCTGACGACCACCTCGACCGCCCCCTCCCACCTGGGCGAGTTCAGCGGCCCGCTCTACACGGGCGACAAGCGCACCCGGCAGCGCGAGTACACCTGCGCGGCGTGCGACGCCCGGGTCCGCGTCGGTCCCGGCGCCCGCTGGACGTCGGTGGCCGCCCTGCGCGCCGACGGCTGCCCGAACTGCGGCAAGGGCCCCTTCCGCCCCGGCCGGCTGGTCCCGGCGGAGGAACCGGCTGCCCCGGCACCGCAGAACGCCGCCACCGCGACGGCCCCGCAGGACACGGCGCCCGAGCCGGCCCCCGCCGTGGCCCCGGCGCCCGCACCCGCCGCCACCGCCCCTGCTCCGGCGCCCGCCCCCACCTCAACCCCCACCCCCACCTCCACGTCCGGACGCGTCCACGGCTGGCGCCCCCCGGCCGACGACGAACGGGCCGCCCTCGTCGAGCGGGCGCAGCCGTACGTCACCCGCCGGGCCGACGAGCGCGACCTGCCGGCCATCGGGCGGTTCGAGGCCGAGATCGCCCGGGTCTCCTTCGGCGAGGACGCCATCGACGACCCCGAGCGGTGGGCGGCCCGGCTCGGCCGCGCCATGGAGAAGTCGAAGGAGGGCATGATCGTCGCCCACGCGCCGGGCGGTGAACCCGTCGGCTGGTGCTGGGTGAGCATCAACCAGAACGCGATGACCGGCGACCGTTACGCCAACTTCCGCTCCCTCGCGGTGTCCCCCGTCGACAACCGCAGCGACGTCGCGGAACTCCTGCTCACGGCGGGCCTGGAGTTCTGTCTGGCGAACGGCATCACCGAGGTCGTCGGCCGCGTGCACGTGGGCAACGTCCCGATGCGCACCGTCTACCGCAAGTTCGGCTTCGACCCGACCAGCCTGGCGATGAAACTGTTCCTCCCGGAGCAGGACGGCGTGCGATGAGCGGCACGGACAGCTTCGATCCCGACCGGGTCAAGTGCGTCGTCTGGGACCTCGACGGCACGCTCTGGGACGAGATCGCCGTCGAGTCGGCCACCGACGCGCTGCCCGTGCCCCGCGCCCGGATGCTCGCCGCGATCGACGCGCTGGCGGCCCGCGGTGTGCTGAGCAGCATCGCCAGCCGCAGCGCGCCCTCGGTGCTCGGCCGCCTGGACGGCGTGCCCGAGCTGCGGGCGCGCTTCCTCGCGCCGCAGGTCTCCTGGCAGGACAAGAGCGAGTCGCTGCGCGCGATCGCGAAGGACCTCGGCATAGCCGTGGAGGCCCTGCTCCTGGTCGACGACTCGCCCTACGAGCGTGCCGAGGTCGAGGCCCTGCTGCCGGGCGTGCGCACGCTCGACCCCGCGGAGGTCCCCGCGCTGCTGGCCGCGTTCGAGGGCCGGGAACAGACCCCCGAGTCCCGCGCGCGCGTGCACCGCTACCGCACCGAGGAGACCCGCCGGGCCGAGGCCGAACGCTTCGAGGGCACCCGTGAGGAGTTCCTGCGCTGGTGCGGCATGCGCCTGACCGTAGGGGCCGCCACACCCGAGGAGATCCCGCGCGCGCTGGAGCTCGCCGCGCGCACGCACCGGCTGAACTCCTCCGGTCTCACCCCCGACCGGCTGCGCGAGCTGGCCGGCTCGCCAGGACACGGCCTGTTCACGGCCGCCATGACGGACCGTTTCGGCGACTACGGCGTCATCGGCGCCGCCCTCGTCGACGGCACCGCTCCCACCGTCCGGTCCGTGCCGTTGCTGGCCCTGTCCTGCCGGGTGGCCGGACGGGGGGCGGCGGCGGCCTTCCTGTTCCGGCTGATGGAGCGTTCCCGCGCGGCCGGCGCCGAGGAGTTCAGGGTGACGCTGCGCCCGACGGACGCCAACCTCGAGATGCGCATCCTGCTGCGCCAGGCGGGTCTGCGCCGCACGGACGACACCGCCGCCACCGACACAGCCGCGGGCGCGGCAGGCGCAGGCGCCGCGGTCCTCGGCAGGTCCCTGCACGGTGACCTGCCCGAGCCGCCCGCATGGCTGCACGTATCCGACCGAGAGGACATCGAGGCGTGAGCGACACCCCGGACCGGGACGCGGTGGAAGGGGAGATCCGTTCGATGATCGCCGAGGCCGCCCGACTCGACGAGACCTTCGTCGCGGAACTCCCCGCGGACGCCGACCTGTTCGGTCCGCGCATCGGTCTCACCTCGTTGGCCGGCGTCGCCCTGCTGGGCGCGATCGACCGGCGTTACGGCGTCGACGTGGCAGCACTGGACCTGAGCCTGGACAGTCTGCAGTCCATCGCCACCCTGGCCGACTTCGTCGCGGCCTGTCTCCCGGCGCCATGAGGGGAACTGGCCACCCGTCTGTACTACTGCCTGTTCAAAAAGGGTGATCCGTACGGACGCCCCGTGACCGGTCGGGGGCGGCGGCGTTGAACGGGGCGTGCGACGGCGCCCCCTGCTGCCGCACGTACCGAATCACTTAAGGAGAACGTGATGTCTCGCATCGCGAAGGTCGCCGCTGTTGCCCTCGGCACCAGCGCCGTGGTGGTCAGCGGAGCCGGCCTGGCCATGGCGGACGCGGGTGCGCAGGGCGCGGCCGTGGGCTCGCCGGGTGTCGTGTCGGGCAACGTCGTCCAGGTTCCGGTCAACATCCCGGTCAACGTCTGCGGCAACACCATCAGCGTCATCGGCCTGCTGAACCCGGCCTTCGGCAACACCTGCGCCAACGTCGGCGGCGAGCACGGCAAGCACGGCGGCGACAAGCACCACGACGGCGGCGACAAGCACCACGAGGGCGGCGGTTACGGCGGCTGAGCAGTCGTCCGTACGCCCCCGCGTACACCTCGGTCGTACGCACGGTACGCACCGTTCGCACCACCAGGAGAGCCCCGGCACCTCGAGCGCCGGGGCTCTCCCCTTGTCTTCCTGACGTGCCCCCGCCTCCCAGGCCCCCGGTCGCCGGCGACCCGTTCCGGGGCGGGCGTACCCGTCAGGCGTACCGGTAGATCCGGGACACGTCCTCCAGCTGATCCGGCGTCACGTCCCACGGCGGCAGCTTCTCCCGGCGGGCGACGACCCGCCGGTACTGGCCGGCGGCCGGCCCCGGCGGTTCGGCCGGCAGATAGCGGTGCTCGCGGTGACGGCTCTGCCAGCGGGTCCACAGCAGGTCGATGAAGGCGTGGTGCAGCCAGAAGACGGGGTCGTTGACGGACGCGCCGCCCAGCATGACCCCGCCGACCCAGCGGTGCACCCGGTTGTGGTTGCGCCAGGCGGCGCTGCCCGAACCGGTCCCCCAGCCCTCCAGCTTGTTGCGGAAGCCCCGGGTGAGGGTCGAGTCGTAGGGCGAGACGTCGTACACCGGGTCCTTCAGCGCCCACTCCACGTCGGCGGCGGTGGGCAGGTCGATCGGGGCCGCGGCCCGGCCGAGGTCCCGGGTGAGGAACTTCCCGTCGGTGACGTTCTCCTTGAGGGTCCAGTCGCCGGTGGCGTAGGCGAACGGTCCGGTGGTCACCCGGTGGTCGGAGCGGCGTCCGTTGCCGCCCAGCAGGTCCGGCGTCCAGGGCGCGCCGGTCGGGGTGCGCCGGCGCGTCCAGTCCCAGTAGGGCACCGTCACGGAGGAGTCGACCCGGCGCAGGGCCTGCTCCAGGTCGAGCAGGAACCGTCGGTGCCAGGGCAGGAAGGAGGGCGCCATGTGGGCGCTGCGCAGGCCGCCTTCGCCGTCCGCGACGTAGTGGTCGATGTGCATGCGCACGAACTCGTCGTACTCGCCTTTCCGTTTGATCTCGAGCAGCGCGTTCACGAAGCGCCGCCGTTCGGCGGCGGTGAGCGTGCTGACGTCCTTACGGATGTAGGCCATGGTGTCCCCCCATGTGCGTGTCGTCGTGGTGTGCCGGGCCCGCTTCGCGGAGCCGCTGTCCGGGGCCGAGTTCGTCGACGGCGGCGCGTGCCGCCTCCAGCGGGGTGGCGTACGAGCGGTAGTGGTCGACCATGCTCAGCCAGGTGCCGTCGGCGCGGCGCATGAGGTGCAGCGGACGGCCGTCGACCGTGACCGTCCACGTGGCGTGGCCCGCGCCGGCGGTCCCGCCGGTGGTGAGGAGCCCCCGGATGCGACGCCCCCGGTAGGTCTCGTCGAACGAGGTGTCCGCGGGACCGTGGTCCGCCGGGCCGCGCGGCCCGGTGGCGGCGACGACCGGGACCATCGCGAGGGCGGCGGAGGCGCCGAGCAGAGCGCGCAGCAGATCGCGTCGCCGCGCGGGGCGTGCCGTGACGGGTCTTGCCGGACCCGCCGACGGCACGGCCAGGGGTACTGCGTCGGCACTGACGGCCATGGTGTTCTCCTCGTCCCGGTTCGCTCGCCCCCGTGGTCCGGCGGCTTCCTCCGTGGGGGTAACCGTTCGGTGGGCCGACTGGTCACCGCCCGGCCCTCGATCGGCCGCCCCGGCGGGGAGCCGGGCACGACGACGGGCCCGGGACGAGGCGTCCGGGCCCGTGGTCGTGGCGGTTCGTCAGCTGTCTCTTAGCGGTTCCTCAGGGGGTCGGGACGGCGCCTGTCTACAGCCCCTCGCTGAGGCCGAGGTCCGCGCCGGGCACGGCCTGCAGCACGGGGGTGATCACACCGACCTGGGGCGTCTGGAGGTCCGGCAGACCGAAGCGGTCGGGGTTGGGCGCGGTGAGCGGGGCGTCCAGCGCCAGGCCCGGGCCCTGGGTGCGCAGGTCGGAGGCGGGGGCGTCGAGTCCGAGGTGGTTGAAGTCGGCCCCGAGGACCTCCGGCAGGGGCGCGCGCAGGCCGAGGCCCGGCAGGCCGGCGGCGACGGGCAGTTGCGGAACGACCCGGTCCGGGATGAGCCGGCCCTCGACGAAGCGCGGCCCCTCGGGCGCGCCCGGCGTCGGCAGGGGGAGCTCGCCGCCGACCCTGGGCAGTTCCACGTTGAGGGACTTCTCGACGCCGTCCAGCGGAACCGGGACGGGGACCGTGCCGATCGCGGCGGCCGGGGTCGCGGAGACGGCGGCGCCTGCGGCGGCGGCCACGCAGGTGATCACTGCGGCGAGGGTTCCTCGGGTGGTCGACTTCATCTCGGGTACGGTCCCTTTCGACAGGTGAGCGGGGAGGCCTTGTGTCCGTACCGGGTAACGAGCCGGAAAACGGCTTCAGTTCACAAATCCCCCGACTGCCGTAATAGTGCTACCGCTGCACCGGTCAGCCGGTCAGCCGGTCAGCCGGTCCAGAAACTCCACCACCGGGTCAGGATCAGCATTCCGATCGCTCCGATGTGCAGCAGCGGCAGCACCCAGGTGAATTCGGCGAAGAACGTCCGCACGCCGGCCGGAGCGGGCAGAAGCCGGTGCCGCACGTCGAACGAGACGGCGTACCAGAACGCGAGAATCGTGGCGATCCACGCCAGGCAGCACCACAGGCACAGCGCGTTGATCCGGTACAGCGACTCGAACTGCAGCCAGGACACGAACCCCACGCCGAACAGACAGCCGGCGGTGAAGGTCAGCCAGTACCAGCGCGGGAAGGCGGCCCCGGCGAGCAGGCTCATGCCGACGCACACGACCATGCCGTAGGCCACGAGGCCGAGCATCGGGTTCGGGAACCCGAACACCGAGGCCTGGTCGCTCTGCATGACGCTGCCGCAGGAGAGGACGGGGTTCAGACTGCACCCCGGAGTGAACCCGGGGTCCTCCAGCAGCTTGAACTCGTCGAGAGTGATGACCCAGGACGCCGACAGCCCGGCGGCGCCGGCCAGGACCAGCAGCAGGGCGAACGCACGGCTGCCGCCTACGGCCGCAGGCTGCGGCGGCCTCATCAGCCGCGCAGGCGGCGGGCGGGCAGGACGATGTGCGCCGCCGCCGTCAGGGTCTCTTCGGCGCCCGCGAACGCGGCCAGCGCCTCGGGCGTGACGGCCTGTCCGGGGGTGGCCTCAGGCCAGGCGCGGCAGGTGAGGACGAGGTAGGCGTAGCCGCGCTGTTCGACGGCCGCGAGCCACTCCCCCGGCGGCCGGCACTGGGCGTTGAGGCCCGGCATGTTCAGGACGGCCGCGCCGGACTCGACCAGCAGGGTGACCGGCAGGCTGGGCCGCTCGGCGCCGTCGACGACGCCTCCGACGGGCATGCCGTTGTCGCTGAGCAGTCGCGCGACGGCGCGGGCGGTGCCCTCGGGGCCCTCCGCGGTGTCGCCCAGGGAGTACGCGAGGAGGTAGGGCATGTCGCCGCCGTCGGGAGCCTCGCCGCTCCACGGCATCACGACGAGGGTGCCCAGGTCGGTCACGCGAAAGGGCAGGGTTGCGCTGGGGGTTGAGGTCACCGCGCGACCCTATCGGCGTGCCGGAGGGCCTCCGGGCGTGTTCTCACCCGACCGGGGGACGCCGCTGCTCCGCTCCACACGAACGAGGGACGCGTCGCTCGACAGGTCTCGAACAGCGCGCAGGGCCGGTTCCGTCGGTGACGGGACCGGCCCTGCGGCGTGGGCGTCTCAGCCCTGCAGCGGCAGCCCGCCGAGGAGCGGGTTGTGGGTGTTGAGGGCCTCGGCGGCGCTGTTCACGGTGTGGAGGACGGAGTCCTTGTTCTCGGTGTCGAGCGCGTCCGACTGGTGCTGCAGAGGCAGCGCGTCCTCCACGTTGATCGGACCCCTGGCGAGGGTGTCCACGGCGCCGTTGAGGCTGGTGGGCGTGAGGTCGGCGGGGGCGGCGAACGCGGGCGCGGCGACACCGGCGAGCACCACGGATCCGGCGACGACGACGGCAGCCTTCAGGGACTTCATCGGATTCCTTTCATCGGCGACTCTGCGGCTCGGAACGGCAGGTCACCAGGGGAAATTCTGACGCCGTGCCTAACGAGCCCCGTCCGATGCGGAAACCGTGTGCACAGAATTTCCGCACCCCGGCGACCTTCTGGGGGCCGGGGTGCGGATCTGCGGAGAACCACCGTGGCGCCGACTGCTGTACCGGCTGCCACCGTGCCGGCAACCGCCCTGTCGGGAACGGTCGTCCGGCGGCCGTCAGCGGACGGGAAGCACCGGCGCCGCCGGAGCCGCGGGCGCCACGGACAGCGCCGGAGCGGCCGGCAGGGCGGGAGCGGGCGGCAGGGCCGGAGCCGCGGGCAGCGGAGCGGCCGGCGCGGCGGGCGCGTCCGGGGCCGCGGCGGGTGTCTCCGTCGGCAGCTCGGGCAGGCTCGGCAGGGACAGGCCGAGCCCGGCCAGCGTCGCGGCCAGCAGGTCGAGCAGGCCGTCCACCACACCGGTGACCGCCGGCACGATGTTGCCGACGTCGAGCGAGGTCGCCGCCGCGAGCAGGTCGTCGACGGCCTTCTGCACGGCGGCGACGGCGTCGGACACCGGGTCGGCGGCGACCTTCGGCTTTGCGGCAGCGACGGTCGCCGCCGGAGCGGAGACCGCGGTCCCCGAAGCAGCCGGGAGCGCGGGAGCGGCGGGGGCGGCCGGGAGCGCGGCGGCCGGGTCGGCGGGGGCCGCGGGGGCCGCCGGGGTGGCGGGCAGGGCCGGCGCGGCCGTCCCCGCGGTCGCGCTGATCTTCGCGACGGCCGCCTTGACGGCCTCGGCGAGCTGCGTCGCCTGATCGGGGGTGAGTTGACCGTCCTCGGCCTTGAGGGCGGTTCCGAGCAGCTCGGTGACGGGGGTGATCACGGTGCCGACCCGGCCGAGACCCTCGACCTGGGCGAGCAGCGCGGCGGCGCCGGGGACGGGCGCGTCCGACGCCGAGGCGACGCGCTCACGGGCCGCGGCTCGGTCGGTCGCCATGGCGGCGGGGGCGGCGATGCCGAGGACGAGGGAGGCGCACAGAGCGGTGGAAGCGATACGCCGTACGGGCAGACCACGCATGGGAAATCCTTTCGATTACGTCGGGTCTTTCGCCCACCGTGCGAACAGATTGTCGCGCTCCGCAACCGATCAAGTACACAAAGTGATCACTGGTGATCCGTTCCACCCGCCCCGCCGCAGGTGGAAGCCCTGTCAAGGCACGCCGAGCGTGTCGCCGCGCGTCCGCCCGTTCGGGGTAACGCTTTCGCAAACGCGAACGGCCGCCCTCCTGGCGGGAGGGCGGCCGTTCGACGGATGACGTGTCGTGACCTCGGAACGAGGTGACGTCAGTCGTTGACGCAGGTGTTGCCGAACGCCGGGTTCAGCAGGCCGACCACGTTGATCGTGTTGCCGCAGATGTTGACCGGGATGTGGACGGGAACCTGGACGACGTTGCCCGACAGCACGCCCGGGGAGTGCGCGGCGACGGCGTTCGCGCCACTGTCGGCGGCGGCGATGCCGGAGGCGCCGACGACGGCCGCGGCGGCAACGGAGGTCAGGGCCAGGCCCTTCGCGATACGCGACATGGAGAGGTGCTCCTTGGGGTTTTGACACAAACACCTGGGCGGGGATGCCCGGCGCTGAGGTCAACGCGCGGGGGGCGCGGGGGTTGTGCCGCCAAAGGAGTGATGTCACCCGAGGCTTCGCTTCACCATTCCGACACACTTGTCCTGTTTCTACGGATTAATCCGGACAGAAGTTAGAGTTGCGCCCCATCTGCCGCACGCCTATTGCAAGCAAATCGCACGAAAGGCCACTGCCGGTCATGCGCAATTCCCTGGGTCCGCTGTTGCGCCGCGCGACGGTCGGCGTTCTCGCCCTCGCCTCGCTCTGGGCGCCGTCCGGCGCCCGTGCGGCCGGCGCGCCGCCCGCCACGGAGGCGAAGAGCCTCCCCTTCCAGCAGCGCTACCACGCCACGCAGCACGGCGGGATCGTCCGCGCGGCCAACGCGGCCATCAGCTGCCGGGCCGCTCCGGCGGTCCGGGCGGCGCCCGCCTGCCCCGCCGTCCGCCAGGGCGGGGCAGGCGTCAACAACGGCTTCGACATGTTCTACGTCGACGTCGACGACGACCCGAACACCTACAACTCCTCCCGCGCCGAGGTCCGTCTGCCCAAGGGCGCGCAGGTGACGTACGCGCGCCTGTACTGGGGCGGCAACCTGCGCGTGGGGGAGCAGAAGCCGCCCAAGGACAACGGGAGGGTGCTCATCGCCGAGCCCGGCGGGGCGTACAAGGCGGTGCTCGCGGACACGGTCGTCGGCCACCGGGTGGCCCAGGGGGCCGACGCCTTCCAGGCCTCCGCGGACGTCACCCGGCTGGTGCGCGAGAGCGGCCGGGGCCTCTACACGGTCGCCCAGGTGAACGTGGCGATGGGCCGTTCGACGACCGGGGCGTGGGGCGGCTGGACGCTCGTCGTGGCGTACCGCGACCCGGCGGAGCCGCTGCGCGACCTGTCGGTGTGGGACGGCTTCGACACCCTCGGCTCGCCGGCCGGCAAGGAGATCCGGCTGCGCGGGCTGCACATCGCACCGGGCGCAGGCGGCCGGGCAGGGCTCGTGGCCTACGACGGCGACCGCGGCCGTTCGGGTGATTCGCTCATGTTGTCGACCGGTGGCGCGCCGTTCACCGCGCTCACCGACCCGGTCAATCCATCTGACGATGTGTTGAACTCCACGATCAGCGAGCCGGGGGAGGCTCCGGCGGCGCGTGTACCGGCGTACGTCAACACACTCGGCTACGACTCCGACGTGTTCGATCTCCGCAGGGGTTTGCGGCACGGCGGTGACCAGCTGGCCGTTCGGCTCGTTTCCCACCGGGACGCGGCGTGGGCCGGGGCGCTCTTCGTAGCCGTCGACACACGGAAGAAGTAATCAGGCGCGTTCCCGCAGTCCCGAGCGCCACCGTGAGCGAGGAATCCGCGCAATGCACCAGCCAGAACCCGACGCCGGGCCCCGGGTCCTGCACCTCACCCAGCCCGTGGAAGGCGGGGTCGCCCGGGTCGTGACCGACCTGGCGCGGGCCCAGCTCGCGGCGGGTCTGCACGTCACCGTGGCCTGCCCGGCCGGCGGGCTCGCCGGGGAACTGCGGTCCCTGGGCGCGCGGACCCGGCACTGGGCGGCGACCCGGTCGCCGGGTCCCTCCCTCCCCGGCGAGGTGCGGCGGCTCGCACGCCTGATCGCCGAGGTACGCCCCGACCTCGTGCACGCGCACAGCGCGAAGGCGGGGCTCGCCGGCCGGCTCGCGGTGCGCGGCCGGATCCCGACCGTGTTCCAGCCGCACGCCTGGTCCTTCGAGGCCGTCGGGGGCGCCACCGCCGCACTCGCCCTCCACTGGGAACGGTTCGGGGCGCGTTGGGCGGACCGGCTGGTGTGCGTGAGCGAGGCGGAACGCGTCGCCGGCCTGCGTGCGGGGATCGCCGCACGGTGGAGCGTCGTCCCCAACGGCATCGACTCCGGGCGTTTCCACCCCGCCTCCGTCGACACCGTGCGGGCCTCTCTCCTGCCCGGCCTCGACCCGGCCGCTCCGCTGGTGGTGTGCGTGGGGCGGCTGTGCCGGCAGAAGGGGCAGGACGTGCTGCTGCGGGCCTGGGACACGATCGTGGCCAGGACGCCCGCCGCCCGGCTGGTGCTGGTCGGCGACGGCCCGGACGCGGCGCGTCTGCGGGCGGGCGCACCGGAGTCGGTGCTCTTCGCCGGGGCCGTCGCCGACGCCGTGCCCTGGTACCAGGCGGCCGATCTGGTGGTGCTGCCCTCGCGCTGGGAGGGCATGGCGCTGGCCCCGCTGGAGGCGATGGCCTGCGGAAGACCCGTGGTGGTGACCGATGTGAACGGCGCCCGGGAGAGCCTGCCCGCCGGACTCGCCGAGCGTTGCCTGGCCCCCGCAGAGAACCCCGCGGCGCTCGCCGAGGCGGTCTGCGCCCTGCTGCCCGATCCGCTGCTGCGCGAGTCGCTCGGCCACCGGGGACGTCGGCACGTCCTGGCCGTGCACGACGTGCGGCGCACGGCCGAGGCGGTCGAGGGCGTGTACCGCGAGCTGCTCACGACCACCAACGGGGCGCGGGTCGCGCCCACCGAGTGCAGGGAGTCCATCCACTCGTGACTGCGGAAAGCACCGTCCCCTCTCCCGGCGCGCAGGCCGGGTACTCGCCCGTCTCGGTCATCCCCCGGCGGGGCAGCGCGGCGGGATTCCGGTTCCCCGCCCGCCGGCCCCCGGCGCCGCCCGCGTCGCCGCTGCCGCTGCTGCTCGCCGACGGCCTCGCCGCGTGCGCGGGCGCGCTGGCCCTGACCGGGGCGCAGCGCCGCCCGTTACTGGTGGCCCTGCTGGTGGCCGCGACCATACTGCTGCGGCCGCAGCGCCCGCGTCCGGTGGCGGGGGTGCTGGACGAACTGCCCGCCGTGTGCGGCCGGATCGCGGTGGCCTGGCTCGCGCTCGGCGCGCTCGCCGCGGCGTGGAACCCGGCGCACGCGCTCTCGGCCCGCACCCTGGTCGCCGGCTGCGCGGCCCAGGCCGCGGCCGGCTGCGCGGCCCGCGCGGTCGTGCATCTGCGCCGGCGCCGGGCGCTGCTGCGCCGGCCCCGCGCGGCTCTCGTCATCGGGCCCGCGACGACCGCGCAGCGGGTGGCCGCGGCCGTGCTGCGGCATCCCCGCTGCGGGGTGCAGCCGGTGGGTGTCGTGGCCGAGAGTCCCGGCGGCGGCGAGGGGCTGCCGGTGCTGACCACCGGTCAGGAGGTGCAGCGGGCCCTCATCCAGAACGGCGTGCGGGACGTGCTGTGCGTCCACCCCGCCGTGCGCAGCGTGCAGGGCCCGCTGCTGCGGGCGCTCGCCGAGTCGGGCTGCACGGTGTGGGAGGTCGACGCCGACACCCCTTCGTACGCGAGCCGCGAGCAACTGGCCGGGTTCTCCTGCCGGCGCCTCGACCTGGGCGCCCGGCGGCGCGGCAGCCTCGGCAAGCGGCTGCTGGACGTCGTGGTCTCCGGGGCGCTGCTGCTGCTGGTGAGCCCGCTGCTGATGCTGTGCGCGGCCGTGCTGCGGCTGACCGACGGCCCCGGGGTGGTCTTCCGGCAGGAGCGCATCGGCAAGGACGGCCGGCCCTTCACCCTGCTGAAGTTCCGCACCCACCGTCCGGTCGACGAGCACGAGTCGGCGACCCGCTGGAGCGTGGCCGGCGAACGGGAGATGAGCCGCTTCTGCCGCTTCCTGCGCCAGACCTCGCTGGACGAGCTGCTCCAGTTGTGGAACGTCCTGCGCGGCGACATGAGCCTCGTCGGACCACGCCCCGAACGCCCCTTCTTCGTCGGCCAGTTCAGCCAGACCTACCCGGGCTACGCGGCGCGTCACCGGATGCGGGCCGGCATCACCGGCCTCGCCCAGGTGCAGGGGCTGCGCGGGGACACCTCGATCGAGGACCGGGCCCGTTTCGACAACGCGTACATCGACAACTGGTCGCTGTGGCAGGACGTGTGCATCCTGCTGCGCACCGCGGCCGCCCTCGTGCGACCGACCGGGAGCTGAACCGCCGATGACCTTCGCCCCGCCCCTTGCGCTCACGCTGCCCCGCGCCCGGACGCTGTCACCGGTCCTGCCGGTGGTCGCCGTGATCGCCCTGCTCGGTCTCCCCCTCTCCCCCGGCGGCGAGGGCGGCGCCGGGCCGGCCGACGCGCTGTCCGCGCTGGTCGTGCTGTTCTGCGTGGTGCGGCTGCTGCGGCAGCGGCGGCGCCCGCTGTCCCGTACGACGGCCGTGGTCCTCGCGATGCCGGTCGCGGGGCTCGCGCTCGCGGCGATGGGCGCGTCCTCGCCGGGCGCGGGTCTCACCGGCCTCGGCCGCTATCTGCAGATCTTCGTGCTGGTCCCCGCCGCCGTCGTGCTGCTGGTCCGGGACCGGGCCGACCTGCGGGTGCTCGCCTGGTCGTTCGTCGGGCTCGCGGGCTGGCAGGGCGCCGTCGGCGTCCACCAGTTCGTCACCGGGACCGGCGCCTCCTACCAGGGCGAGACCCTCCGGGCGGTCGGCACCTTCGGCCCGCAGGACGTGATGGGCATGGCGACCGTCGTGTCCTTCGGGCTCGTCTGCGCGGTCGGTCTGGCGCTCGGCGCTTCCGCTGGGCGCCAGCGGGCCGTCGCCGCCGCCGCCGCGCTCGCCCTGCTGGCGCCGCTCGCGCTCTCCTTCAGCCGGGGCGCGTGGATCGCGACCGCCCTGACGTGCACACTCCAGCTGGTCCTCGCCGGACTGCGCCGGGCGCTCAAGGTCGGCGCGGCGGCGGTCGCCGCCGGGGTGGTCGTGGTGGGCGGCTTCGGCGTCGGCTCGGCGATGCTCCAGGAGCGCGTCAGCAGCATCACGCAGGTCGCGGACGCCCCCGACCAGTCGGTCACCGACCGGTACGCCCTGTGGACGTCCGCGGTCGGCATGTGGGCCGAACGGCCGCTCACCGGCGTCGGGTTGAAGGGCTTCCCCGAGCACCGGGACGCGCACGCCCCGCTCGCGCTGTCCTCCGGCAGCGACACCGACGGCGCGGGCTCCGGCTTCGTCCGGCAGCCGCTGCTGTCCCCGCACAACATGTATCTGCTCGTCCTCGGCGAACAGGGGCTGATCGGACTGCTCGCCCTCGCGGGCGGCTGGCTGGCGATGCTGGCGTGCGGGCTGCGGGGGTGGCTGCGCGCCCGCCGCTGCGGCCGAGGCCTCGACTGCGCGCTGTTCGCCTGCGGCCTGCTGGTCTGGCAGCTGATCGACTTCGTGTACGCCGACATCGGCGGACCGTCGACGGTGCTGACCGCCGTCGTCTTCGGGGTCGTCGCCTGGTGGGCGCTGGTCGGCGGCAGCGGCCTCGAGGAGGCGCGGACCCGATGACCGTGACGCCTCCTCGGACACCCCGCACGGACGGGCCCGTGTCCGTGCCGCCCGCACGGTCCGCGGCGCGGTCCGGGGAGACGGCCCCCGAGGCAGCCGGGGAGGCCGGCGAACTCCCCGCCGCCTCCAGCGGCTTCCTCGCCAAGGCCGCGCTCGTCACCGCCGCCCTGTCGGTGGCCGGGGCCCTGCTCGGGCTGGTCCGGGACCAGTCGCTGGCCCGCCTCTTCGGGGCGGGCAGCGACACCGACGCCTTCCTCGTCGCGTGGACCGTGCCCGAGTTCGCCGCCACGCTGCTGATCGAGGACGGACTGGCGTTCGCCCTCATCCCGGCGTTCAGCATGGCGCTGGCCCGCCGCTCCCAGGGCACGCCCGGCGACCCGGTGCGGGCGCTGGTCGCCGGCACGCTGCCCCGGCTGTCGCTGGCGTTCGTCGCGGTCGGCGCGCTGCTCGTCGGCGCCGCCCCGCAGGTCGTCGACGTCCTCGCGCCCGGTCTGCCCGACCCGGCGCTCGCCGTCGACTGCACCCGGCTGACCGCGACCTGCGCGGTGAGCTTCGGTCTCGCCGGGTACTGCAGTGCGGCCCTGCGCGCCCACCGGCGGTACGTGGCGCCCGCGGCGATCTACGTCGCCTACAACGTGGGCATCGTCACCGGGATGTTCGCCCTGGGCGGGCGCTGGGGCGTGCGGTCGGCGGCGGCCGGGGTGGCGGTCGGCGGGCTGCTGATGGTCCTCGTGCAGCTGCCCTCGCTGATCGGTCAGCTCCGCAAGGGCCGTACGGCCGGGGAGACGCCCGTCGGCCAGGAGGAGCCGCGGCCGCTGGACACCGCGCTGCTGGCGACGGTCCTGCTCTTCGCGCTGTGCCGGCAGTCCCAGACGCTCATCGAGCGTTTCCTCGCCTCGCAGCTTCCGGCGGGGGCGATCTCGCACCTCAACTACGCGCAGAAGGTCGCCCAGATGCCGATGATCCTGTCGGTGATGGTGTGCACGGTGACCTTCCCGGTCGTCGCGCGGGCGCTGGCGGAGGGGGACGCCGAGCGGGCCCGCAACCGGGTGGAGCGGGATCTGGCACTGGCGTCGTGCATCGTGCTGCTGGGCACCGCCGCGGTCGTGGCGTGCGCCCCGCAGATCGTCGAAGTGCTCTTCCAGCGCGGCGCGTTCACCGCCCGCGACACGGCGGCCACGGCGGGCGTCATGCGGGTGTACGCGCTCGGGCTGCTCGGCCAGACCCTGGTGGGCGTGCTGGTCCGCTCGTACTTCTCGGGGGGCCGCGGCTCCTGGTACCCGGTCTGCTCGATGGCCGCCGGGATCGTCGTGACGTCCTGGATCGGCGCGATGGGGGTCGGCCCCTGGGGGGTGTACGGCATCGCCGTCGCCAACGCGACCGGCATCACCGTCACCGCCCTGGTGCTGCTGGCCGGCATGGGTCCGCGCAGCGTCCCGATCCACGTCCGGGGCGTGCTGCGCGAACTGAGCCGGCCGGTGCGCGCGGCACTGGTGGCCACCCTCGCCGGGGCGTTCGCCGCCGCGCGGTTCGCCGACCCCGTGCGGGGACTCGCCGTCGGGGGCCTCACCGTGACCGTCGTCTTCCTGCTGCTGGGCCGGGCCCTGGGCGCCCAGGGCGTCGTCTCCGCATTCCGTTCCGTACGTTCCGCGACCCGAAAGCTCTGCCATGGCCGCTCCTGACCGCAGCACCCGCGCTCCCGTCCCGTGGGTGGCGATGTACCACTCCGTGAGCGACTGCTCCGACGATCCCTACCGCATCACGGTGACCCCCCAGCGGTTGGAGAAGCAGCTGACGTGGCTGCGCCGGCGCGGTCTGCGCGGCGTCTCCGTGGCCGAGCTGCTGGCCGCCCGCGCGCGGGGCGAGGGACGCGATCTGGTGGGCCTCACCTTCGACGACGGGTACGCCGACTTCCTCACCGGGGCGCTGCCGGTGCTGCGCCGACAGGGCTGCAACGCCACCCTGTTCGTGCTGCCCGGCCGGCTCGGCGGCGACAACGCCTGGGACCCGCTGGGGCCGCGCAAGCCCCTGCTGACCGCCGACGGCATCCGCCGCGCGGCCGGTGAGGGCGTCGAGATCGGCTCGCACGGCCTCACCCACGTCGATCTGACCCGCGCCGACGACAGCACCCTGAAGGCGGAGACGGTCGAGAGCCGCGCCGCCCTCGCCGAGCTCCTCGGTACCGACGTCGACGGGTTCTGCTACCCGTACGGGACGGTCGACCGGCGTGCCGTGGACGCCGTGGGCGAGGCCGGTTACGCATACGCCTGCGCGATCGACCCCGGCCCGCTGAACGGCCCGCACGCCCTCCCGCGGGTCCACGTCGGGCAGGACGACCACGCCGTCCGGCTGTTCCTGAAGTACCGGCTGCACCGGTTGCGCCGGCGTCCCGTCGAGGGGCTGCGGTGAAGGCGCTGCACATCATCACGGGGCTGGGCGTGGGAGGCGCCGAGCAGCAGTTGCGGCTGCTGCTGCGGCATCTGCCGGTCGACTGCGAGGTGGTGACGCTCACCAACCCGGGGTCGGTGGCCGACGGGCTCGCCGAGGACGGCGTCAAGGTCGTCCATCTGGGCATGGCCGGCAACCGCGACCTGGGCGCGCTGCCGCGGCTCGTCCGGGTCGTCCGCTCCGGCGGCTACGACCTCGTGCACACGCACCTGTACCGGGCCTGCGTCTACGGCCGGCTGGCCGCGCGGCTCGCCGGGGTCCGCGCGGTGGTGGCCACCGAACACTCCCTGGGCGACTCGCAGATGGAGGGACGGCCGCTGACCTCCGGGGTGCGCGCGCTGTACCTCGCCAGCGAGCGGCTGGGCCGCACCACGGTCGCCGTCTCCCCCACGGTCGCCGACCGGCTGCGCGGCTGGGGCGTGCCGGAACCGCGGATCGAGGTCGTCCCCAACGGCATCGACCTGGCCCGTTTCCGCTTCGACCCGGCGGCCCGCCTGCGCACCCGCAGGCGCCTCGGGCTGCCCGACGACGCCTGTGTCGTCGGCGGCGTCGGACGTCTGACCGCCGCCAAGCGCTTCGACGTGGTCATCCGCGCCCTGGCCCGGCTCACTCCGGACCACTGGCTGCTGCTGGTCGGCGGCGGGCCGGAGGAGAACGTGCTGCGGCGCGTCGCGCAGGAGGCCGGGGTCGCCGACCGGGTCCTGTTCGCCGGCGAGCGCCCCTACGTCGCGGACGGCTCCGGCGGCCCCGACCTGCCCTCCCTGGCGTGCGCCATGGACGTGTTCGTCTCGCCGTCCCCCGAGGAGACCTTCGGGCTGGCCGTCGTGGAGGCGCTGGCGTCGGGTCTGCCGGTGCTCTACGCCTCGTGTCCCGCGATCGAGCAGCTGCCGGCCGGTGCGGCGCCGGGCGCGCGCCGGGTGACCGGCGGCGCCGACGCGTTCGTCCGCGCGCTGTCCGCGTACCGCGCGCAGGCGCCAGGACCGCGCACCGCCCCCGAGGCGGCGCTCCACTACGACATCGCCCGCAGCGCCGCCCAGCTCATGGACGTGTACGCGACCACCGTTTCCGGACCACCCCTGTCGTCCTCCGCTACCCCGACACCCCAGGGAGTCAGTTCCCCATGACCGAGAACCCTCGCCGTCCCGCCGCCCTGCGCCGCGCCAAGGCGCTCCCGCCCTGGGCGCTGCTCGCGGCCGGCGCCGTCGCCGGCGGCCTGCTCGGCGGCGCCTACGGGGCCGTCAAGGCGCCCGTGTACACGGCCACCGCCTATGTCGTGGCCGTCCCGACGGCGAAGTCCGACCCCGCCTCGGCGCTCGGCTTCGCGCAGGCCTACGGCCGGGTCGCCACCCAGCTCGCGGTGCTCGGGGACGCGCAGGTGTGGGCCGGCGTGCCGGTGCGGACGCTCCAGCAGAGCGTGCAGACGGCGACCTCGCCGGACGCCCCGATGGTCTCGATCACGGCGACCTCGCCGCGCGCCGACCTGGCCGCCGACATGGCCAACGCGGTCTCCCGCTCGCTGACGCAGCACGCGAAGAGCTCCCAGGCCACCACCAACGTCGAACTCCAGCAGTTCGCCCGGGCGGTGAAGCCGACCGGACCCTCCTCGGCGTCCCCCGTCCTGACCGGCGCGGTGGGCGCGAGCGCGGGCGGGCTGCTCGGCGGGCTGGTGCTGCTGGCGCGGCCGAGGCGGGGCCGGGAGGAGGAGGGCGCGCGCCCCGCCGCCGTCCCCGGCCCGGCTCTCGCCGCGGACGCCCACGGGGCGCTGTGAAGCCGGCGTTCACCACCGAGGTCGTCACCGACGAACAGGCCTTCGCCGCTCTCGCCCCGGCCTGGGACCGGCTGTACCAGCGGTGCGCCACGGCCACCCCGTTCCAGAGCCACGCCTGGCTGCACTCGTGGTGGCTGTCGTACGGCCGCCCGGGCCGGCTGCGCCTGCAGCTGGTCCGGGAGGGCGCCGAACTCGTGGCCGTCGCTCCGCTGACCGCCGTGCGCCGGCCGGTGCCCGCGCTCGTGCCGCTCGGCGGGGCGATCTCCGACTACGGGGACGTCCTGGTCGACGACGGGCACGGCGAGGCGGCCGTCGACGCGCTCACCGGGGCTCTCGCGGCCGCCGCCCGCACCGCGCTGATCGACTTCCGCGAGGTGCGTCCGGGCGGTGCGGTGGAACTCGTCTACGACCACTGGCGCGGGCCGCGTCGCCGGGTCGGCGACTCGGTGTGCCTGGAGCTGCCGGCCGTGCCCATGGACGAGCTGGTGGCCCGGCTGCCGTCGGCGAAGGCGCAGCGGGTGCGCGCCAAACTGCGCAAGCTGACCGCGCTCGGCGTGCAGCGCCAGGCGGTGCGCCCGGAGGAGGTGGACTCGGCGCTGCGGCGGCTGCTGGAACTGCACCGGTTGCAGTGGCAGGGGCGGAAGGTGACGGGCGAGCACCTTCGCGACCGGTTCTGCGAGCACCTGGTGCGCTCGGTGGGTCCGATGGTGCGCTCCGGGGACGCGGTGGTCACCGAGTTCCGGCTCGACGACGACGTGGTGGCCGTGGATCTGACGCTGTTGTCGCGGCGGCTGGCCGGGGGCTATCTCTACGGCGCTCATCCGCGGCTGCGGGAGTGCAAGGCGGACGTGGCGGTGATGCTGCTGGAGGCGTGCGCCGAGCACACCCGGGACGGGGGGCGGGCCGCGCTGAGCCTGCTGCGCGGCGACGAGCCGTACAAGCACCACTGGCGGCCCGAACCGGTCGTCAACCAGCGGCTGCTGCTGGCCCGCCGGCGCACCGCCCCGCTGCTGTCGGCGGTCGCGTGCGACGTGGCCGCGCGGCGGCGGGGCAAGGAGCTGCTGCTCCGGCGGGAGCAGCGGAGGGAGCGTGCCGGTGGCGGCGGGCCCTGACGCGGACCTGCCGCCACCGCACGTCGGTTCACCCGTTGCGCGACCACCAGTCCAGGCGGATGCACAGCTTGCCGCCGAGCCAGTACTCGACCCAGTCGCCGAGGTCCATCGGCGTGCAGTTCACCGGGGGTTCGCCGGTGGGGTCGGTGGTGGGCGGCTCGGTGGTGGGCGGGGTCGTCGGGTCCGTGGTGGGCGCCGGGGTCGTCGGCTCGGTGGACGGCTCGTCGGTGCGGCCGGACAGCAGCGACCGGTAGACCTCGGACGAGCGCGGGTTCTGCCCGCACTGCCACACGCCGTGCGGGCAGTAGTCGGTCAGCGTGTTGTACAGCGGCCGGTGCTCGTCCATCCAGGCGATCATGCGGCGCATGTACTCGGTGTTGTCGCCGTTGCGGAAGAGTCCCCATTCGGGATAGGAGATCGGCTTGCCGTGGGATCTGGCGAAGTCCACGTGTGCCTGGAGCCCGTACGGTTCACTCACCTGCTCGTCGAAGGACAGGCCGGACGGCTGGTCGTACGAGTCCATTCCGATGATGTCGACCGTGTCGTCCCCCGGATAGCACGCGGTCCACGCGACGGCGTCCTTTCCGCGCGTCGGCGTGAAGTCGAACCGGAATTGCTGGCCCGGCACCGCGCGCATGGCGGTGACGATCCTGTTCCAGTACTTCTTCCAGGCCTCCGGGTCCGGCCCGCAGCGATGGGTGTACGTGATGCCGTTCATCTCCCAGCCGAGCACGATCACCGTGTCCGGCACCTTCAGCGCGACCAGCCGCTCGGCGAGAGCCGTGAAGTGGTGATCGAACTCGCCGTCCGCGCCCTGCCGCAGCAGCCGGCGCACCTCGGCGTCGGAGACGCCCTCCTCGTTGCGCTCCATCATGGGCACGTTGAGGACGAGCATCCGGTCGTCCTTCTCGAGCCGCCAGTCCGCCCACACGTCGAGGAAGCCGGCCGGGCCCTCGATGTTGTGCCAACGGTCGCCCGGCAGGTAGGTGTGGCCGACGCGCAGGTCGGAGCCGCCGAGCCAGGCGCTGAGCTCGGCGATGCGGGCCACGCCGCGGGCTCCGTAGTCGAGGTAGGCGCCGAAGGCGGGGGCGGCGGCCTTCGTCGGCGAGGCGGAGGGCGCGGGCGTCTGCGCGGGGGATGCGCCCGGAGACGCGCCCGTCTCGGTCGGGGTCTCGGTCGGGGTCTGGTTCGGGGTCTGCGCCGGGGACTCGTTCGGGGCGGGCGCGGGGCTCGCCTCTGCCGCCGGAGTCGTGGCCGGGACGGGGACGGCCGGTTCGGGCGCGGCGGCCGCCGGGACGGTCGAAGGGGGAGCCGGGACGGTCGAGGGGGGAGCCGGGACGGTAGGGGTGGGAGCGGGAGGATCGGCGACCCGTGCCACCCCCGCGCCCGCGGCGAATCCAGGTCCGGACGCCAGGGCGGCCGAGGCCGCGACGGCTGCCGCGACGACGGCAAGCCGCCGCGACCGTGCGCGTCGCTGTCGTGGAGCCATGCCTGCTCCTTTCTCCACTCGCGCGTAACGCGCACTGCCCGCGCATTACTGACACTCAGTCATATGAAAGTCACACAAAAAGGATCCACGCCACCGCCGATACGGCTTTCGAGTGCCTTGATCGCCCATATCGGTGAACCGAGCCGAAGGACCCGCTGAAAATGCCCCAGTCGCCCCTCGACACCCGCGTCCCCGCCGTTCTCCTGCGAATCGACCGGAATCCCTTTCACCACGGCACGCTGGGCGCCGTGCGCTCGCTCGGCCGGGCCGGAGTCGACGTGCACCTGGTCGCCGACTCCACGGGAAGTCCCGTGCGCACCTCCCGTTTCGTACGCGAGTCGCACCCCCCGCCGACGCCCGGCGCCGCCCCCGCCGACATCGCCGCCACCCTGCTGCGGGTGGCCGCCCGCGTCGAACGGCCCGCCGTGCTCATCCCGATGGACGACGCGGGCGCGATCGCGGTGAGCCGGCTGCGCGACGAGCTGACACCGGCCTACCTGCTGCCACAGCAGCCCCGAGCGCTGCCCGAACGAGTCGCCGACAAGGCGGAACTGGTCGCCCTGTGCGCGGCGGCGGACGTGCCGCACCCGCTCACGGTGATCCCGGACAGCGCGGCACAGGCCGCCTCCGAGGCCTGGCGGCTCGGGCTGCCGGTGGTGGCGAAGTGGAGCCGGCCCTGGCTGCTGCCCGCCCGCTCGGGGCTGCGCAGCACGGCTCTGGTGCGCTCCCCCCAGGAAGCGCGCGAACTGTACCTGCGCTCCGAGGAGGCGGGCAGTCGGCTGCTCCTCCAGGCCTTCCTGCCGCCGGGGCAGGACCGCGACTGGTTCTTCCACGGGTACGCCGACCGCTCCGGCTCGCTCCGCGCCGGCGGCTCCGGCCGCAAACTCCGCGCCTGGCCGCGTGGAGCCGGGCTCACGGCCGTCGGCGAGTGGACGGAGAACGCCGAGGTGCGCACGCACGCCGAGCGGCTCGTCGACACCCTCGGCCACCGGGGCATCCTCGACCTCGACTTCCGCCGCTGCGGTGGAACCGGCGAGTACCACCTGCTCGACTTCAACCCGCGCCCCGGCGCCCAGTTCCGGCTCTTCACCGACGCCGCCGGAGTGGACGTCGTCCGCGCGCAGCACCTGGACCTGACGCACCGTCCGCTGCCCGTCGGGGAGCCGCGGCCAGGGCGGACCTTCGTCGTGGAGAACTACGCGCCGCTGACGGCGCTGCGACCGACCCGCCGGGGTCGCGAACTGGCCTGGCACGCGGGCGACGACACCGCTCCCGGCCGGGCCATGTGGGGCCTGTGGGGGGCGCACGTCGCCCGCAGGCTGCTCCACCGGCTGCGCGGTGAGAGCCCGGCGGCCGACGCCGGGGACGAGCCCCGCGTGGTCCGCCAGTCACCGCCGCCCCCGTCCTCCCTGACCCGCCTGCGCACCCAGGCCGGACCTGCCGCACAGAGCGGACGCACCGCACCGGCCGTGGCCGGACCGACCGACGACGAGAAAGCGAGCAGCTGCTGATGTACGACCTGCTGGTGGTGGGAGCGGGCCCCTACGGCCTGTCCATCGCCTCCCACGCCGCGGACGCCGGGCTGAGCCTGCGCGTCTTCGGCCGGCCGATGGCCTCCTGGCGCGACAACATGCCGGGCGGGATGTTCCTCAAGTCCGAGCCGTGGGCGTCCAATCTGTCCGACCCGGCGGCCCGCTGGCGGCTCGACGCCTACTGCGCGACCCAGGGCGTGACGGCCCGGCACGGACAGCCGATCCCCGTGGAGACGTTCGCCGAGTACGGCCTGTGGTTCGCCCGCAACGCCGTCCCCGAGGTGGACGAGCGCACGGTGGTCCGCATCGCGTCCCTGCCCGGCGGCTTCGAGGCGGTCACCGAGGACGGCGAGACCGTGCGGGCCCGCACGGTCGCCCTCGCGGTCGGCGTGATGCCGTTCGTGGAGATCCCGGCGGCCCTGCGCGGCCTGCCCTCCTCGCTCGTCTCGCACAGCAGCCACCACGGCGACCTCGACCGCTTCCGCGGCCGGGACGTCACCGTGATCGGCGGCGGGCAGGCCGCGCTCGAGACGGCCGCCCTGCTCGCCGAACAGGGCACCCGGGTCCGCGTGCTGGCCCGCTCGGACCGGCTGCACTGGAACGACGTGCCCCCGCCCTGGGAGCGCCCGTGGTGGCGGTCGGCCCGCTCTCCGCACAGCGGCCTCGGCTGCGGCTGGCGCAACTGGTTCTATGCCGAACGCCCCGGCCTCTACCGGCGGCTCCCGGAACCGACCCGGGCGCGGATCGCGGCGACCGCGCTCGGACCGGCCGGCGCCTGGTGGGTGCGCGACCGGGTGGAGGGCGCCGTGGAGGTGTGCCTCGACCACGAGGTGACGGCGGCACGCGCGGCGGACGGCGGGGTGCGGCTGGACGTGAGGGGGGCGGACCCCTTCGAGACCGAGCACGTGATCGCGGCCACCGGCTTCCGGGCGACCCGCGAACGGCTCGGACTCCTTGCGGGACCGCTGCGCGACACCCTGGCCACGGTGGCCGACGGCTCCCCCGAGGTGGGCCGGGACTTCGAGTCGTCCTGCCCCGGGCTGTTCATGGCCGGCCTCGTGACGGCGGCCGGGTTCGGGCCGGCGATGCGCTTCGTGCACGGCGCGACCTTCACGGCGGGAACCCTCGTCCGGGGCGTCCGGCGCCGGCTGCACACGGGGCTGCCGGGTACGGCGATCCCGGCGCCCGGCCGACGCGGGGCGACGGAGACCGTGCGGCGCTGAGCGCGGCGAGGGCCTGTCGTCGGGATCGGCTCGCAGCGAGTGCGGCGTGATCCGACGACAGGCCCAAGGTGTGGCGCCGGCGCCGGCCGCGTGTGCGGTCGGCGCCGGATGCGTTCACCGCCGGGAGGCGGCCCTGCCTCGCCGGTACAGAACGGCGCCGCCCGCGATCAGCGCCGCGCTGACGCCGGAGGCCGCCAGCAACGCCGCGTTGTCACTGCCGGTGTGCGGCAGCTCGGGCGGGGTGTGCCCGCCGCCACCGCCGTTGTGCGGAGGCGCGGTGTGCCCGCCACCGGGAGGCGTGCTGTGCCCGCCGTGCGGGGGCGGTGTCGAGTGGCCGCCGTGCGGAGGGGGCGTGCTGTGCCCTCCGCCGGGAGGGGTGCTGTGGCCTCCTCCGGGCGGCGACGAGTGGCCCCCGCCGGGAGGGGTGGAGTGACCTCCGCCGGGAGGCGTGGAGTGACCGCCGCCCGGAGGCGTCGAGTGACCTCCGCCGGGAGGAGTGCTGTGACCTCCGCCGGGCGGGGTGGAGTGGCCGCCACCGGGAGGCGACGAGTGACCGCCACCGGGAGGAGTGCTGTGGCCTCCTCCGGGCGGGGTGGAGTGACCGCCACCGGGAGGCGACGAGTGACCGCCGCCGGGAGGCATGGAATGGCCGCCGCCGGGAGGAGTGCTGTGCCCACCGCCGGGAGGCGTGCCGTGACCGTGGCCGCCGCCCGGAGGCATGTGGCCTCCGCCGCCGCACGTGTCGCCGTAACCGCCGCAGTCGTCCCCGTGCCCGTGGCCGCCCTGGCCGGAGTCGCCATAACCGGAGTCGCCGTAGCCCGAGTCCCCGTAACCGGAATCGCCGTATCCGGAATCGCCGTATCCGGAATCGCCGTAACCGGGTTCCTCGTCGTCCGAGTCGCCGTAGCCGGCGTCGCCGTAGCCCGGGTGGTCGTCGTCCGAGTCGCCGTAGCCCGGGTGGTCGTCGTCGGACGCGCCGTAGCCGGCATCGCCGCCGTGCGGGTCGTCGTGGCCGTTCGGTGTCCCGTGCGCGCGGTCGTCGCGGGCGCCGGCGTGCTCGGCGCAGGCGTTGCCGAACGCGGGGTCGAGCGCGGCGACGAGGTCGGCCGAGTTCCCGCAGACGTTCAGCGGGACGTGCAGCGGGGCCTCTACGTGGTTGCCCGAGAGGGCTCCTGGTGAACCCTTGGCCGCCCCCTCGGCGTTCGCGTCGGCGAGGGCGTAGCCGCCCCCGCACAGGGACAGAATGCTCGTCGCGGCGGCGGCCGCGACCATTCCCCTGCTCAGGGTCTGTCGCAATCTCGTGGTCTTCCTGCTCGGAGAAGTGGGAAAGGCCGGCCTCGGACCACACGGAAGTCGTCCAAAGCCGGCCCGGACCCGGCCGGGACGGCCGGGAACGACATGTCGTCAGTCGTTGATGCAGACGTTGCCGCCGGTCGGGTTCAGCGCGGCGATGACGTTGATCGAGTTGCCGCACACGTTGATCGGGATGTGGATCGGAATCTGGACGACATTGCCGGACAGGACGCCCGGGGAGCCGATGGCAGCGCCGTTGGCACCGGCGTCGGCGAAGGCGGGGGCGGCCCCGCCCAGGGCCAGGATCAGACCCGCGACAACAGCAGCGCTCTTCTTCATGGGTTTCCCTTCTCTGCGGTCATGCCTAGATGACGGTCGAAACCGAGCGAGCGCAACTGGAACGGCTCGCACCATGACTCGCAGGCTGCAAACGAGAGATAGACATCCGAAGAAACTGACGAACGCGCGTCGTCCGGGAATTCACTCGAACGCCTTCATACAATTGACCCGCCGGAATCAACGGGGAGAAACGATTCGCCTGAGCAGGGCAACAAAAATTGACAGAACATCAGGGAAAGGCCGCACCGAATTTCGCAGCCGGACGGTCCGCCGAAAGAAGCACGGACCGTCCGGAGAGCGGCGCCGACGGGCGTCAGCCGTTGGCCGCGCCGTTGCCCGAGAGGGCGGAGATGTCGTCCAGGATGTGCGACAGCGGCTCGTCGCCCTTGGCCTGGGTGCTGTTCTCGGCGCACTGCTGGTTCTGCGGCGAGGCCAGGACGTTGACGTCCTGGACGTCGATCGGGAGAGCGCCGAGGACGCCTTGCACGTTCCCCTTGACCGGCAGGCCGATGCACAGCTTGTTGAGGGAGCTCTGCACCAACGTGGCCTGCGGGCTCATGTCACCCTTGGTCACCGAGTTCCCGAAGGCCTCGCGCGCCCCGTTGCCGCTGGCGGAGGTGGTGCCCGCGTCGTCCCCGATGGCAAGCGCCTGGGGAGCGGCAGCCGCCGACACTCCGATGACGGAAGCGGCGACCGCGGCCGCGGCCATTGCCTTCTTCAGCATTTCGCTATTCCTTTCCCTGTCCTGACTCCGAGCCAGGACCATGTGCCTGCCACCGAACCAACCGGATGCATGGGGAATGGTTGCGGCCGTTCACCCGATCGGTTTGTCCGACCCGACGACCGGATTTCCCGCCAATAGGCCATCGGGGTGAAGGAGGGCAACCAAGCAGCGGCTGATGGCGTTAGCCAGAGCGCTCCGGTGGACGGGGTTTTCACGAAGGGATTCAACAAGTGATCAAGAAGGTACTGGCCGCCGCCGCGGTCGCCGCCTCCGTCGTCGGCGTCGCAGCCGCCGCTGCCACCCCCGCGCTCGCCATCGGCAACGACAGCGGCACCACCTCCGCCAGCGGCAACGGCGCGAGCCAGTCGTTCGGCAACTCGGCCACCTTCGGCAACATGAGCCCGCAGATGGCGCTCGTCCAGGGCTCTCTCAACAAGCCGTGCATCGGTCTGCCCGTCAAGGGAAACCTGCAGGGCCTCGTCGGCGCCGTCCCGATCAACGTCCAGGACATCAACGTCCTGTCCTCCCCGCAGAACCAGCAGTGCGTGGAGAACAGCACCCAGGCCAAGGGCGACGAGCCGCTGTCGCACATCCTGGACGACATCTCCGTGCTCGCCGGCAACGGTGCGGCCAACCACTGATTCCGACGTGGTGAACGGGTTCTTTTCCTGAGCCCCCGGGTGGTTTCTCCGCCCAGGCAGCGGGCCGCCGGATCATCGGCGGCCCGCTGTTCTAGCGTGCGGCGAGTGACGACGAAGAGAAACCTACTGCCACGTCGGCTGGCGATTCCCTCAATCGTCCTGGCCGCCACCGGCGCGCTGCTCGGCAGTTCCGCGCTCCCGGCCCGAGAGCACGCCCCGCGCGCGATGAACGTCCTGCTGATGGGCACCGACGAACGCGACACCATCTCCGCCGGCGAGAAACACGCGTTCCACGCCGGGGGTGTGCCCTGCGGGTGCACGGACGTCCTGATGCTGATCCATCTCTCGGCGCGGCGGGACCGCGTCAGCGTGATCGGCCTGCCCCGTGACTCCTGGGCGCACATCCCGCAGTACCGCGGCCCGGACGGCAAGCAGCGCAAGGCGCATCCGGCGAAACTCAACGCGGCCTACCAGGAGGGCGGCGCGGAGCTCACCGTCAAGACCGTCGAGTCCATGACCGGGTTGAGCGTCGACCGGTTCCTCCAGGTGGACTTCCGGCGCTTCATGGACTCCGTGGACGAGGTCGGCGGCGTCGAGGTGTGCACGCCGCGGCGGCTGAAGGACTTCGCGACCGGCATGGACCTCAAGCCGGGCAAGCACCGGCTCGGCGGCGGGCAATCACTGCAGTACGTGCGCTCGCGGCACGTGGACACAAGCGCCGACCTCGGCCGCATCCAGCGTCAGCAGCGCTTCCTGCTGCAGTCGTTGCTCGAGGTGCAGGCCCGCAAACTGCTGGACGACCCCCGGCGCACCCTGCACCTGGTGCGCACCCTCTTCGGGGGCGGTCAGCAGGGGTTCTCGCTGAACGAGTTCGTCCAGGAGACGGCCGCGCTGCGCAGGCTTCCGGACGCGGCGACGGAGTTCACGACCGTGCCGATCGGCGGGTCCGCGCCGGCCTCGCTGGGCATCGGCTCGGCGCTGGCCTGGGACGACCGCAAGGCGGAGGCGCTGTTCACCAAGATCCGGATGGACCGGCCGTTGGTCGCCCAGGGCGAGAATCCGAAGCCGAAGGATCCGCCGACCGTTCTCGGCAGCACGGTGCCGGTGCGCGGGAGCGCGTACGCGTGCAGGTGAGGGGCGTGCGATGAGGGCGGGCGGTGCGCTACGCCGATCGGGGCACATCGCGCAACCCCGGGCCGGGGCGGAGCGTTGTTGATCATGCGGCTCCTCCCCGGTGTCCGCGCCTTCGAAAGGGAACGAAAATGAAGAAGCTGTGGGCATCCGCGGCCCTCGCCGCCTCGGTCGCCGGTCTCGCGGCCGTGAGCGCCCCGCAGGCCCTGGCCATCGGTGACGACAGCGGCACCACCTCCGCCAGTGGCAACGGCGCCTCGTCGGAGTTCGGCAACTCGGCCACCTTCGGCGACATGAGCCCGCAGCTCTCGCTCGTTCAGGGTTCGCTGAACAAGCCGTGCGTCGGCCTGCCGGCCAAGCTGAACCTTCAGGGCCTCGTCGGCGCCGTCCCGATCAACGTCCAGGACATCAACGTCCTGTCCTCCCCGCAGAACCAGCAGTGCGTGGAGAACAGCACCCAGGCCAAGGGCGACGAGCCGCTGTCGCACATCCTGGACGACATCTCCGCCCTCTCGGGCAACGGCGCCGGCAACGGCTGAGCCGCACCCTGACGTACCGCGACGGCGGGTCACCGGTTCCCCGGTGGCCCGCCGTTCCGTGTGCCTCCCCCGGTGTGCCTACAGGTCCAGGTGGTTCGCGTCGGCGATGGCCTCGGCGAGGGCGGTGACGTCCGCGTCCTTCGTCTTCCTGGCCAACGTCTGCGCGGTCTCCTGCAGTTCGGCGAGGCCGGGGGCGTCCGGGAGCCCGGTCTCCGGGCGGCGCAGGGCGTCGGCGAAGTAGGCGGCCGTCGCCGTGACCCGGAAGCGGACGGAGGCGTCGGCGAGGTCGTCGCGCAGGGCGCCGGTCTCCAGCCGGCCGGAGGCCTCGTGCGGGGTGCGGGTCTCGGGGTCGAGCCAGCGGACGGTGGCGGTGGCGAGGCGCCCGTCGGCGCCGGGCTTGACGCGCACGGCGTAGAGGGCGGTGACCGTGTGGCCGGGGCCGACCTCGCCGCCGTCGACGCGGTCGTTCTGGAAGTCGTCGTCGGCGACCTTGCGGTCGTCGTAGCCGACGAGGCGGAACTCGGCGACGGCGTCGGGGTCGAAGGCGACCTGGGCCTTGGCGTCGCGGGCGGTGAGGTCGACGTTGCGCGGGAGGTCGTCGCAGAAGACCTTGCGGGCGTCGGTCTCGTCCGACACGTAGACGGTGTGGCCGTCGCCCTTGTCGGCCAGGCGTTCCATCAGGGCGTCGCCGTAGTCGCTGCCGACGCCGACGCCGAAGAGGGTGACGCCGTGTTCGCGGCGGGCGGTGCCGACGCGCTCCAGGATCGAGTCGGCGTCGGTGTCGCCGGCGTTGGCGAGGGCGTCCGAGATCAGGACGACCCGGTTGGTGGCGTCCTTGCGCAGTCCCTCGACGGCGGTGGCGTACCCGGTTTCCACGCCGGCGCCGAGGTTGGTGGAGTCGGCGGGTTCCAGGCCGTCGACGGCGTCGTGGACCCGGCCGCGGTGGCCGCCGATCCGGGTCATCGGCAGGACGGTCTCGGCCTCCCCGCTGAACGTGACGAGGGCGACGGAGTCGTCGTCGCGCAGGCGGTCGGTCATCGTGTCGAGGGAGGACTTGGCGAGGTCCAGACGGCCGGGTTCGCCCATCGATCCGGAGACGTCGATGACGAAGGTGAGGGCGGCGGGCGGGCGCTCGCCCTGCTGCGCGGCCGTGCGGGTGGCGAGGCCCACGCGGACCAGGGACCAGTCGTCGTCGCCGGTGCGGGCGCCGTCGACGGTGACCGAGAAGCCGTTGCCGTCCGGGCGTTCGTAGTCCTGGCGGAAGCTGTTGACGAACTCCTCGGGACGAACGGTGGCGGGGTCCGGGCGGCGGCCCTCGGCGAGGGTGCGGCGGGCGTAGCCGTAGGACGCGGTGTCCACGTCGAGGGCGAAGGTGGAGAGGCGGTCGGAGCGCCCCTCGTCGTTCTTGTCGTCGCCCTCCTCACCGGCGCGTGGTGCGCTCGGCGCGGGGAAGGGCTCGGTGTGGTGGGCCGCTCCGTCCGCCGCCTTGTCGCCGCCGAAGTCCTCGCCCGCGCCACAGCCGGTCAGCAGCAGTGCCGCTGCGGCCGTGACGGCGAACAGCGCCGGTGCCCGGTGGTTCCTCATGTCTGCCCCCTGTGTCCGTCGACGTCTGCGACTGTGACGGGACAGGGGGCCGGAACGTGCGGCACGGGGTGTTGCGGAAGCATCTCGAAAGGGACACGGGGGTCGGTCTCCGAGACCGGTAAGTGATCTTCCGGTGACCTAGGAGACGACGTCCTTGCGGGCGAAACCCCGGAAGGCCAGGGCGAACAGCACCAGGGCGTAGGTCACGGAGACGGCGGCGCCCTGGATCATGCCGGACCACTCGGGGGTGGGCTGGACGGCGTCGGCCCAGGCGAACTGCCAGTGCGCGGGGAGGAAGTCGCGCCAGTCGCCGAGGGCGGTGACGGCGTCCAGGACATTGCCGACGATGGTCAGGCCGACCGCGCCGCCGACCGCGCCGAGGGGGGCGTCGGTCTTCGTGGAGAGCCAGAACGCGAGGCCCGCGGTGACCAGTTGGGAGACGAAGACGTATCCGACGACCACGACGAGCCGCTGGGCGGCCGTGCCGGAGTCGAGCGCGCCGCCGGTGGGCAGCTCCAGCGGGCCCCAGCCGTACGCGGCGCTGCCGACGGCGAGGGCGACGACCGGCAGCAGGACCATCGCGGCCAGGCTGAGGCCGAGGCCGACGACGAGCTTGGACCACAGCAGCCGGGCGCGGGGCACGGGCGCGGCGAGGAGGTAGCGCAGGGAGGACCAGCCGGCCTCCGAGGCGACGGTGTCCCCGCAGAACAGGGCGACCGGGATGACCAGCAGGAAGCCCGCCGACACGAACAGGTTGACCGAGGCGAAGTTGGCGCCCGAGGCGGTCGCCGTGTCCATCAGGGTCACCTGGTCGTTGCGGCCGCCGGGCTCGCCGCCGATGGCGAAGGCGATGAGCAGGACGAACGGCAGGGCGGCGAGGACGCCGCCCATGATCAGCGTGCGGCGGCGCTTGAGCTGGCGGACCAGCTCCACGCGCAGCGGCAGGGTGCGGCCGGGCTGGTAGCCGGAGGCGACCTCGGTGAGCGTGCTCATGCGGAACCTCCGATCAGGGTGAGGAAGGCGTCCTCCAGGCGGCGGTGCGGGCCGACCGAGGTCACCGGCACGTCGAGCCGGACGAGTTCGGCGATCAGGCGCCGGGCGGTGCCGTCGGCGTCCAGGCGGATCAGCAGGCCGTCGTCGGCGGGCAGCGCGGAGGCCACGCCGGGCAGGGCGGCGATCTTCTCGACGACCGGCTCGTCCACGGGGACGGCGGTGCCGACGAGGAGGGTGTCGCCGGAGCCGACGATCTCGGCGACCGGGCCCGCCTGGACGAGGCGGCCGCGGTCCATGACGACGAGGTGCGTGCAGGACTGCTCGACCTCGGAGAGCAGGTGGCTGGAGACGATGACCGTGCGGCCGGCAGCCGCGTAGCGGATCATCACCTCGCGCATCTCGCGGATCTGCGGCGGGTCGAGGCCGTTGGTGGGCTCGTCGAGGATGAGCAGGTCGGGCAGGCCGAGCATGGCCTGGGCGATGGCGAGGCGCTGGCGCATGCCCTGGGAGTAGGTGCGCACCGCGCGGGCGAGCGCGTCGCCGAGACCGGCGATCTCCAGGGCCTCGTCGAGGTGGGCGTCCTCGGCGGGGCGGCCGGTGGCCCGCCAGTACAGCTCGAGGTTCTCCCGGCCGGTCAGATGCGGCAGGAAGCCGGCGCCCTCCACGAAGGAGCCGACACGGGAGAGCACGGGGGCGCCCGGGCGGATGGCGTGGCCGAAGACGCGGATCTCGCCGCCGTCGGGTGCGATCAGGCCCATCAGCATGCGCAGGGTCGTCGTCTTGCCGGCGCCGTTGGGCCCGAGCAGCCCGAGGACCTGGCCCTTCTCCACCTGGAAGGACAGCTCGCGGACGCTGTAGCGCTCGCCGCCCGCGTACTTCTTGCTCAGGTCGGCGATGACGAGCGGGACGTCGGCGAGCGCGGGGTCGGGGGCCGGGGTGGCGGTGCGGCGGCGGGCGGTCAGCAGCAGGGCGAGCGCGACGCCCGCGCCGGTGAGGGGCAGCCACCACACCCACGAGGGCAGCGGTGCCGCAGCGGTCGTCACGGCGGGGGCGGTGGGGACCGACAGGTCGCTCTTCAGGGAGACGGTGTACGTCGCCGGGGCCGTCGGGGAGGCGTAGCCGAGGTCGGTGGAGGCGAGGACCAGGCGCAGCCGGTGCCCCTCCTCGACCTTGTGGTCGATCGCCGGGAGGGTGATCGTGACGTCCTTGCCGGCCTGGGCGCCGTCGACGCGGACCGGGGCGACGAGCTGGGCGGGCAGCACCTGGCTGCCGCTGCCGCCGACGTCGTAGACCTTGGCGAAGAGGACGGCGGCGCCGGTGGTCGACTTCACGTGGACGGTGACCTTCGGCGTGCCGGTGACCCGCAGGTCGTCGGCGACCGGCGCGGAGTCGAAGGCGGCGTACTGGCCGGGGAAGTCGAGGGAGACGCCGACGCCGAGGGCGGAGAGCCGGGAGAGGCCGCCGCCGCCGAGGCCGGGCAGGGCGGAGACGGCGGGCGGGGTGGCGCCGGGCGGGTTGGCGAAGGACTGCTCCTCGCGGCGGCCGGTCAGCGGGAACGAGCGCTCGCCGTGGGTCAGGCCGGGGTAGGCGTCCGCGCTCGCGCCCCGGAGCCGGGCGGCGCCGTCGGTGGAGTCGACGCCTCCGGTGCGGGTGACGCGGAAGACCGGGCCGGTGTCGGCGGACCGGTCGCCCTTGAGGTAGCGGTCGAACCAGGAGGCGACGCGGGCCTGGACGCGGGCGGCCTCCATGTCGCCGCCGTCGTGGCCGCCGGCGATCCAGTCGACGTCGACGGGGGCGCCGTTCGCGCGGATCGCCTTCTCGGCGGCGTCGGACTGGGCGAGGGTGAAGAGGGAGTCGGTCTGGCCCTGGAACAGGAGCGTGGGCACCTTGATGCGGTCGGCGACGGCGGACGGCGAGCGTTCCTCGAGGAGCCGGCGTGCGGCGGCGTCCGGGACGCCGGACTCGGCGACGCGCTCGTACATCGCGGCCAGCCCGGGTTCGAAGCGGGCGGCGCCGCCGCCGGTGTTGAAGAAGACCCCGGTCCACAGCTTCTTGAACACGCCGTCGGGGAACAGGGCGTCGGCGAGGTTCCAGTAGGTGATCGCGGGGGCGATGGCGTCGACGCGGTCGTCGTGTCCGGCGGCGAGCAGTGAGACCGCGCCGCCGTAGGAGGCGCCGGCCACGCCCACGCGCGGGTCGCCGGGTTTGTCGAGCCGGACCTCGGGCTGCTTCGCGAGCCAGTCGATCAGCCGGGAGACGTCGGCGACCTCGCCCTTGGGGTCGTTGAGCCCGATCCTGCCGGTGGAGTCGCCGAAGCCGCGCGCGGACCAGGTCAGCACCGCGTATCCGTCGCGGGCGAGCTTCTCGGCCTGTTGGCGGACGTCGTCCTTGCTGCCCCCGAAGCCGTGCGCGAGGAGCACGGCGGGGCGACGGCCGGCGGCGCCGGAGGTGAAGTACGAGGTGTCCAGGCGTACCCCGTCCACCGCCATGACCCGGTCGGTGTGGTGCACCGCGGGCGTGTCGTCGTCGGAGGCGACGGCCGTCCAGGTACCGGCGCCGGCGAGTACGACCACGGCGGCCGCGGCGGCGAGGAGCCGTCGCGGCCGCCGTGGCCCTCGCAGACCGGGCAGTCGAAGATCCATGCTTCAACCGTACGGGGTCAACCTGTCGTGGAGTTGTCGACCGCAGACCGAACTCGCCGACCTCCCCGGGGCGTACGCGGCCGGGGCGGCATACCGCGGATGCGGTACGCGCGGGTCAGTCCTGCCCGTCCTCCGGGACGGTCACCAGCCAGCGGGTGGTGCGGCGGGGGCGGAGGTAGAGGGCCCAGTAGAGGGTCGCGGCGGCGACGATGCCGCCGGTCCACAGGAGGTAGGCCGTCTCCTGCCGGGCCAGGATGTACGCGAGCACGGCGATCAGCAGGGCCGGCACGGCCGGCCAGAGCGGCATGCGCCAGGCGGAGGTGTGCCGGTGGTGGCCGCGCCGGGAGAGCAGGGCGGCGACCGCGACGAGCAGGTACATGCCGGTGACGGAGACGCCGGTGACGCCGTACAGGGTGTCGAGGTTCACGAAGCAGAGCGCGGCGCCCGGGATGCCGACGGCGAGGGTGGCGACCCATGGGGAGCCGAAGCGGCCGAGCTTGGCGAAGACGTCGTTCACGGGCTCGGGCCAGGCCTTGTCGCGGGCTGAGGCGAACAGGACCCGGGAGTTCTGGATGACCATCACGATGCCGGCGTTGATGATCGCGAGGGCCACGCACAGGCCGACGAAGGCGCCGACGGCGGAGTTCGACCAGGCGGTGACCATGGAGCCGATGTCGCCGCCGGTGAGCTGGGCGAGGTCGGAGGCGCCGAAGGTGATGGCGACGACCGGGACCAGGATGATCACGGTGGAGATGGCGAGGGTGGCCAGCACCGTGCGGGCGACGTTGCGGCGCGGGTGCTCCAGCTCCTCGGAGAGGTAGACGGCCGTGGAGAAGCCCTGGGTGATGAAGAGGGCGATGGCCAGGCCCGAGACGACCATCATGGCGGTGACCGTGTCGGCGTGCCCGTCCGAGCCGGCGACCCGCAGGGACACCAGGCTGCCCGCGCCGCGGTGCCCGTGGGCGAAGCCCAGGACGGCCACCACGGCGGCCGCGATGACCTCCAGGACCAGGAAGACGCCGGTGATCCAGGCGTTGGCGCGCAGGTCGAGCAGGCCGGCGAGGGTGGCCAGCAGCATGACGCCGGCGCCCGCGAGGGAGGGGTCGAGGTGGACGACCGGGGCGAGGTAGTCGGCCGTGCCCATGGCGATCACCGGCGGCACGATCATGACGACGAGGAGGGAGAGCACGAAGACCAGCCAGCCGGCGAGCCGTCCCGCCAGGGTGGAGACCATGGCGTACTCGCCGCCCGCGCTGGGGATCAGGGTGCCCAGCTCCGAGTAGCAGAACGCCACGGCGACACAGAGCAGCGAGCCGATCGCGATCGTCAGGGCCGTCGCCGTGCCGAGCGAGCCGAACAGGTCCGGGACCACGACGAAGAGCGTGGAGGCGGGGGTGACGCAGGACAGGGTGAGGAGGGTGCCGCCGACGACTCCGATGGAGCGTTTGAGCTTCTGGGGGGTGTCGGGCGCCTGGGGAGGGGCGGTCTCGACGGGGCGGAGCGTGTCGGTCATGCGGCGGGTCCGATCGACTCGTGCGGATGCCTCCGGCGGCTGTGGTGCTGCATGGAATCCCGACGGAAACCACTGCGTCAATAGGGATTTGCCTACGAAATCCGTAGCCCGGAAGCCTCCGTGGGCACGGATACGCCGGTTCGAGGCAGGCCGCTCCGGTCGGTCGGCGCGTACGGGAACCGCAGCGCCCCCGGCGAAAAAGCGGGGCGACGTTCGGCATGCGGACGTGTCAGTGTGGCCCGCTAGGGTTTTCGGGGATCACAGACGATGCACAGGGGTGGGGACTCATGAGGACGAAGTACGCGGTCGCCTGGACGGCCGTCACGGTGGCGGCCCTGGTCACGACGGCCGGGTGCGGCGCCGAGAGCGCCAAGGACGCGGCCAAGGCCGTGGACGGCACGGACGCGATCATGGCGGCGCTCGGCCGGGCGACCGACCGCACCGAGAAGCTCGGCTCGGCGGAGGTGAAGATGACCACCTCCATGGGCGCCGGCGCCCCGGTCGCCATGGAGGGCACCTACTCCTGGGGCGACGGCTACGCGTTCGACGTCCTGATGGACACCGCGGCCGCGCAGCTGCAGCAGCTCCAGGACGCTCCGAAGACGCGCATGCTCTTCGTGGACGGCGCGTACTACTACGACGTCGACCCTCAGCCCGCCGGCCCGCTCAAGGGCAAGGAGTGGATGAAGATCGACAGCTCGGCCGTCTTCGGCAAGCAGGGCGCGCAGGCGCTCAGCGGCAGCAACGGCAGCCCGTCGGCGTCCATGAAGAGCCTGAAGTACGCCGACGACGTCGAGAACCTCGGCTCCGAGAAGATGAACGGCAAGGCCACCACGCACTACCGGGCCGTCGTCGACCAGGCCGGGATGGGCAAGTACAAGAAGGCGTACGGCGACAAGGACAATCTCTTCGGCTCGCTCACCGGCGGCGCCACCTCGATCACCATGGACGTGTGGGTCGGCCCCGAGGATCTGCCGGTCCGCATGATCCAGGAGATCGGCACCATGAAGGTGACCATGGACTTCGAGAAGTTCGGCCGGACGGCCCCGGTCAAGGCGCCGCCGGCCGCGCAGACCGGCGACCTCACCGAGGCGGTCAAGGCGGCCGGCGGTGGCGCCGGTTCCACCACCGGCTGACGTCCTCGCCATCGGACTGCGCGCCCGGCCTGTCCGAAGCCTGTCCGCGCGCCGTCGGCCGGCGCACGGCGACGCCCTGCCCCCCGGACGGGGCAGGGCGTCGTCGTGTGTGCGGGGTCAGTGGTTGCGGGGGAAGCCCAGGTCCACGCCCGCGGGGGCGTCGGCCGGGTCGGGCCAGCGGGTGGTGACGACCTTGCCGCGGGTGTAGAAGTGCGTGCCGTCGTTGCCGTAGATGTGGTGGTCGCCGAAGAGGGAGTCCTTCCAGCCGCCGAAGCTGTGGTAGCCGACGGGGACCGGGATCGGGACGTTCACGCCGACCATGCCGGCCTCGACCTCCAGCTGGAAGCGACGGGCCGCGCCGCCGTCCCGGGTGAAGATCGCGGTGCCGTTGCCGAACGGCGAGGCGTTGATGAGGGCGATGCCCTCGTCGTAGGTGTCGACGCGCAGCACGGTCAGCACCGGGCCAAAGATCTCGTCCTGGTAGGCCTTCGCGGTGGTGGGCACCTTGTCGAGGAGGGAGATACCGATCCAGTGGCCGTCCTCGAAGCCGTCGACGGTGTAGCCGGTGCCGTCGAGGATGACCTCGGCGCCCTCGGCCGCCGCGCCCGTCACGTAGGAGGCCACCTTGTCGCGGTGGACGGCCGTGATGAGCGGGCCCATCTCGCTCGTCGGGTCGTTGCCGGGACCGATCTTGATCTTCTCGGCGCGCTCGCGGATCTTCTCCACGAGCTCGTCGCCGATGGAGCCGACGGCGACGACCGCGGAGATGGCCATGCAGCGTTCGCCCGCCGAGCCGTAGGCGGCGGAGACGGCGGCGTCTGCGGCCGCGTCCAGGTCCGCGTCGGGCAGGACCAGCATGTGGTTCTTCGCGCCGCCCAGCGCCTGGACGCGCTTGCCGTTCGCGGAGGCGGTGGTGTGGATGTAGCGGGCGATCGGCGTGGAGCCGACGAAGGACACGGCCTTGACGTCCGGGTGCTCGAGCAGACGGTCCACGGCCACCTTGTCGCCCTGCACGACGTTGAACACGCCGTCCGGGAGACCGGCCTCGGACAGCAGCTCGGCGATCTTCAGCGAGGCCGACGGGTCCTTCTCGGACGGCTTCAGCACGAACGTGTTGCCGCACGCGATCGCGATGGGGAACATCCACATCGGGACCATCGCCGGGAAGTTGAACGGCGTGATGCCCGCGACGACGCCCAGCGGCTGGCGGATCGACGCGACGTCCACCCGGCTCGCCACCTCGGTCGACAGCTCGCCCTTCAACTGCACGGTGATCCCGCACGCCAGGTCCACGATCTCCAGGCCGCGCGCGACCTCGCCGAGCGCGTCGCTGTGCACCTTGCCGTGCTCGGCGGTGATCAGCTCGGCGATCGCGTCCCGGTTCGCGTCGAGCAGCGCCCGGAAGGCGAACAGGATCGTGCTCCGCCGGGCAAGCGAGGAGGTGCCCCAGGTGGCGTAGGCGTCCTTCGCGGCCGCGACCGCGGCGTCTACCTCGTCCACCGAGGCGAACGCGACCTTCGTGGTGACGGCGCCGGTCGCGGGGTCGGTGACCGGCCCGTACGAACCCGACGCGCCTTCGACGGTCTTGCCGCCGATCCAGTGGTTGACGATCTTCGTCATGACCGAGTGCTCCTTCACAGATGGCGGCGTCGGGTAGAGACGTGCCGTTCGTACAGCTCACGTGCCTTCACCGCGGACGGTCGCGTCGCGGTCTCGGCCACAGGTACATCCCACCAGGCCTGCGCGGGCGGCGGGCCCGACACAGTGTCGGCCGTTTCGGTCTCGACGTAGACACATGTGGGAGTGTCGGCGCGGCGCGCCTCGGCGAGGGCTTCGCGCAGTTCGCGGACGGTCTTCGCGCGCAGCACCCGCATGCCGAGGCTGGCCACGTTGGCGGCGAGGTCGACGGGCAGCGGGGCGCCGGTGAAGGTGCCGTCTTCGGCGGTGTAGCGGTACGCCGTGCCGAAGCGCTCGCCGCCCACCGACTCCGACAGGCCGCCGATGGAGGCGTAGCCGTGGTTCTGCACGAGCAGGATCTTGATCGCGATCCCCTCCTGCACGGCCGTCACGATCTCCGTCGGCATCATCAGGTACGTGCCGTCGCCGACCAGCGCCCAGACGTTGCGCTCGGGAGCGGCCAGCTTCACACCGATCGCGGCGGGGATCTCGTACCCCATGCAGGAGTAGCCGTACTCCAGGTGGTACTGGTCCCGGGAGCGCGTGCGCCACAGCTTGTGCAGGTCGCCGGGGAGCGAGCCGGCGGCGTTGATGATCACGTCGGACTCGTCGACGAGGGCGTCCAGGGCGCCGAGCACCTGCGGCTGCGTCGGGCGGACGTCGGGCTCGTCGGCCTCGTAGCAGGCGTCGACGCGCTGCTCCCAGCGCTCCTTGTCCTCGGAGTACGCGGTGACGTAGGCGTCCGCGACCCGGTGCCCGTGCAGACGCAGGGCCTCGGTCAGCTCGCCGAGGCCGCTGCGGGCGTCCGCGACGAGCGGCACACCGGCGAGCTTGTGGCCGTCGAAGGAGGCGATGTTGAGGTTGACGAAGCGGACTCCGTCGCCCGCGAACAGGGTGTTGGAGGCGGTGGTGAAGTCGGTGTAGCGGGTGCCCACGCCGATGATCAGGTCCGCCGTGCGGGCCAGTTCGTCGGCGGTCGCGGTGCCGGTGTGGCCGACGCCGCCCACGTCCTGCGGGTGGTCGTGGCGCAGTGAGCCCTTGCCCGCCTGGGTGGAGGCGACCGGGATGCCGGTGGCCTCGGCGAACTCGGCGAGGGCCTCCTCGGCGCGGCTGTGGTGGACGCCGCCGCCCGCGATGACCAGAGGGCGTTCGGCGGACCTGATCGCCCGTACCGCCTCGGCGAGTTCGGCGGGGTCGGCGCCGGGGCGGCGGACCGCCCAGACGCGCTCGGCGAAGAACTCCTCGGGCCAGTCGTAGGCCTCGGCCTGGACGTCCTGCGGCAGGGCGAGGGTGACCGCGCCGGTCTCCACCGGGTCGGTGAGGACGCGCATCGCCTGCAGCGCGGCCGGGATCAGCGCTTCCGGGCGGGTGATCCGGTCGAAGTACTTCGACACCGGGCGCAGGCAGTCGTTGACCGACACGTCTCCCGCGTAGGGGACTTCGAGCTGCTGGAGCACCGGGTCGGCGGCCCGGGTGGCGAAGACGTCGCCGGGCAGCAGGAGGACCGGCAGCCGGTTGACGGTGGCGAGGGCGGCGCCGGTGACCAGGTTGGTCGCGCCGGGGCCGATCGACGTCGTCACCGCGTGGGTGGAAAGACGGCCCGACTGGCGGGCGTAGCCGACGGCCGCGTGGACCATGGACTGCTCGTTGCGGCCCTGGTGGAACGGCATCTCGTCGGCGTACTCGACCAGCGCCTGCCCGAGGCCCGCGACGTTGCCGTGGCCGAAGATGCCCCAGGTCGCGCCGATCAGCCGCTGCCGTACGCCGTCGCGCTCGGTGTGCTGGGCGGCGAGGAAACGCACCAGCGCCTGGGCGACCGTCAGCCGCGTCGTCGAGGTCTGCGCCGTCATCGGTAGCCCCCTGTGCTCTCTACGTGGTCCGGGTGGAAGCAGATCCGCCACTCCCGGGTCTGCCCCGGTCCCGCCATGACGTTCAGGTAGTACATGGCGTGTCCGGGCTGGGCGACGGCCGGTCCGTGCCAGCCGTCGGGGACGAGCACGGCGTCGCCGGAGCGCACCTCGGCGAGGACGTCGGCGCCGCCCTCGCGCGAGGGGGACACCCGCTGGTATCCGAAGCCGTTGGGGCCGTCGATCTCGAAGTAGTAGATCTCCTCGAGCTCGGCCTCCTCGCCCGGCCGGTGCTCGTCGTGCTTGTGCGGCGGGTACGAGGACCAGTTGCCGCCGGGCGTGACGACCTCGACGGCGATCAGCTTGTCGCAGTCGAAGGCGTCGGCAGAGGCGAAGTTGCGCACCAGACGGGCGCACGTGCCGCTGCCGCGCTCTTCGACGGGGACCTCCGGCGCGGGGCCGTAGCGGGCGGGGAGTCGTCGCTCGCACTTCGCTCCTGCCAGGGCGAAGCGGCCTCCCGCGCCGGAGGCGATCTGGACCCGGGCGTCCCGGGGAACGTACGCGAAGTCGGAGACCGACGCGAACACCGTTTCCCGGCCCAGGAGTTGGAACTCTTCTTGATCTGTGCGCACGGTACATCCGCCTTCGAGGGGCAGCACGATCCACTCGCTGTCACCCGTGTCGAAGACGTGCCCGCCGCCCGGCTCCAGCTCGACGACCCGCAGGCTGCAGTAGTCCCAGCCCGCTCGTACGGGATCGATGTCGAGCGCGTAACCGGCGTGCGCGGTGGTCCCGCGCGCGAGGTACAGGTCGTTGCTCATGCGGCCCTCACAGCAGTCCGACGGCGGTGTCCACGGCGGCGGCGACGTCCCCGTCCGCCGGGTAGAGCAGCGAACGGCCCACCACCAGGCCCTGCACGGTGGGCAGTTGCAGCGCCCCGCGCCACTTCTCGTACGCGCCGTCCTGGTCGTCGCCGACCTCGCCGCCCAGCAGGACCGCGGGGAGCGTGGACGTCTGCATGACCTCGGCCATGTCGTCGGGGTTGTCGGTGACGGGCACCTTCAGCCAGGTGTAGGCCGAGGTGCCGCCCAGCCCCGAGGCGATGGCGATCGACCTGGTGACGGCCTCCGCGGAGAGGTCGTTGCCGAGCCTGCCGTCGGGGGTGCGCCGGCTGATGAACGGCTCGACGAAGAGGGGGAGTCGGCGGGCGGCCATGTCGTCGACGGCGCGGGCGGTGGTCTCGAGCGTGGTGAGGGAGCCGGGGTCGTCGTAGTCGATGCGCAGCAGCAGTTTGCCCGCGTCGAAGTTGAGCCGCTCGATGTCCTCGGCGCGGTGGCCGGTGAAGCGGTCGTCGAGCTCGAAGGCGGCGCCCTGGAGGCCGCCGCGGTTCATGGAGCCCATGACGACCTTGCCGTCGAGGGCGCCGAGCAGCAGCAGGTCGTCCAGGATGTCGGCGGTCGCGAGGACGCCGTCCACGCCGGGGCGCGACAGGGCCAGGCAGAGGCGTTCCAGCAGGTCGGCGCGGTTGGCCATGGCCAGCTTGCGTCCGCCGACGCCGAGCGCGCCGCGGGCCGGGTGGTCGGCGGCGACGATCATCAGCCGGCCGGAGTCGCCCAGCAGCGGCCTGCGGGGGCGGCGGGCGGCGGCCTCGGCGATCGCCTCGGGGCGGCTGCTGCGCAGACGGACGAGTTCGGAGACGTCGACGGTGGTCACAGGACGGCTCCCGCCTCGATCGCCGCGGCGACCTCGTCCGGCGTCGGCATCGCCGAGGAGCACTCCAGCCGGGAGGCGACGATGGCGCCGGCGGCGTTGGCGTGCCGCATGGTCCTCTCCAGGTCCCAGCCCGCGAGCAGGCCGTGGCAGAGGGAGCCGCCGAAGGCGTCGCCGGCCCCGAGGCCGTTGAGGACGTTCACCGGCAGCGGCGGGACCTCGGCGGACCCGCCCTTGCTGTCGACGGCGAGGACGCCCTTGGGTCCCTGCTTGACGACGGCGAGCTCGACGCCGGCGTCCAGCAGCGCCTGCGCGGCGGCCCGCGGCTCGCGCACGCCGGTCGCCACCTCCACCTCGTCGAGGTTGCCGACGGCGACGGTGGTGTGCTTCAGGGCCTCGGCGTAGAACGGGCGGGCGGCGTCGGGGTCGCTCCAGAACATCGGGCGCCAGTCGAGGTCGAAGACCGTGATCCCGGCCTTGTCGCGGTGGGCGAGGGCGGCGAGGGTGGCGGTCCGGCTGGGCTCCTCGCTCAGACCGGTGCCGGTGACCCAGAAGACGCGGGCCTCGCGGACGGCGTCGAGGTCGAGCTCGTGGGCGTCGATCTCCAGGTCCGGCGCCTTGGGCTGCCGGTAGAAGTACAGGGGGAAGTCGTCCGGCGGGAAGACCTCGCAGAAGGTGACGGGCGTCGGCAGGCCGGGCACCGGCGTCACCCAGCGGTCGTCGACGCCGAAGCCTCGCAAGGCCTCGTGCAGATAGGCGCCGAAGGGGTCGTCGCCGGTGCGCGAGATCACCGCCGTGGACCGGCCGAGACGGGCCGCGGCGACCGCCACGTTGGTCGCCGATCCGCCCAGGAACTTCCCGAAGGACGTGACCTGCGGGAGCGGGACGCCCGTCTGCAGCGGATAGAGATCCACCCCTATCCGCCCCATGGTGATCAGGTCGTACGCCATCGACTTCCCTTCGTGTCGGTCGTCCCCGTGAATCGCCCCGCGGGGCGTCCCCGTGACGCCGCTCCCGGCATGTTCTCGGCACACGTGCCGTATCGGCTCTCAGGCTTTCTAGCCCCGCACGGTGGGCCCTGTCAATGTTTTGTCCAGACATTCGGACCAGGCCTTGACACCCCTCCGGTGAGACCGCACTCTGACGGCCATGACGTCGTTGTCACCTCAGTCCTCACTTTCCCGCATCCGGATCGGATCGGCCCCCGACAGCTGGGGCGTCTGGTTCCCGGACGATCCCGCCCAGGTCCCGTGGCAGCGCTTCCTCGACGAGGTGGCGCAGTCCGGCTACGAGTGGATCGAGCTCGGCCCGTACGGGTACCTGCCGACCGACCCCGCCGTGCTCACCGAGGAGACGTCCAGGCGCGGCCTGAAGGTCTCGGCCGGCACGGTCTTCACCGGCCTGCACCACGGCGAGGCCGTGTGGGAGAAGACCTGGGCGCACGTCGCCGACAACGCGGTTCTCGCGCAGGCGATGGGCGCGAGGCACCTGGTCGTCATCCCGTCGTTCTGGCGGGACGACAAGACCGGCGAGGTGCTGGAGTCCGACACGCTCACGGCCGAGCAGTGGCGCAACCTGACCTCGCTGACCGAGCGGCTCGGGCGGGAGGTGCGGGAGCGGTACGGCCTGCAGATCGTCGTCCACCCGCACGCCGACACCCACGTCGACAGCGAGGAGAACGTCGCCCGGTTCCTCGACGGCACCGACTCCGACCTGGTGTCGCTGTGCCTGGACACCGGCCACTACGCCTACTGCGGCGGCGACAGCGTCAAGCTGATCGAGACCTACGGGGAGCGCATCGGCTACCTGCACCTCAAGCAGGTCGACCCCGAGATCCTGGCGGACGTGCGCGCCAAGGGCACCCCGTTCGGGCCGGCCGTGGCGCAGGGCGTCATGTGCGAGCCGCCCTCGGGCGTGCCGGCGCTGGGGCCCGTGCTGGAGGCGGCGCAGAAGCTGGACGTGGACCTGTTCGCGATCGTCGAGCAGGACATGTACCCGTGCGCCCCGGACACCCCGCTGCCGATCGCGCAGCGCACCCGGGCGTTCCTGCGGAGCTGCGGGGCCTGAGACGGGCCCGGGCGGCCCCGCCCGGGACCCGGCGTGCGGCCGCCCGGACCACGGCGGCCCTGCGGCACCCCTGGCGGCGCGGCGCGCGCTGGAGCAACATGAACGCCCATGGCTGTACGGGCGTTACGCACCCGGTCCGGGCAAGGGCCGGGCGGATCCTGGGAGTTCGTCACCGCGTTTCCTCATCCACGGCTGCGGCCGGGCGTGATGAGCTATCGCGGGATCAGGCTCGCGATGCCCCGGCCCCGGCGGCGGCTCGAGGCGCCCATCGGGGCCTCCACCCTGCTGCTGGGGTTCGACGAGCCGGTGCGGATCTGGCGGGCGGGACGGGCGCCGGACACCCTCGTCTCCGTGTACTGCGGGCCCACGACCACGCCCGCCGTCGGGGAGCACAGCGGACGGTTCTCCGGCGTCGAGGTGCTGTTGACGCCGTGGGCCGCGTTCGCCCTGTTCGGCACCCCGCAGCACGAGCTCGCCAACCGCACGGTGGACCCCGACGAGCTGCCGCACACCCTCGGCTCGCCCCTCGGCGAACTCGCCGCCGCCCTGGCCGCGCTGCCGTGCTGGGAGCGGCGGTTCGCGCTGCTCGACGACACGTTCGACCGGTGGCGGCGGACGGCCGCGCCGGGTTCGGAGCGGGTGGCGCGGGCCTGGCAGCTGCTGGTGCGCACGGACGGCGGGCTGCCGGTCCCCCGGCTGGCCGAGGAGGTCGGCTGGAGCGTACGGCAGCTGGAGAGCCGCTTCCGGGAGCAGATCGGGCTGGGCCCGAAGGCGGCGGCCCGCGTGCTGCGGCTGCAGCGGGCCCGCCGGCTGCTCTCCGAGGGGCGGAGCGCGGCGGAGACTGCGGCGCTGTGCGGCTTCTACGACCAGGCGCACCTCAGCGGCGAGTTCAAGGCGATGACGGGGTGCACGCCGCGGCAGTTCGCGCAGGCCAGGCGGCTGCCGGAACCGGTGTCGCCGGCGGCGGACCGACTGAGCGGCGAGGCGACCAGCCTGCTGCTGCCGACGCCGGCCGGCAGTTGGTCCGGACCGGGTGCGCATTTTTCCAAGACCGGATGCATTGGCTGAATACAGGCTGGGGTCCTGCCAGTTGAATCCGGTCGTTCCGGTCGAACCGGCCGATCAGACCCATGCGGTTGCTCCGGCCCATGCGGTGGATCCGGCCGGTGCGGCCGACACGGACGTGCCGGGGGGACGGCGGGGAACGGGGTCGGGCCGGGCCTGTCGCAGCGGGCCCGGCCCGTCTCCTGTCGCCCACGCCGGCCGACCCCGCAGCGGGCCCCGGGCGGGCGGCTCGACGGGCGGCCCCGACAACCGGCCCGACAGGCGCCCCGGCGGCCGGCGGGCACCCCTCGCGGACCCCATGCGGACCCCTCGCGGACCCCATGCGCGGCTTTGCGTCACTCGTGTCACAAAAACCACCCTCCCGTCACACATGTCGCGCATACGCGGGCTTTGTGTCACACCCGGTCAACAGCCGCTTCCGCTCGGTCACCGGACCTCGTTCACGGGGCACAGGCTCGTTGATCGCCAGCGCAGCGCCGGGCTCCCCCCGGCGGCCTCCCGGCCGCCGCCCCGCGCACGCGGGGAAAGGTGCGGCTCATGACCGACCGAAGGCTCTGGTCCTACAAGGAGATCGCGGCGCACATCAGGGTGCAGCCGGACACCGTACGGTCCTACCGCAAACACGGACTGCTGCCCCCGCCCGACCACGTCGAGGGCGGCAAGCCCTACTGGTACGCCGACACCGTCCGCGCCTGGGTCGCCTCCCGTCCGGGCAACCGCGGCCGCAGGCCGGACTGACGCACGGGAGGAACCGTCGCCGTCCCGTGCCCCACCCCCGCCGTGGGGCACGGCGCTCCCCGGACGCCGTCGGGGAATCCGGCCGGGGCGAGGGCCCGGTCCTCCGCCGGCCCGCTCAGGCCCACGGCTCGACGACGGTCATCCCCGCGCCCGGGCTCGTCCCCAGGGCCGCCAGCGCCGCCGGAGCGGCGTCGAGCGTGATCGTGGACGTCACCAGCAGGTCGGGGCGCAGCACGCCCGACCTGACCAGCTCCAGCAGCTCCGGGTAGGCGTGCGCCGCCATGCCGTGGCTGCCCAGGATCTCCAGTTCGAGGGCGACGGCGCGGGCCAGCGGCACGGACGTCATGCCGTCCGCGGAGGGCAGCAGACCGACCTGGACGTGACGGCCGCGGCGGCGCAGGCCGTTGACCGAGGCGGCGCAGACGGCCGGGGAGCCGAGGGCGTCGAGGGACAGGTGCGCTCCGCCGCCGGTCAGCTCGCGGACCGCCTCGGCCGTGTCCGGCACGCGGGCCGCGTCGACGCACTCCGCCGCGCCGAATCTCCGCGCCAGTTCCAGGGCCTGCGGCGAGACGTCCACCGCCACCACCCGCGCGCCGCTCGCCGCAGCGATCATCACCGCGGAGAGGCCGACCCCGCCGCAGCCGTGCACCGCCACCCACTCCCCGGCGGCGACCCGGCCCTGCTGCACGACCGCGCGGAACGCGGTGGCGAACCGGCAGCCGAGGGAGGCGGCCGTCGCGTACGACAGGTCGTCGGGGATCACGACCAGGTTCACGTCGGCGTGGTCCAGGGCCACGTACTGGGCGTAGGAGCCCCAGTGCGTGAAGCCGGGCTGGGTCTGGCGCTCGCACACCTGGTGGTGGCCGGCCGCACAGGACGGGCAGCTGCCGCAGCCGCACACGAAGGGGACGGTGACCCGGTCGCCGGGCCGCCGGCGGGTGACCAGCTCGCCGACCTGCTCCACGACGCCCGCGAGTTCGTGACCGGGCACGTGCGGCAGGGCGATGTCCGGGTCGTGGCCCATCCAGCCGTGCCAGTCGCTGCGGCACAGGCCGGTGGCCTCCACCCGCACGACCACTCCATGGGGGGCGGGCCGGGGGTCGGGCACCTCACGCACCTCGGCCGGTTCGCCGTACCGCTCGAAGACCACCGCTCGCATGCGCGCTCCCGCCGCCGTTCTCGTCGCCGTCCCGTCTGCGGGTACATCGTCGCCGGACGGCCGGTACGGCGCGAACGCGGGTGGGGTCCGTGAACTCGCGAGCCGCAGAACGCCGGGGACGGAACCGGCGGCGCGTCGCCGACCCTTCTTTGGTTAATACCCCCTAGGGGTATACTCTCGACAACGGCGGGCCCCGGCGACGCCGCCCGCCCCAGCCGCCTCTACGAGGAGAACGACATGACCGCTGCAACCGATACCCCGGGCTCCGTCACCACCGTCTACAAGGTGAGCGGCATGAGCTGCGGCCACTGCGAGGGCGCCGTGTCCGGCGAGCTCTCGGAGCTCGCCGGTGTCACCTCGGTGAAGGCCGTCGCCTCGACCGGCGAGGTCACGGTCGTCTCCGCAGCGCCGCTCGACGAGGAGGCCGTGCGCGCGGCGATCGACGAGGCCGGTTTCGAGCTGGCCGGCCGGGCCTGAGCACCTCTTCCCCATCCGAGGCATCCACCGGGCCGTGCCGACCAGCTGATACTGGTTCCGTACGGCCCGGTCCGTTTCCTGGAGTACGGACATGACCAGCACCGCCACCTCCACCTCCGCCGAGTCCGCGATAGCCGCTCCCCCTTCCGAGGTCGAGCTGCTCATCGGCGGGATGACCTGCGCCTCCTGCGCGGCACGCGTGGAGAAGAAGCTCAACCGCATGGACGGCGTCACCGCCACGGTCAACTACGCGACCGAGAAGGCGCGGGTCAGCTACCCGGCCGGCGTCGACGTCGCCGACCTGATCGCGACCGTGGTGAAGACGGGGTACACGGCCGAGGAACCCGCGCCCGAACCCGCCGCGCAGGCCGCCGCCGACGCTCAGCGGGACCCGGAGCTGACGGCCCTGCGCCACCGCCTCCTCGTCAGCGCCCTGCTCGCCGCCCCCGTGGTGCTGCTCGCGATGGTCCCGTCCCTGCAGTTCGACAACTGGCAGTGGCTCTCGCTGACGCTCGCCGCCCCGGCGGTGGTCTGGGGCGGCGCGCCGCTGCACCGGGCGGCCTGGACGAACCTGCGGCACGGCACGGCCACCATGGACACCCTGGTCTCCGTCGGCACGCTGGCCGCGCTCGGCTGGTCGCTGTGGGCGCTGTTCTTCGGCGACGCGGGGATGCCCGGCATGCGGCACCCCTTCGAGCTCACCGTCTCCCGCACGGACGGCGCCTCGACGATCTATCTCGAGGTCGCCGCCGGCGTCACCGCGTTCATCCTGCTCGGCCGCTATCTCGAGGCCCGCTCCAAGCGGCGCGCGGGAGCCGCCCTGCGGGCGCTGATGGAGCTGGGCGCGAAGGAGGTCGCCGTGCTGCGGGGCGGACGCGAGGTGCGGATCCCCGTCGACCGGCTGGCGGTCGGGGACCGGTTCGTCGTGCGGCCCGGGGAGAAGGTCGCCACCGACGGGACGGTCGTGCAGGGGACGTCCGCGGTGGACGCCTCCATGCTGACCGGCGAGTCCGTGCCGGTGGACGTCGCGCCGGGCGACGCCGTCACCGGGGCCACGGTGAACGCCGGCGGCCGGCTGGTCGTCGAGGCGACCCGGATCGGCGCGGACACCCGGCTGGCCCGCATGGCGCAGCTGGTGGAGGAGGCCCAGACCGGCAAGGCCGAGGTGCAGCGGCTGGCCGACCGCATCTCCGGCGTCTTCGTGCCGGCGGTGCTGCTGATCGCGCTCGCCTGCTTCGGAGGCTGGCTCGTGGCCACCGGCGACACGGCGGCCGCGTTCACGGCGGCCGTCGCCGTGCTGATCATCGCCTGCCCCTGTGCGCTCGGCCTCGCCACGCCCACCGCGCTCATGGTGGGCACCGGGCGCGGCGCGCAGCTCGGCATCCTGATCAAGGGTCCGGAGGTCCTGGAGTCCACGCGCCGTGTCGACACCGTCGTCCTCGACAAGACCGGCACCGTGACCACCGGCCGGATGACCCTCCAGGACGTGTACGTCGCCGACGGCGAGGACGAGCGGCTGCTGCTGCGGCTCGCGGGCGCCCTGGAGCACGCCTCGGAGCACCCGGTCGCCCGGGCGGTGGCCGCGGGCGCCGAGGAGCGGGCCGGCGGGCTGCCGGCGGCCGAGCGCTTCGAGAACGTGCCCGGACGGGGCGTACGCGGGCTGGTGGAGGGCCGCGAGGTGGCCGTGGGGCGCCTCTTCGCCTCCCTGCCCGAGGAGTTGGCGCGCGCCAAGGACGAGGCCGAGCGCAACGGCATGACGGCCGTCGTCGCCGGATGGGACGGCGTGGCGCGCGGGGTGCTCGCGGTCGCCGACGCTGTCAAGGAGACCAGTGCCGAGGCGGTGCGGGAACTGCGGGCGCTGGGCCTCACGCCCGTGCTGCTGACCGGGGACAACCGGACGGTCGCCGAGGCCGTCGCGGCGGCCGTCGGGATCGACCGGGTGATCGCCGAGGTGCTACCGGAGGACAAGGTCGACGTGGTGCGGCGACTGCAGGACGAGGGGCGGGTCGTCGCCATGGTCGGGGACGGGGTCAACGACGCCGCCGCCCTCGCCATCGCCGACCTGGGACTGGCCATGGGGACCGGCGCCGACGCGGCGATCGAGGCGAGCGACCTGACGCTGGTGCGCGGCGACCTGCGGGTGGCCGCTGACGCGATCCGGCTGTCCCGGCGGACGCTCGCCACGATCAAGGGCAACCTGGTGTGGGCCTTCGGCTACAACGTGGCGGCGCTGCCGCTGGCCGCGGCGGGCCTGCTGAACCCGATGATCGCGGGGGCGGCGATGGCGTTCTCGTCGGTGTTCGTCGTCACCAACAGCCTGCGGCTGCGGACCTTCCGGTGAGGAACGGACCGTACCGCCGAGTAGGCCCAGGCCTTTCGCCAAGACCCCTGGAGTCCTGCCCGTACCTCACATAAGCTCTTCACAAGGCTCGCGCATCATTCTTACGCTTGGGCCCCGATCGCCGTATCCGTTCTCTTGCGCATTTAACGGACATATGCAAGAGACACAGATCACAGTGATGCGAACGAAACCATCGAAGGGCTTCGAAGGTCTAAGTTGACGATGTCAGGAAGCGTCTTGGGGGGCGTGCCCTGACATCTGAGGATGTCTTGGGGGACTTCCTCAGAGATGCGTTGCCGGGGCACGCACACCGGGAAGCTTTGAGCGGCCCTCCCAGCGTGCGCTGTCCCGGCAGACCGCACACTGCGGTGGTACGAGCAGTTCTGCTCGTTCTGCTCAACCGCAGGCACAACAACCGCATATCGTGACGAAAAACAGCGAATTCAGGCGCTGTCCTCACAACGCCCGGCCGGATCCCGTGGGGGGAATCCGCACCGGGACATGGGAAGGCGCCCTGGTCGTCGGCCCGTGGGGGGACCGGCGCCGGGGCGCCTTCCGTACGCCCACCCCCAGCCCCCCACCTCAGCAGGGGACGCGGCGCACCACCGAACACGGGCCCACCGCCCCACCCCAGGCACGCGGGTCACCTCCGACCGGGCCCACCACCCCCACCCCAGGCACGCGGGTCACCTCCGACCGGGCCCACCACCCCGACTTCAGCCACACGGGCCACCTTCCGACCGGGCCCACCACCCCGACTTCAGGGGCGCGGGGAACTGCGCGACCAGCCCCCACCCACCCGCACCCGACCACGCACCTCCGGGCACCCCACCCCGGCCCCCCGGCCCCCGGCCCCTGGGCTCCCGGGCCAGGACACACGACTGCCCGGGACAAGGGGCCCCGGGCAGTCGAACATCAGGACATCACCAGCGAGGGGCACCCATAAGAACCCACCCCCCGCCGGAGGCGTCAGCGCTGCTCGACCGGAACGAAGTCCCGCTCGACGACGCCGGTGTAGATCTGGCGCGGGCGCCCGATGCGGGAACCCGGCTCCTTGATCATCTCGTGCCACTGGGCGATCCAGCCCGGCAGGCGGCCGAGGGCGAAGAGGACCGTGAACATCTCGGTCGGGAAGCCCATGGCCCGGTAGATGAGGCCGGTGTAGAAGTCGACGTTGGGGTAGAGGTTGCGCGAGACGAAGTAGTCGTCGGAGAGCGCGTGCTCCTCCAGCTTCAGGGCGATGTCCAGCAGCTCGTCGGACTTGCCGAGGGCGGAGAGGACGTCGTGCGCGGCCGCCTTGATGATCTTGGCGCGCGGGTCGAAGGACTTGTACACCCGGTGGCCAAAGCCCATCAGGCGGACGCCGTCCTCCTTGTTCTTCACCTTGCGGATGAAGGAGTCGACGTCGCCGCCGTTGGCCTGGATGCCCTCGAGCATCTCCAGCACGGACTGGTTGGCGCCGCCGTGCAGCGGGCCCCACAGGGCGGAGATGCCGGCCGAGATCGACGCGAACATGTTGGCCTGCGACGAGCCGACCAGGCGGACCGTGGACGTGGAGCAGTTCTGCTCGTGGTCCGCGTGCAGGATCAGCAGCTTGTCGAGCGCGGAGACGACGACCGGGTCGAGCTCGTACTCCTGGGCCGGCACGGAGAACGTCATGCGCAGGAAGTTCTCGACGTAACCGAGGTCGTTGCGCGGGTAGACGAACGGGTGGCCGATCGACTTCTTGTAGGCGTACGCGGCGATCGTCGGAAGCTTGGCGAGCAGCCGGATCGTGGAGAGGTTGCGCTGCTTCTCGTCGAACGGGTTGTGGCTGTCCTGGTAGAACGTCGACAGCGCGGAGACCACCGACGACAGCATGGCCATCGGGTGCGCGTCGCGCGGGAAGCCGCGGTAGAAGTTCTTGACGTCCTCGTGCAGCAGGGTGTGCTGCGTGATGTCGCTCTTGAAGACGGAGAGCTCGTCGACGGTCGGCAGCTCGCCGTTGATCAGGAGGTACGCGACCTCGAGGAAGGTCGACCGCTCGGCCAGCTGCTCGATCGGGTAGCCGCGGTACCGGAGGATGCCCTGCTCGCCGTCGAGGTAGGTGATGGCGGATTTATAGGCGGCGGTGTTGCCGTAGCCGCTGTCCAGGGTCACCAGACCGGTCTGGGCGCGGAGCTTCCCGATGTCGAAGCCCATGTCGCCGACGGTGCTGTCGATCACCGGGTAGGTGTACTCGCCGTCGCCGTACCGCAGTACTACAGAGTTGTCGCTCACGTCATCCCTCACCGACGTTGTGCCTCTTCTTCGAGGTTGCCCTGACTGTCTCTACCATCCCCCATTTGGCGCACGAGAGTGCACTCGGGGTCGACCATTGGGCTTATTGACGGCACTCAGTGCCGCCAACTAGCTCATCCTGCCGCCTCGGTCACGGTTGGGGAAGTGCTCTGTGACCTTCGTGACTCATTTGATCGATCATTTTTTCCCGCCTCCGCGCCGCCCCCGGGACATCTCAGGTCAGCGGCCCGCGAGCCGGAAGTCCAGGGCCGTGCAGCGGCGGCCCGCCGACACCGTGCGCACCGCCTGGCCGATCGCCTTGCGGGATCCGACGAGGACGACCAGCTTTTTCGCGCGGGTGACGGCCGTATACAAAAGATTCCGCTGCAGCATCATCCATGCTCCGGTGGTGACGGGGATCACCACCGCGGGATATTCACTTCCCTGGGACCGGTGGATGGTCACCGCGTACGCGTGGGCCAGCTCGTCCAGCTCGTCGAAGTCGTACGGAACCTCCTCGTCCTCGTCGGTCAGCACCGTGAGCCGCTGGTCGACCGGATCGAGCGAGGTCACCACGCCCACAGTGCCGTTGAAGACACCGTTCTTCCCCTTGTCGTAATTGTTGCGGATCTGGGTGACCTTGTCGCCGACACGGAAGACCCGGCCGCCGAAGCGCTTCTCGGGCACGTCGGGGCGGCCCGGTGTGACGGCCTGCTGGAGAAGAGCGTTGAGGGCGCCCGCACCGGCCGGACCGCGGTGCATGGGCGCGAGCACCTGCACGTCCCGGCGCGGGTCCAGGCCGAACTTGGCCGGGATGCGCCGGGCCGCCACGTCCACCGTGAGACGGCCGGCCTCCTCGGTCTCGTCCTCGACGAAGAGGAAGAAGTCCTTCATGCCGTCGGTGACCGGGTGCTGCCCGGCGTTGATCCGGTGCGCGTTGGTCACCACTCCCGACTGCTGCGCCTGGCGGAACACGCGCGTGAGCCGCACCGCCGGGACCGGGCTGTCGTCGGCCAGCAGATCGCGCAGCACCTCGCCCGCGCCGACGCTGGGCAGCTGGTCGACGTCCCCGACGAAGAGCAGGTGCGCGCCCGGCGGCACGGCCTTGACCAGCTTGTTGGCGAGGAGCAGATCCAGCATCGACGCCTCGTCGACGACCACCAGATCGGCGTCCAGCGGACGGTCGCGGTCGTAGGCCGCGTCACCGCCGGGCTTGAGCTCCAGCAGGCGGTGGACGGTGGACGCCTCCGCGCCGGTCAGCTCGGCGAGCCGCTTGGCGGCACGACCGGTGGGCGCCGCGAGCACGACCTTCGCCTTCCTCGCGCGGGCCAGCTCCACGATCGAGCGGACGGTGAAGGACTTGCCGCAACCGGGGCCGCCGGTCAGCACGGCCACCTTCTCCGTCAACGCCAGCTTGACGGCCGCCTCCTGCTCGGGCGCCAGCTCCGCCCGCGTACGGGACCTCAGCCACGCAAGCGCCTTGTCCCACGACACGTCACGGAAGGCCGGCATCCGGTCCTCGTCGGTGCGCAGCAGCCGCAACAGCTGGGCGGAGAGGGAGAGTTCGGCCCGGTGGAAGGGGACCAGGTAGACGGCCGTGACCGGCTCCGCCGCGCCGTCCGGGCCGGGGACCCGCTCGCGGACGACGCCCGGGTCCTCGCCCTCCTGCACGGGCTCCGCGAGGGCGGCGAGGCATTCGATGACGAGACCGGTGTCGACCTGGAGCAGCTTGACGGCGTCGGCGATCAGCCGCTCCTCGGGGAGGTAGCAGTGGCCCTGGTCGGTGGCCTGGGACAGCGCGTACTGGAGGCCCGCCTTGACCCGCTCCGGGCTGTCGTGCGGGATGCCGACCGACTGGGCGATCCTGTCGGCGGTGAGGAAGCCGATGCCCCAGACGTCGGCGGCGAGCCGGTAGGGCTGGTCGCGCACCACGGAGATCGAGGCGTCGCCGTACTTCTTGTAGATGCGGACCGCGATGGAGGTGGACACCTCGACGGTCTGCAGGAAGAGCATGACCTCCTTGATCGCCTTCTGTTCCTCCCAGGCGTCGGCGATCTTCCTGGTGCGCTTGGGGCCGAGACCGGGGACCTCGACGAGCCGCTTCGGCTCCTCTTCGATGATCTTCAGGGTGTCCGCGCCGAAGTGCTGGGTGATGCGGTCGGCGAAGACCGGACCGATGCCCTTGACCAGGCCCGATCCCAGATAGCGGCGGATGCCCTGGACGGTGGCGGGCAGCACGGTCGTGTAGTTCTCGACGGTGAACTGCTTGCCGTACTGCGGGTGGGAGCCCCAACGGCCCTCCATGCGCAGGGACTCGCCGACCTGGGCGCCGAGGAGCGCGCCCACGACCGTGAGGAGGTCGCCCGCGCCCCGGCCGGTGTCGACGCGGGCGACCGTGTAGCCGTTCTCCTCGTTGGCGTACGTGATGCGCTCGAGCACGCCTTCCAGCGTGGCCGTCCGCCGCTCGCCCGCCGCCTGGGCGGCCCCCGTCTGTTGGGACATGAACCGACCGTACCGCCCGGCACCGACAGCCCGGCCCGGTACCGCCCGGCCGCCCGGGCGGATCAGTTCTGCGTGATCGTCACACAGGTGCCGACGACATAGCCGGTGACACCGCTCCTGGTGACCTTGACCCACCGCTTGCTGACGATGCCGCACTTCTCGTACGCGGTGCTGACGTAGTACATCGTGCAGTCCGCGGGCGCGCTCTGGCCCTTGTTGAGCTGCGCGAGGGCCGTGCCGCCGGTGCTCTTCGTGGCGCGGATGACGACCGTCTCGTCGGCCTTGGCCGTGCAGCCCGCCGCGGACGCGGGGGCCGCGGCGACGATCGTGGTCCCGAGTCCCAGGGCCGCGGCCCCGATCGTCGCTCCGAGTATCCGACCTGCTCGCATGTTCACTACTCCCCTGTCGGCTGGCGCGGGCATGCCACCCGCGTAGGACAGGGGGCAGCCTAGGACAGCCTCCGTGCGCGCCCCACGGCCCTCGGGGGGCCGCACATCACGATCCGGTTGCGGGATGGGGCGGAGGGGTTGATTCCGGGTCGTGTAATCGATTCCATTCCTCCGTACACGTCGATGTAATCGATTCCATGCACTGATTCACGCACCGATCACGATGTGTCCCCACGAACCCGACCCGAGTCCACGAGGAGGTGGCACGGCGATGGCGAGCATCAAGGACGTCGCTGCCGAGGCGGGGGTATCCGTCGCCACGGTGTCCCGCGTCCTGAACGACCATCCGTCGGTCAGCGCGGACGCACGCACGCGCGTGCTGGCCGCCGTCCAGACGCTCGGCTACCGCCCGAACGCGGTGGCCCGGTCGCTGCGCACCGACCAGACCCACACCCTCGGGCTGGTCATCAGCGACGTGATGAACCCCTACTTCACCGAACTGGCCCGCTCGGTGGAGGAGGCGGCCCGCGCGCTCGGCTACAGCGTCATCATCGGCAACGCCGACGAGCGGCCCGACCTCCAGGACCACCATGTGCGCAACCTGCTGGACCGCCGCATCGACGGGCTCCTCGTCTCCCCCACCGACGGCGGCTCGCCGCTGATGCTGGACGCCGCGCTCGGGGGAACCCCGATGGTGTTCGTCGACCGGTGGATCCCGGGCGTCGACGTGCCCGTGGTGCGGGCGGACGGAGGGTCCGCCGTGCGCGACCTCGTGCGGCATCTGCACGGGCTCGGACACCGGCGGCTCGCCATCATCGCGGGCCCGGCGGCCACCACCACCGGCAGCGAGCGCGTCGACGCGTTCCGGGCCGCCCTGGCCGAGTACGGCTTGCCCCTCCCCGACGCCTACATCGGGCAGGGCGACTTCAAGGCGGAGAGCGGGCGGCGGGTCACCGAGGGCTTCCTCGACCTGCCCGAGCCACCCGATGTCGTGTTCGCCACCGACAACCTGATGGCGCTGGGCGCGCTGGACGCCGTACGCGCGCGCGGGCTGCGCGTTCCGGACGACGTGGCGCTCGCCGCGTTCGACGACATCCCGTGGTTCGTGCACACCGACCCGCCGGTCACCGCCATCGCCCAGCCGACCGGAGAACTCGGACGGGCCGCCGTGCGGGCGCTCGTCGACCGCATCGAGGGGCGGCCCCCGCAGTCCGTCACGCTGCCGGCCCGGCTCGTGGTGCGCCGCTCGTGCGGTGAGCCCGCCTCCCAGGAGCCGCCCGCCCGGGAGGAGTTCCCCGCCCCCCAGGAGCCGTCCCCCGTAACGAACAGGAGCCAGACGTGAGCGACCCGGACGAGTTGCTGCGCATCGAGGGCATACGCAAGACCTTCCCCGGCGTGGTCGCGCTCGACAGCGTCGACTTCGACCTGCGGCGGGGCGAGGTGCATGTGCTGCTCGGCGAGAACGGCGCGGGCAAGAGCACCCTCATCAAGATGCTCTCCGGCGCCTACCGGCCTGACGCCGGGCGGATCCTGGCGGGCGGCGAGGAGGTGCGCATCCACGGCGCCCAGGACGCCGAACGGCTCGGGATCGCCACCATCTACCAGGAGTTCAACCTCGTCCCCGATCTGACGGTCGCCGAGAACATCTTCCTGGGACGGCAGCCGCGCCGGTTCGGGATGATCGACCGGAAGAAGATGGAGGCGGACGCCGCCGTCCTGCTGGAGAGGGTCGGGGTGAACGTGTCGCCCCGCGCGCGCGTGCGGGAACTCGGCATCGCCCGGCTGCAGATGGTCGAGATCGCCAAGGCACTCAGCCTGGACGCGCGCGTGCTGATCATGGACGAGCCGACCGCCGTGCTGACCTCCGAGGAGGTCGAAAAGCTCTTCGCCATCGTGCGCAGGCTGCGCGAGGACGGCGTCGGCATCGTGTTCATCACGCACCACCTGGAGGAGATCGCCGCCCTCGGCGACCGGGTCACGGTCCTCCGGGACGGGAAGTCGGTCGGCCAGGCGGCCGCCTCGACGCCCGAGGACGAGCTCGTCCGGCTCATGGTGGGCCGTTCCATCGAGCAGCAGTACCCGAGGCAGCGCGCCGAGACGGGGGCCGCGCTGCTGTCCGTCGAGGGGCTGACCCGGGACGGCGTCTTCCACGACGTCAGCTTCGAGGTGCACGCCGGTGAGGTCGTCGGCATCGCCGGGCTGGTCGGCGCCGGACGCACCGAGGTCGTGCGGGCCGTCTTCGGAGCGGACCCGTACGACGGGGGAGCCGTGCGGGTCGACGGCGCGACGCTGCCGCGGCACGACGTGAACGCCGCGATGGCCGCCGGAATCGGGCTGGTGCCCGAGGACCGCAAGGGCCAGGGGCTGGTGCTCGACCAGTCGGTCGAGGAAAACCTCGGGCTCGTCACCATGCGGGCCGCGACCCGCGGCGGGCTGGTGGACCTCAAAAGCCTGCACGAGGCGGCGGCGCGGATCGCCGGGCAGCTCGGCGTGCGGATGGCCGGGCTCGGCCAGCAGGTGCGCACCCTGTCCGGCGGCAACCAGCAGAAGGTCGTCATCGGCAAGTGGCTGCTGGCCGACACCAGGGTGTTGATCCTCGACGAGCCGACGCGCGGCATCGACGTCGGCGCGAAGGTCGAGATCTACCAGCTGATCAACGAGCTGACGGCCGCCGGGGCCGCCGTCCTGATGATCTCCAGCGACCTGCCCGAGGTGCTCGGAATGAGCGACCGCGTGCTGGTGATGGCCCAGGGCCGGATCGCCGGCCGGCTCTCCGCCGAGGAGGCCACGCAGGACGCCGTCATGGCCCTCGCGGTCAGCGTTCCCGCGGCGGCCGGCGCGTCCGCCGTCCCCGGCTCCCCCTCGACCGGCCCCCTCTCGACCGGCTCTCTTTCCACCGACCCCCTCCCCACCGACTCTTCCCCTACCACCGAACCGGAGGCCGGCCGTGGCCGCTGACACGCATCTGAGCTCGACGGGCGCCGGTGGCGGCGCCGCGGCGGTCCGCCGTCTGCTCCTCGACAACGGCGCGCTCACCGCGCTGATCGTCCTCGTCATCGCCATGTCGGCGCTGTCGGGCGACTTCCTGACCACGGACAACCTCCTCAACGTGGGCGTCCAGGCGGCCGTGACCGCCATCCTCGCGTTCGGCGTGACCTTCGTGATCGTCGCGGCGGGCATCGACCTGTCGGTCGGCTCGGTGGCGGCGCTGTCGGCCACCGTGCTCGCCTGGAGCGCGACCCAGCACGGTGTGCCGGTGGTCCCGGCGGTGGCGCTGGCCCTCGTCACCGGCATCGCGGCCGGTCTGGTGAACGGTTTCCTCATCGCGTACGGCAAACTGCCGCCGTTCATCGCGACGCTCGCGATGCTGTCCGTGGCGCGCGGTCTGTCGCTGGTGATCTCCGAGGGCTCCCCGATCGCCTTCCCCGACTCGGTCTCGCACCTCGGCGACACCCTCGGCGGCTGGCTGCCGGCGCCGGTGCTCGTCATGATCGTGATGGGTCTGCTCGCCGCGTTCGTGCTCGGCCGCACGTACATCGGGCGTTCGATGTACGCGATCGGCGGCAACGAGGAGGCGGCCCGGCTGTCGGGTCTGCGGGTGAAGAAGCAGAAGCTCGCGATCTACGCGCTGTCCGGGGTGTTCGCAGCCGTTGCGGGCGTCGTGCTCGCCGCCCGGCTGTCCTCGGCGCAGCCTCAGGCCGCCGACGGCTACGAGCTGGACGCGATCGCCGCGGTCGTCATCGGCGGCGCATCCCTCGCGGGCGGCACGGGCAAGGCGTCCGGCACGCTGATCGGCGCGCTGATCCTCGCGGTGCTGCGCAACGGCCTGAACCTGCTGTCCGTCTCCGCGTTCTGGCAGCAGGTCGTCATCGGCGTGGTCATCGCGCTGGCGGTGCTGCTCGACACCGTCCGCCGCAAGGCGGGCGCGACCCCGGTGGCCGCCGGAACCGGTGCGGGCGGGAGCAGGGGCCGGCAGGCGGCGACGTACGGACTCGCGGCGGTCGTCACCGTGGCGATCGTGGGCGCGACCTCGTTCCTGCACGGCGGCGGTTCGTCGACCGCGAACCCGCGGATCGGTCTGGCGCTGTCCACCCTGAACAACCCGTTCTTCGTGCAGATCCAGTCCGGCGCGAAGGCCGAGGCGAAGAAGCTGGGCGTCGACCTGACGGTCACCGACGCGCAGAACGACGCCTCGCAGCAGGCCAACCAGCTGCAGAACTTCACCAGTTCGGGCCTCGACTCGATCATCGTCAACCCGGTGGACTCGGATGCGGCCGGCAACTCGGTGAAGGCCGCCGACAAGGCGAAGATCCCGGTCATCGCGGTCGACCGGGGCGTCAACAAGGCCACGGTGGACGCGCTGGTCGCCTCCGACAACGTGGCGGGCGGCGAGCTGGCCGCGAAGACGGTCGCCGAGAAGCTGGGCGGCACGGGCAGGATCGTGATCCTGCAGGGCCAGGCCGGCACGTCGGCGGCCAGGGAGCGGGCGGAGGGCTTCGCCAAGGGGCTGAAGGCCTACCCGGGCATCCAGGTGCTCGCCCAGCAGCCGGCCGACTTCGACCGCACCAAGGGTCTCGACGTGATGTCGAACCTGCTCCAGGCGCACCCGGACGTCCAGGGCGTCATCGCCGCCAACGACGAGATGGCGCTCGGCGCGATCAAGGCGCTCGGCGCGAAGGCCGGCACGTCGGTCCAGGTCGTCGGCTTCGACGGAACTCCGGACGGGCTGAAGGCCGTTGAACAGGGCACGCTGTACGCGTCCGTGGCGCAGCAGCCGTCGCAGCTCGGGAAGATCGCCGTGGACAACGCGGTGCGGGCGCTACAGGGCAAGAAGGTCGAGGAGACGGTGAAGGTGCCGGTGAAGGTGGTCACGAAGGAGAACGTGGCCGGCTTCAGCGGCTGACACCGAGCACGAAGGCGGGCGGTCCCCCTTTCCGGGACCGCCCGCCTCACGTCACGTTTCAGGGGAGTTCTTCCATGTACGACTACGACCTCCTGGTCGTGGGGTCGGCCAACGCCGACCTGGTGATCGACGTCGAGCGCAGGCCGGCGGCCGGGGAGACGGTGCTCGGTTCCGACCTGGCCGTCCACCCCGGCGGCAAGGGCGCCAACCAGGCCGTCGCCGCGGCCCGCCTCGGCGCGCGCACGGCCCTGCTGGCCCGGGTCGGCGACGACGCGCACGGCCGGCTGCTGCTCGACTCGCAGCGGGCGGCCGGGGTCGACACGGCGGGCGTCCTGGTGGGCGGGGCGCCCACCGGCGTCGCGCTGATCACCGTGGACCCGTCGGGCGACAACAGCATCGTGGTGTCGCCCGGCGCGAACGGGCGGCTGACCCCACAGGACGTGCAGGCCGCGACCGGACTCCTCGGCAGCTCCCGGGTGGTCTCGGCGCAGCTGGAGATCCCGCTGGAGACGGTCGTGGCGGTGGCGGCGGCCCTGGCGCCGGGCAGCCTCTTCGTGCTGAACCCCTCCCCGCCGCGTCCGCTGCCCGCCGTGCTGCTCGCGGCCTGCGACACGCTGATCGTCAACGAGCACGAGGCGAAGGTGCTCCTCGGCGAGGCCGCCGCCGGCGAGTCGCCCGAGGGATGGGCCCGACTGCTGCTCGCGAAGGGACCGAGGTCGGTGGTGGTGACGCTGGGGGCGCAGGGCGCGCTGGTGGCGTCGGCGGACGGCGGCGTCGAGCGGGTGGCGCCGGTGAAGGTGGACGCCGTCGACACGACGGGTGCGGGCGACTCCTTCACTGCGGCGCTGGCGTGGAAGCTGGGCACCGGCGCGTCCCTGGCCGAGGCCGCGGCGTACGCGGCGCGGGTCGGGGCGGTCGCCGTGACCCGGCGGGGCGCGCAGGAGTCGTTCCCGACGGCGGACGAGGTCGAGGCGCTCGCTTCCGGGGACGGTGACGTCCGGTGAAGAAGGCCGGGATCCTCAACCGTCATCTCGCCGGGGCGCTGGCCGAGTTGGGGCACGGCGACGGGGTGCTGGTGTGCGACGCCGGCATGCCGATACCGGACGGGCCCCGGGTCGTCGACCTGGCCTTCCGGGCGGGGGTGCCGTCGTTCGCGGAGGTGCTCGACGGGCTGCTGGACGAGCTGGTCGTGGAGGGGGCGACGGCGGCGGAGGAGGTCCGGGACGCGAACCCGGCGGCGGCCGGACTGCTGGCGGGCCGCTTCCGGGCGCTGTCGTACGTCTCGCACGAGGAGCTGAAGGAGCTGTCGGCCGGAGCCCGGCTGGTGGTGCGCACGGGCGAGGCCCGGCCGTACGCGAACGTGCTGCTCCGGTGCGGGGTGTTCTTCTGAAATCCGTCCACGGCGGCCCGCCGGCCGGCGGGAAAAGCTTCGAGGGGGTCTGGTCTGTCGACCAGGCCCCCTCGGCTTCTCCCCTCCGTATCAGAACCCCCGCGATCCCCCCGGATCCCCCTCCAGAAGCCCTGATGCCGTGTACGACACGCGTCCGGCGGCAACGGTTGCACGGCTTCCGGAAAATTTCTGACAACGCGTGCGACGCCCACAGCGGTGCGAACAGCGGAGCGAACAGAACAGGCCGAAGGCACATGCCAGACGCATCAAACACCTGCCGGGCTCATTGCATCACTTGTAATGAACCGCGCTGGTCAAACGGGTGATCCGGGCAAATCGCCCCCCATGATGTGGTCGTCCACCACCCCTCTCCCAAGGAGAAGAACGATCATGTCGGAGACAGCCGAGCCCAACGTCGGCGCCTTCACCCTCGGCGCCGCCGTCACCGCCGCACCCGCCAGCCCGGTCGCGGTACCGGACCACGAGGACTGGCCCCTGCCGAACGGCTTCGCCTGGATCTTCCGGGGCGAGGGCAACACCACCCCCGGCAATCTCGTCCGTCCCGTGATCATGGCCGACGGCTTCAACCTCGGCCGCAGCGAGCTCGACAAGCTGTACCAAGGGCTGGAGGGCGGCTACCCCTTCATCAGCGAACTGCGCCGACGCGGCAGGGACGTGATCCTGCTCGGGTTCGAGGAGCGGTCCGCGTCGATCCTGGAAAACGCGGAAGCCGCCATCGCCGCCATCATGCGGGCCAACGCCGAGAAGCAGGGCGACGCCCCTCTGGTCGTCGGCGGGTTCAGCATGGGCGGCATCGTCACCCGTTACGCGCTGGCCAAGCTCGAGACGCAGCGGATGCACCACCAGACCGCGCTGTACTTCTCGTACGACAGCCCGCACCGCGGCGCCTCCATCCCCATCGGCGTGCAGGCGTTCTCGTACTTCATCCCGTTCGCCAACGACTTCGCGAAGCAGATGGACAGCCCGGCGGCCCGTCAGATGCTGTGGCGCCACTACGACAAGGACACCGGGAAGATCGGCGTCGCCCCGGAGCGCACCGAGTTCCTGGCGGCGCTCGACCGGGTGGGCGGCTGGCCGCGGATCCCGCGCACGATCGCCATCGCCAACGGACGCGGCGACGGGATCGGCCTGCCGGACGTCGCGCCCGGTGACATCGCGCTGCGGATCGACCGGATCTACCCGGGCACCACCTTCTACACACAGGCCCAGGGCGACGACGTGACGGTCGCCTACCTGAACCGGCGCTTCCCCAAAGCCGACGACACCATCACCACCGACGGCTTCCCGGAGCTGGACGGCGCGCCCGGCGGCACCCTGCACACGTACAAGATCCTCGCCGACGCGATGGAGAAGCTCGGCGGCACGGTGGACCTGCGGCACGAGGAGGTCTGTTTCGTGCCGTCGGTGAGCGCGGTCGCCATCCGTGACTTCGAGACGCAGGCGGACCTGTACGCGAAGGTCGACGAACTGTCCCCGGACGACAGCGAGCTGGACGAATTCGTCTGTTCGTCGGCGACCACGCCGCACACCGGGATCACCGAGGAGCTGTGCACCTGGCTGCTGGACCGCCTGCCCGACTGATCCGCCACGTCACGCCCTGACGTCACCGGGGCCGCCCACCGCTCACACCGGCGGGGGCGGCCCCTTCGTCACTCCCGGAGCCGGCGGCACTAGGCAGGCGGCGCGGGCGCCCCGGGGGCGGGCGGCAGGGGGTCGGAGACGAACCAGCCACGTTGCGGAACGGCGTACACCCAGCCTTCGTCCGCCAGCAGGCCGAGTCCTCGCCGCACGGTCGTCCTCGCGATGCCGTACCTCTGCACGAGCTGAGCTTCGCTCGGCAGCATCCGCCCGGGCTGCCAGTCGCCGCGCCGGATCTGCGCCCGCAGAATCTCGGCGAGCTGCCGGTACGGGGTCAGCGGCGCTCCATGGTCGATCTCAGCGTCGGGATTCATAGAGTCGACGCTAGGCAATGGGAGTGTTATCCACACTTTGGGATACGTCTCGCTACGAAGCGATACAAGCCGATACGATGAGGATCGCCCAATGAAAGCGCCCCGGCGGGAAGGGTCAGAGCTTCCGTGCCGGGGCTCAGCCGACCCAAGGAGTCGACCTGTGCGCAGCCTACTTGCCGCGATCCTGAGCCTGTTCCTGCCGCCCCGAGGAGCGCACCGCGCACCCGGCGGGCCTGCGTTCCGGACCGCCCCGCCGTGCGTTCCCCCGTGCCCGGCGCGACCGTGCCCCGGTGACGTGATCCTCGTCGACGGTCTGCCGCTGGTCAGGCCGTACCTCGCCGTCTGGGAACGCGAACGCGACGCCCTGGACCGCGGGCGTGAGCAGCGGGAACGGCGGCGCGCGGCGGTCCTCGCCACCCTCGGACAGGACTACGTCCCGGCAGAGGTCGCCGCGTGAGCGCGCGGCGCTTCCGCAGCGTCGGCGTCGACCCCGCCACCGGCAAGGAGGCGTTCGTGCTCACGCGACCCGGCGGTGTGCTGGAGGAACTGGCCGACGCGCACGCGCTGAAGGCCTCCGCCGTCCTGGTGACGGTCGTCGGGGCCGTGCTGAAGGCCGGCAGGTCGTCCGACGCCGAACTCGCCGCGTTCGTACCGTCGCTGCACGCCGCGCTCGAGGAATGCGTCGGCATCATGGCGGCGGACAGGGAGCGCTGACGGGGAAGAGCCTGCGGGCACCGCACGTCCCAGCGGCCGTCGCACGGCACCCGCGGCAAGGCACCGTCCCCTGACGGCCGCTTCTGGTACCGAAAACTCGCACCACTACTGGTACCGTTTTCTTGTACCGGCATGAGAAGAGGAGTCCACGATGTCGATAAGTGCCAGCGAGGCGAGGAAGACCCTGTTCCCTCTCATCGAGCAGGTCAACAACGACCACACCGTCGTGGAGATCACCTCCAGGTCGGGCGACGCGGTACTGATGTCCGCCGATGACTACCGGGCATGGCAGGAAACCGTGTACCTCCTGCGGTCCCCCGCCAACGCGGCGCGCCTGATGAGGGCGGTCGCAGCCTACAAAGCCGGGGAATCCGTCGAGAAGACCGTCGACGAGCTGTACGCCGCGGCGGAGGGCGAGGGGTGAGAGACATCCGCTTCACTCCCGACGGATGGGACGACTTCGCGTATTGGGCGACGACCGATCCGAAGACGTGCCGCCGTCTGGCGAAGGTGATCGACGACTGCCGACGCGATCCCTTCGCCGGGATCGGCAAGCCGGAGCCCCTGAGGGGCGAGCTGTCAGGGTTCTGGTCCCGCCGGATCAACGACGAGCACCGTCTGGTGTACGCCGTGGAGGACAAGGCCGTCGTGGCCCTCAAGGCCCGGTACCACTACGGCTGACCGCTCGCCGCAGCGACACGAGCGGCCCTCGGGCCGTCCCGGACCCGGTGGGCCGTGTGGTCCGGGACGGTGATCCCTCTGGTGACGGGGGGCTACCGGTTCACATGCGCCAGGAACCGCTCCGCCGTCTCCGTCAGGACCTCGCGGCCGTCCCGCGCCCACAGGCCGTCGTTGAACAGCTCGACCTCGATCGCGCCCGTGTAACCGGCCGCCTCCACGTAGCCCTGCCACTCACGCATGTCGATCGCGCCGTCGCCGATCTGGCCGCGGCCGGTCAGCACGCCCTCGGGCAGCGGCGTCGTCCAGTCGGCGAGCTGGAAGGTGTGGATGCGGCCGCCCGCACCTGCCCGGGCGATCTGTGCGGGCGCCTGGTCGTCCCACCAGATGTGGTACGTGTCGACCGTGACGCCGACCTGGTGGGCCGGGAAGCGTTCGGCCAGGTCGAGGGCCTGGGCGAGCGTCGAGACCACACAGCGGTCGGCGGCGTACATGGGGTGCAGCGGTTCGATGGCCAGCTTCACCCCGTGCTCCTCGGCGTACGGGCCGAGTTCGGCGAGGGCGTCCGCGATGCGTTCACGGGCGCCGTGCAGGTCCTTGGACCCGGCGGGCAGGCCTCCGGACACCAGGACGAGCACCTCGGTGCCGAGGGCCGCCGCCTCGTCGACCGCCCGGCGGTTGTCGGCGAGGGCCGCCGCCCGCGCGTCCGGGTCGATCGCGGTCAGGAAGCCGCCGCGGCACAGGGTCGTCACCGTCAGGCCCGCGTCGCTGACCAGCTTCGCGGTCGCCTCCACGCCGTAGGTCTGCACCGGCTCGCGCCACAGGCCGACGTTCGTCACGCCCAGGTCACCGCAGGCGGCGACCAGTTCGGGCAGCGACAGCTGCTTCACCGTCATCTGGTTGATGGAGAAGCGGGTCAGATCCGGGTCGCTCACTGGGACACTCCGTACAGGGCGAGCAGGTTCCTCATCCGCTCCTCGGCCAGCTTCGGGTCGGGGAACAGGCCCAGACCGTCGGCGAGTTCGTAGGCGCGGGCGAAGTGCGGGAGGGAACGGGCCGACTGCAGGCCGCCGACCATCGTGAAGTGCGACTGGTGTCCCGCCAGCCAGGCCAGGAACACCACGCCCGTCTTGTAGAAGCGGGTGGGGGTCTGGAAGAGGTGGCGGGAGAGTTCGACCGTCGGGTCCAGCAACGAACGGAAACCCGTTACGTTCCCCGTGTCGAGGACGCGGACCGCCTCCGCCGCCAAGGGGCCGAGCGGGTCGAAGATGCCGAGGAGGGCGTGGCTGAAACCTTGCTCGTCGCCCGCGATCAGCTCCGGGTAGTTGAAGTCGTCGCCGGTGTAGCAGCGCACTCCCTGCGGCAGCCTGCGCCGGATGTCGATCTCGCGTCCGGCGTCCAGCAGCGAGACCTTGATGCCCTCCACCTTGTCGGGGTGGGCGGCGATGACCTCGAGGAAGGTGTCCGTGGCCGCGTCCAGGTCGGACGAGCCCCAGTAGCCGTCCAGCGCCGGGTCGAACATCGGGCCCAGCCAGTGCAGGATCACCGGCTCGGAGGCCTGGCGCAGCAGGTGGCCGTAGACGTCCAGGTAGTCCTCGGGGCCCGTCGCCGCCGCGGCCAGGGCGCGCGAGGCCATCAGGATGGAGCGCGCGCCGCAGGCCTCGACGAGGGCGAGCTGCTCCTCGTAGGCCGCGCGGACCTCGGCGAGCGTCCCGCCGGCGGTGAGCTGGTCGGTGCCGACGCCGCAGGCGATGCGCCCGCCGACGGCCTTGGCCTCGGCGGCGGAGCGGCGGATCAGTTCGGCCGCGCCCGCCCAGTCCAGGCCCATGCCGCGCTGGGCGGTGTCCATCGCCTCGGCGACGCCGAGCCCGTGGAACCACAGGTGGCGGCGGAAGGCGAGGGTGGCGTCCCAGTCGACCGCGGCGGGCGAGTCCGGCGAGACGTCCGCGAAGGGGTCGGCGACGACGTGCGCCGCCGAGTAGACCGTCCGGGAGGTGAAGGGCGCGCCGGCGGTGAGGGCGAGCGGCTCGGTGCGGGGTTCGTAGGTCCGCAGGGCGCCGCTCGCGTCGGGCAGCTGGAGGGTCACAGCGTGACCTCCGGGACCTCGAGGCGGCGGCCCTCGGCGGAGGACTTCAGGCCGAGCTCGGCGAGCTGGACGCCGCGGGCGCCGGCCAGCAGGTCCCAGTGGTAGGGGGCGTCGGCGTAGACGTGCTTGAGGAACAGCTCCCACTGGGCCTTGAAGCCGTTGTCGAACTCGCCGTTGTCGGGGACCTCCTGCCACTGGTCGCGGAAGACCTCGGTGGCGGGGATGTCGGGGTTCCAGACCGGCTTGGGGGTCGCGGAGCGGTGCTGGACGCGGCAGTTGCGCAGTCCGGCGACGGCCGAGCCCTCGGTGCCGTCGACCTGGAACTCGACGAGCTCGTCGCGGTTCACTCGGACGGCCCAGGAGGAGTTGATCTGCGCGACGGCCCCGCCGTCGAGCTCGAAGACGCCGTAGGCGGCGTCGTCGGCGGTGGCGTCGTAGGGCTTGCCCTGCTCGTCCCAGCGCTGCGGGACGTGGGTGGCGGTGAGCGCCTGGACGGACTTCACGCGGCCGAACAGCTCGTGCAGGACGTACTCCCAGTGCGGGAACATGTCGACGACGATGCCGCCGCCGTCCTCCGCGCGGTAGTTCCAGGACGGGCGCTGGGCGGCCTGCCAGTCGCCCTCGAAGACCCAGTAGCCGAACTCGCCGCGGATGGAGAGGATCCGGCCGAAGAAGCCGCCGTCGATGAGGCGCTTGAGCTTGAGCAGGCCCGGCAGGAACAGCTTGTCCTGGACGACGCCGTGCTTGACGCCCGCGGCGGTGGCCAGCCGGGCCAGCTCCAGGGCCCCGGCGAGGCCGGTGGCGGTGGGCTTCTCGGTGTAGATGTGCTTGCCGGCGGCGACCGCCTTCCTGATCGCCTCCTCGCGGGCGGAGGTGACCTGGGCGTCGAAGTAGATCTCGACGGTCGGGTCGGCGAGGACCGCGTCGAGGTCGGTGGAGACGTTCCGCGGGTCCAGGCCGTGCTGCTCGGCGAGGGCCCTCAGGGCGTGTTCCCGGCGACCGACGAGGACCGGCTCCGGCCACAGCACGGTGCCGTCGCCGAGGTCGAGGCCGCCCTGTTCGCGGAGGGCCAGGATGGAGCGGACCAGGTGCTGGCGGTAGCCCATGCGCCCGGTCACGCCGTTCATGGCGATACGCACCGTCTTGCGTGTCACGTCGATCCCTTCGTAGGCGTCGTGCGCAGCGTGCCTGCGCGTTCCGTACGCGGTTGTGCGCGCCGCGTACGCCTCATTCCTGATCAGCGTTACAGCAAGCGCTTTCTATACAGGAAGAAGCTAGCCTCTGACCGGTGGTCCGGACAAGACCGTGTCCATCCCGAGTTGTTCGAGGGGGCGAACAACAGGGGTTCCGGGCCGTAAGGTCTGCTCGACACGCCCGGAACCGCGCTCATCACACCGCGGTCCACCAGGGCGGATGACGACGTACGACGAGATGCGTGACCGGAGGACTGACGAGATGACGGTGACCCTGGCGGACGTGGCGGCCCGCGCGCAGGTCTCGCCCGCGACGGTGTCGCGCGTGCTGAACGGCAACTACCCCGTCGCCGCTTCCACCCGGGATCGGGTGCTGCGAGCGGTCGACGAGCTGGACTACGTGCTGAACGGACCGGCGAGCGCGCTGGCGGCCGCGACCTCCGACCTCGTGGGCATCCTGGTGAACGACATCGCGGACCCGTTCTTCGGGATCATGGCGAGCGCGATCCAGTCGGAGATCGGGGGGCCGGGCGGCCGGGCCGGCGGCGAACGGCTCGCGGTGGTCTGCAACACCGGCGGCTCGCCCGAACGCGAGCTGACCTATCTGACGCTGCTCCAGCGGCAGCGGGCCGCGGCCGTCGTGCTGACCGGCGGGGCCGTGGAGAACGAGCCGCACGCGACGGCGGTCGCGGCCAAGCTGCGCAAGCTCGGCGAGGCGGGCACCCGCGTGGTGCTGTGCGGGCGCCCGCCGGCGCCGGACACCACGGCGATCGCGCTGACCTTCGACAACCGCGGCGGCGGGCGGGAGCTGACCGAGCACCTCCTCGGCCTCGGACACCGGCGGCTCGGCTACATCGCCGGGCCCGAGGAGCGCACGACCACCCGGCACCGGCTGGAGGGCCACCGCGAGGCGCTGGCCGCGGCCGGCGTCGAGGAGGACCCGCGCTGGACCGTGCACGGGCCCTACGACCGGCGGGCCGGCTACGAGGCGACGCTGGAACTGCTGCGCCGGGACCCGTCCCTGACGGCCGTGGTGGCGGCCAACGACTCCGTCGCCCTAGGCGCCTGCGCCGCCCTGCGCGACTCGGGCCTGCGCATCCCGGACGACGTCTCGGTGGCCGGCTTCGACGACCTGCCCTTCAGCATCGACGTGGTGCCGTCCCTGACGACCGTGCGGCTGCCGCTGGCCGAGGCGGGAGCACGGGCGGGCCGCATCGCCATGGGCCGCGAGGAGCCGCCGCCCGGCGGGATCGCCATGGTGCGGGGCGAGTTGATGGTGCGGGGGTCCTCGGGGGCGCCCAGAGGCTGACGCCGCCTCCGACTCACCGGCGGACCGGGTTCGGGATGCCGTGCGGAAACGGCGGTCCGTCGGACGTCAGATTTCGCGGCGGCCCGGCGCGACGGCCGGTCTCGACGTCGGTTCGCGGCGGCCGGTCGGGGGACAGCACGCGACGGCCGGCCGGGCGGGGCGGCAGAACGCGTCGGCCGGGCGCGACGGCAGCACACGGCGGCCGGGCGCGACGGCAGCACACGGCGGCCGGGCGCGAGGGCCGGACGTGGCGGCCGGGCGCGACGGCCGGGCGCGGCGGCAGCACACGGCAGCCGGGCGCGACGGCCGGACGTGGCGGCCGGGCGCGACGGCCGGGCGCGGCGGCCGGGCGCGACGGCCGGTCGGGGCGGCCGGTCGGGGCGGCCGGTCGGGGCGGCCGGGCGTGACGGCAGCACGCGGCAGCCGGGCGCGAGGGCCGGACGGGGCGGCCGGGCGCGACGGCCGGTCGGGGCGGCAGCACACGGCAGCCGGGCGCGAGGGCCGGACGTGATGGCCGGGCGCGACGGCAGTGCGCGACGGCCGGTCGGGGCGGCAGCACACGGCGGCCGGGCGCGACGGCCGGACGTGGCGGCCGGGCGCGGCGGCCAGCACGCGGCGGCCGGGCGTGATGGCCGGTCTCGACGTTAGTTCGCGGCGGCCGGGCGGGGCGCAGTACGCGGACGGCCGGTCTCGACGTCGGTTCGCGGCGGCCGGGCGGGGATGGCAGTTCGCGGCGGCTGAGCAGCGGGCGTCGTGTCGGGGTTCTGGGCGGTCGGCCGGGAGGCGGGCCGCTCGCAGGCGCGCTGCGCGCGGGCGTCGGCCCCACCGGGCGGCCTGGTCGGCCGCTGCCTGCGGGCTACGACTCCGGGGTGGTCACGCGACCGCGAATCCGTCCGGCACGGCCACGCCCTGGTCGTTGGCCGCGACGACCACGTCCTGCACCACACCGGAGCTGTGCTCCGTCTGCGACAGCAGATCGAAGATCGTGGCACCGGTCGCCGCGAGGAGACACCCGGCGACGGCACCGGCGTACGCCGCGGCCGTCACGGCGGCCGCTTCCGCGGCGACGCCGCCGAACCCGGCGAATCCGGCCGCCTCCAAGGCCGCCAGCGTGATCTCCATTCCCCCCGCCGCCTCCGCCGCGTGGTGGACCTCTTCGAGGAACTCGAGAACCTCTCCGGCGGACTCCAGGGCCTGTGCCGGCGTCGGCAGTCCGGAGCTGTGCATGCAGAACGTGAACTCACCGTCAAAGCTCATGGCCTCTCCCTCTTTCGCCCTCGCCCGATCGCGTCACGGCGCGGCGCGGCGCGTCACGGCGCAAGGGTCACTGGGTGGTGGCGCACACGAGCACGAGGGGCGTTGCCGCACGAGGGTTCGACGCAAGGGCAGGGTGACGATCCCGGCGTCCTTCTCCAGACGCAGCACCCGCGATCGACCCGGTGTGCTCGCATACGGATGCGATCCCAGGATCGCCCGGTCGATACCGTCCCGCAATTCAGCGATCTTCCGCCCCACTGGACCCGCGCCACCGCCCGGGTGAGAGTGGGGGCATGAAGCTCGCCTTCTCCACCCTCGGTGTCCCCGGTCTGCCCCTTCCCCAGGTGCTGCGGCTCGCGGTCGCGCACGGCTATCACGGCGTGGAACTGCGCGCCCATCCCGAGGAGCCGGTCCATCCGGGGCTGAGTCCCGACGAGCGGTCCGAGGCGGCCGCCGCGTTCAAGGCGGCCGGCGTCGAGGTGCTGGGCCTCGCCGGTTACGCACGGGTCGCCGCGCCGGGCGACGACGAGGCCGTCATCGAGGAGGTTCGCGCCCTCGCCGGACTCGCGCGCGACCTCGGGGCGCCCTTCGTCCGTGTCTTCCCCGGCGGCGCCGACGGTCAGTCCCCCGCCGAGGCCGACGCCGTCGCCGCCCGACGGCTCGCCGTCGCCGCCGAGTTCGCCGCCGACCTCGGCGTGCGGGTCCTGCTGGAGACCCACGACTCCCATCGCACGGGCGCGGACGCCACCCGCGTGCTCGGCCTCGTCGGACACCGGCAGGTCGGCGCGCTGTGGGACGTGATGCACACCTGGCTGGGCGGCGAGCAGCCGCAGGACACGTACGCGGCGCTCGGCCCGTACCTCGGCTACGTACAGGTCAAGGACATCGCGTCGGCCGACGACACGACCCCGCTGGCGCTGGGCGCCGGAGTGCTGCCGCTCGGCGAGTGCGTGGAGGTGCTGACGCGCCACGAGTGGGACGGCTGGCTGTGCTGGGAGTACGAGAAACGCTGGTACGAGGCCGCCGCCCCGCTGGAGACACTCCTCGACACCGGACGCGAACACCTCGGACGGCTGCTGAACGACTCGGCGTGAGGCCGGGCCGAGGGCAGGGCCGCCCCGGGCCGGTCGGAGCGCCGTGCCGCGTCCCTCACGGTGTGCACCGTGCCGCGTCCGTGGCGGTGCTCACCGTGGCGCCGGCAGGAACCGCGCCACCCGCTGCACCAGCCGCCGCTCGCAGTCCTGCCATTCGTCGGCCGTGACGGCGAACATCGCGGAGTCGCGCAGGAGGCCGTCCTCGCCCGGCGCCCAGGACCGGGACCAGTTGCGCAGGACGCCCTCGAAGCGGGCGCCGACGCTCGCGATGGCGGCCCGGGAGCGGCTGTTGCGGGCGTCCGTCTTCAGGTCCACCCGGGAGACGCCCCACTGTTCGAAGGCGTGCCGGAAGAGGAGCAGTTTGGCCTCGGCGTTGATGCCCGTGCCCTGTGCGGAGCCGGCCAGCCAGGTGTAACCGACCTCCACGGCGTCGAGTTGTCCGTCGCCCCGCCAGGAACGCGGCTCCAGGTAGGCGGTCGCGCCGACCACTTGGCCGGTGGCGAGGGATGTCTGCGCATAAGGCGCGAGCCGGCCGGTGGCCGCGCGGGCGAGCTGGGCGTCGACGTAGTCACCCATCTCGTCCGCGCGCGGGACCCAGGTGAAGGCGTACGTCTTCCGGTTCTCCTCGGCCGCCGCCGCGAGTCCGGCCGCGTGCCCGTGCTCCAGGGGCTCCAGGCGCACCAGCGCGCCCTCGAGCAACGGCCCCTCCAGTGTGAAAGTCACCCGACGACGTCCTTCCGCAGTGCCTTCGCCAGCTCCCCGAACGCCTCGTGGAAACCGGGGAAAGTCTTGCGGACGCAGCCCGGGTCGTCGAACGAGATTCCGGGGACGCGCAGTCCCGTCACGGCGAACGACATGACGATGCGGTGGTCGCCGTAGGTCTTGACGTCGGCGCCCGTGGGAGCGCCGGCGGAGGGAGAGCCGTCCGCGTCGGGGCGGATCTCGATCCAGTCGGGGCCGGTGGCCACCTCGACGCCGAGCCGCCGCAGGTTCTCCGCGCAGGCCTCCAGCCGGTCGCACTCCTTCACGCGGGTGTTCGCCACGTCCTCGATGCGCACCGGGCCGGTGGCGAAGGGGGCGAGCGCGGCGAGGGTCGGCATGGTGTCGGAGATGTCCCGCATGTTGACGGTGACGCCCCGGAGTTCGCCGGTCCCCGCCACGGTCGTGCGGTCCGCGCCGACGTCGACCCGGGCGCCCATCCGCCGCAGCACCTCCACGAAGCCCAGGTCGCCCTGGAGCGCGCCCTCGCCGAGGCCCGGCACGCTCACCTCGCCGCCGGTCAGCGCGGCCGCCGCGAAGAAGTAGCTCGCGGTGGACGCGTCCGGCTCGATCGCGTACGTCGTGGCGCGGTAGCCGCCGGGCGGGACGACGTACGTGTTCCCCTCCCGCCCGACCTCCACCCCGAACGCCCGCATCATCGCGAGCGTGATCTCCACGTACGGCGCCGAGACCAGGTCGGTGACGGTGACGCGCAGGCCGGTGCGGGTCAGCGGGCCGAGCAGGAGGAGGGCGGTCAGGTACTGGGAGGACTGGCCGGCGTCCAGCACCACCTCGCCGCCCTCGACGCCGGCCGCCCGCACGGTCAGCGGGTGGTGGCCCTCCGCCTCCTCGTGGCGCACGTCCACGCCCAGGTCGCGCAGGGCGCGGGTGAGCGGGAGGAGGGGGCGGCGGCGCATCTGCGCGGAGGCGTCGAAGCGGTACACGCCGTGGCCGGCTGCGGCGAGGGCCGGCAGGAAGCGGGCGGTGGTCGCGCCGTCCCGGCAGAAGACGTCGGCCTCGGCGAGCGCCGGCCCCTGCGGACGGCCGTCGATCTGCCAGGCGTCCGGCGTCCTGCCGACGCGGTAACCGAGCCGGGTCAGGCCCTCGGCGAAGCCCTCGGTGTCGTCGGAGCGGAGCGGGCGCTGCAGCGTGGTGACGCCGTCGGCGGCCGCGGCCAGGAACAGGGCGCGGGCGGTGATGGACTTGGAACCGGGGATGTCGACGAGGACCATGCCCCTCATGATCCCGCGCCGCGCGGCCGCGGTGCCGGTACGTCCACGGGATGGACGAGCGTCGAGACGGTTCCCTCCGGGTGAACGGCCGGGTCGACGGCGGGTCGGTTGCGGATCGACGGCTTGGTCCGCGGCGATCCGGCGGCGGGTGAGCGCGGGTCCGCGGCCGGGGCGCCGAACGGTTCGGCGCACGAGCCCGCGGGCGGGTCGGGGGCCGTGGGTGCGGGCTTTGCGGCCTCACCGGGGGCCGCACGGTCGGTCGGTGTCGGCGCGCCCCGTCCAATGCGCCGATGGCGGCGGCCGCGCGGGTAGCGTGCGCCACCGGTCCCCCACCCCGCCGTCCCCCACCGGAAGGAGCGCCGATGCCCTCCCGACGCACCGTTCTCGCCGCCACCGCCGGCGTCACCGCCGCGCTCGCCGTCGGCGGCCCCGCGCACGCGGACGAGCGCCGGCCGCGCGAGCTCCTCTCCCGTATGACGCTGGAGGAGAAGGTCGGCCAGGTATTCGTCTCGCGGGTGCACGGCCACTCGGCGACCGCCCCCGACCCGGCCGACGCCGACGCCAACCTCGCCGACTTCGGCGTGCGCACCGGCGCCGAGCTGCTCGCCCGCTACCGGCTCGGGGGCGTCATCTACTTCGCCTGGGCGCACAACACCCGCGCGCCGCAGCAGATCGCGGACCTCTCCGACGGCCTCCAGCGGGCCTCGCTCGGGCAGCCGCGCGGTCTGCCGGTGCTGATCACCACCGACCAGGAGCACGGCGCGGTGTGCCGGGTGGGCCGGCCTGCCACCTTGTTCCCCGGCGCGATGGCGATCGGCGCGGGCGGTTCCCGCGACGACGCCCGCACCCTCGGCCGGATCGCGGGAACCGAGCTGCGGGCGATGGGCATCCGGCAGAACTACTCCCCCGTCGCCGACGTCAACGTGAACCCGGCCAACCCGGTGATCGGGGTCCGCTCGTTCGGCGCCGGCCCCGACGCGGTGGCCGCGCTGGTCACGGCGGAGGTCGAGGGCTACCGGGCGGCGGGGGTCGCGGCGACCGCCAAGCACTTCCCCGGGCACGGGGACACCACCGTGGACAGCCACACCGGCTTCCCCGTCATCACCCACACCCGTCAGGAGTGGGAGGCGCTGGACGCGGCGCCGTTCCGGGCGGCGATCGCGGCCGGCGTCGACTCGCTGATGACCGCGCACATCGTGGTGCCCTCGCTGGACGCGTCCGGCGACCCGGCCACCCTCTCCCGGCCCGTCGTCACCGGGCTCCTGCGCGAGGAGTTGGGGTACGACGGCGTCGTGGTCACCGACGCCCTGGACATGGCGGGCGTGCACACGAAGTACGGCGACGACCGGGTCCCGGTGCTCGCCCTCAAGGCCGGCGTCGACCAGCTGCTCAACCCGCCCAAGCTGGACGTCGCCTGGAACGCGGTCCTGAAGGCCGTCCGGGGCGGGGAGCTCGCCGAAGAGCGGCTCGACGAGGCGGTGTTGCGCATCCTGCGGCTCAAGGAACGGCTGGGGCTGTTCGACGATCCGTACACCGACCCGGCCGGGGTCGCCCGGACCGTCGGCGCCCCCGAGCACCTCGCGACGGCCGATCTGCTCGCCGAGCGGACGACGACGCTCCTCGTCAACGAGGGCGGCGTGCTCCCGCTGTCGCCCCGCTCGCATCCCGCGCTGCTGGTCGTCGGCGCCGATCCGGCCTCGCCCACCGGCACCACGGGCCCGCCCACCGGCGTCCTCGCCGCCGCCCTCGCCGCACAGGGCTTCCGGACGACGACCCTGCCCACGGGCACGGCCCCCTCCGCCGAGACGATCGCGCAGGCGGTCGCGGCGGCGGGCGAAGCGTCCGCCGTGGTGGTCACCACCTACAACGTCACGGCGGACAGCGCCCAGAGGACACTGGTCGAGCGGCTGTCGGCGACCGGCCGGCCGGTGCTCGCGGTGGCGGTCCGCAATCCCTACGACGTGGCACGGCTGCCGTCCGTCACGGCGTGCCTGGCGACGTACTGCTGGACCGACGTCGAACTGCGGGCCGCGGCGCGGGTGATCGCCGGAACGGTCCGGCCGCAGGGGAAGCTGCCGGTGCCCGTCCAGCGGGCGGACGACCCGGCCCGCGTCCTGTACCCGATCGGCCACGGCCTTACGTACTGAGCCCCGGGTCCGGTCGGCCGCGCGCACCCGCGTGGAGTGCGCGCGGCCGCGTGGGGCGGCCGGTCCGGGGTGTGGCTACGGGCGCAGCGCGGGCTCCCGTTCCACGTCCCGCACGTCCAGCTTCGGGTCGAACCCGGCGAGCGGCTTCGCCCGCTCCACGGCCGGCGCCGCGACGCCCGCCCAGTCCAGGATGCGGGCCGTGGCCAGCGCCTTCTGGTCCGCGACCAGACCGGCCACGTTCGCGCCGTGGTTGAGGCCGGGGGCGGTGAAGACGTAGCTGTCGTTCGCGCCCTTGCCGAGCCGGAAGCGCTCCGAGCCCCAGGGGTCGTTCTGGCCGTAGACGAAGAGCATGTGCCGGGCGTTGTGCCGCACCCAGGTGTCGACGTCCCGCATCGCCCCGGGCCGGAACGTCATCGGGATGTCGCGGGGGACGAAGTTGCGCGGCGGCTGGTAGCCGTAGCGGATGTACTTCTTCTCGATGGCCGGGAAGTGGATCGTGGGGGCGCCGAGCTGGGTGCCCGCCTGGTAGTAGTACGGCGTGTACGTGGCGAGGCCCTGGTCGGTGTAGGCGGAGAAGCCGGAGATCGCGTCGACCGAGTCCCAGATCTCGTCGTCGGTGGCGGTGGCCGCGGACGCCGGGATCGACGCGCAGTCGGACAGCAGGCTGTACTGCCAGAAGCCCCAGACGTAGTCGAGGACGACCGCCTCGTAGGCGCGGTCCAGGCTGCCGATGGTGGTGAAGGTGTAGCCGTTCGCCACCGCGTCCGCGGCGTACCTGCGCTCCAGCGGCTCCCGGCGCACGAGCGCCTCGCGCTGGACGGCGTTCAGCCGGTCGCGGCACTCCTTGGTGCCGACGGAGGCGAAGAAGCGGTCGTAGGCCGAGTCCTCGTGGTCGACGACGTCGTTGGGGGCGACGTAGGCGACGACGCCGTCCATGTCCCGGGGGTAGAAGCGCTCGTAGTACGTGGCCGTCATGCCGCCCTTGGAGCCGCCCGTGGCGAGCCAGTTCTTCGTGTAGATCTTCTTCAGCGCCGCGAAGACGCGGTGCTGGTCGCTCGCGGCCTGCCAGATGTCCAGCTTGGACCAGTCGGCGGGGGCGGGGCGGGACGGGGTGAAGTAGCGGTACTCCAGGGAGACCTGGTTGCCGTCCACGATCTGGGTGGGCTCGCGGCGGCCGGGGTTGGTGGAGACGTTGTAGCCGCTGGTGTAGAAGACCGTCGGGCGGCTGACGTCCTTGTGCAACACGGTGATGCGCTGCTGGAAGACGCCCTTGGAGGGGTGCCGGTGGTCCACCGGCTGGGTGAGGTTCAGGACGAAGAAGCGGTACCCGGGGTACGGTTTCTCCTCGATCAGGCTGACGCCCGGGATCGCGAGCAGCCGGTCCTTGATGTCGGTGGCCTCCGGCGTGGGGGCGGCGGTCGCCGCTCCCGCCGTGCCCAGTGTGCCTATGAGCACCGTGAGCGCGAGCAGCCATCTGAGCGCCTTGCGCATGCGCGTGCACCCTCCTTGTGAGACAGATGTGCGTCGCCGGAAGCTATCGGAGCAACACGGGTCACACCAGAGGGGGTTGACGCATCAGGAGTGGGGCGCGGGTCAGCGGGGCGTCGCGGGGGCCGGGGTCCGGCGAGCCGGGGCGCGGGTCAGCACAGGAACCAGCCCGACCCGTAGGCGATGCTGCCCACCGCTGCCGTCACCCGCACCCGCCGGTGGCCTGCGTACGTCTTGGCGACCGGTGAACTGCGTTTGTCCATACGCGACTTGTGCACGGCGATCAGCCCGCGCGCCTGGACGCTCACCGAGACGAGCCGCTTGACGCCGGGCCGCTTCTGGACGGTGACGGCGCAGACCACGCCGCCGTCCCGGTAGATCAGCACGGAGCCGGCCGGGAAGGACAGGGTGCGCACCTTGCGTCCGGTGCAGGACGAGCCGGCGGTGGCCGCCTGCGCGCTGCCCGGCAGGGCGACGGCGAGCACCGCGGCCGCGATGAGCACGGCCAGCGCCGCGGTCAGTCTTCGGACCGTCGTGCTCCGAGCGCGTTCCGCACCTGTGCCCACGGTCCTGCCCCCTCCCGCGTCCGCCGTACGCGACGGCCGGCTGTCCGCCGCGGCCGCGCGTGCGATCCCCGTACTGATGTACGGACGCCCGAGGTGTGCCGATGGTTGCGCGCCCGTCACCGGGACGCGCTCACCGGCTCCTCGGGCTCGGCCGCGCCGACGAAGGTGCGCCACAGGCGCGCGTAGCGTCCGTCGAGGGCGAGGAGCTCGTCGTGGGTGCCGTCCTCGACGATGCAGCCGTGGTCCATGACCACCACCCGGTCGGCGCGGGCGGCGGTGGTCAGCCGGTGGGCGACCACGAGCGTGGTGCGGCGGCCCGTCAGGCGGTCGGTGGCCTGGTTGACCTGGGCCTCCGTCGCCAGGTCGAGGGCGGCCGTGGCCTCGTCGAGGAGCAGGACGTCCGGGGCGACGAGTTCGGCGCGGGCCAGCGCGATCAGCTGGCGCTGGCCGGCGGAGAGGTTGCGGCCGCGCTCGGCGACCTCGTGGAGGTAACCGCCGTCGAGCGTGGCGATCATCTCGTGCGCGCCGACCGCCCGCGCCGCGGCCTCCACCTCGGCGTCGGAGGCGTCCGGCCGGCCGTAGGCGATGGCGTCGCGGACGGTGCCCGGGAACAGGTACGCCTCCTGCGGGACGACGCCCAGCCGGTGGCGGTACGAGGTCAGGTCGAGGGAGCGCAGGTCCCGGCCGTCCACGGTGACCCGGCCGCCCGTGGGATCGTAGAACCGGGCCACCAGCTTGACCAGGGTCGACTTCCCGGCGCCGGTCTCGCCCACGAACGCGACGGTCTGGCCGGCCGGGATGCGCAGGTCGATCCCGGCGAGGGCCTCCTCCTCCGTGCCGTAGCGGAAGCGCACGTCCTCGAAGGCGATCTCGCCGCGGAGCGAGCGCACCTCGAGCGGCCGTTCAGCGGATCCCGTGGACGTCGGCTCGCGGAGCAGTTCCTGGATGCGTCCCAGCGAGACGGTCGCCTGCTGGTAGCCGTCGAAGACCTGCGAGAGCTGCTGCACGGGGGCGAAGAACAGGTCGATGTAGAGCAGGTAGGCCACCAGCGCGCCGGTGGTGAGGGTCGCCGCGTCGATCCGTCCCGCGCCCGCGATCAGCACCGCCGCCGCCGCGACCGAGGACAGCAGCTGCACGAACGGGAAGTAGATCGAGATCAGCCACTGGCCCCTGATGCGCGCCCTGCGGTAGCTGTCGGAGCGCTCCGCGAACCGTGCCGCGCCGTCCCGCTCGCGCCCGAAGGCCTGCACGATCCGCAGCCCGGACACGGACTCCTGGAGGTCGGCGTTGACCGTCGACACCCGTTCGCGGGCCAGTTCGTACGCCTTCACGCTGGCCTTGCGGAAGAAGTAGGTGGCGATGATCAGCGGCGGCAGCGTCGCGAAGACGACCAGCGCCAGCTGCACGTCGATCACCAGCAGGGCGATCATGATCCCGAAGAAGGTGACGACCGAGACGAAGGCGGTGACCAGTCCGGTCTGCAGGAACGTGGACAGGGCGTCGACGTCCGTCGTCATCCTGGTCATGATCCGGCCGGTCAGCTCCCGCTCGTAGTAGTCGAGGCCGAGACGCTGGAGCTGGGCGAAGATCTTCAGCCTGAGCGTGTAGAGGACGCGTTCGCCGGTGCGCCCGGTCATCCGGATCTCGCCGGTCTGCGCGGCCCACTGCGCCACCACGGCCAGCAGGGCGAGCAGGGAGGCCGCCCAGACGGCCCCGAGCGCCGCCCGGGACACGCCCTGGTCGATGCCGTGCCGGATCATCACCGGCAGCAGCAGGCCCATGCCGGCGTCGAGGGCGACCAGGGCGAGGCTGACCAGGAGCGGCGCGCCGAAGCCGCGCAGCAGCCTGCGCAGTCCGTACGACTCCTCAGGCCGCACCGCCAGCCGTTCGTCGACGCCGGGGGTGTCGGCGGCCGGGGGCAGCGCCTCGACCTGGGCGAGCAGCTCGGGGGTGGCGGGCGTTCCGGACAGCGCCGTGTCCTTCGGCTCGCGGTCGCCGGTCCACAGCCGGGGGGTGACCCCGCGCTCGGCGTCGAACTCGGCGTCCAGCTCGTCGCGGACGGAGGTGTCCTCGCCGGGGGCGGCCGCCTGGGCGTGGCCGGGCGAGACGCCGCCGAGCTCGTCGGGGTCGGTGAGGAGACGGCGGTAGAGCGCGGAGCGCTCCTGGAGCTCCTCGTGGGTGCCGAGGTCGGCGAGCCGTCCCGCGTCGAGGACGGCGATGCGGTCGGCGAGGCCGAGCGTGGAGCGTCGGTGGGCGATCAGCAGCGTGGTGCGGCCCTGCATGACCTGCTTGAGCGCCTCGTGGATCTCGTGCTCGACGGCCGCGTCCACGGCGGAGGTGGCGTCGTCGAGGACGAGCAGGCGCGGGTCGGAGAGGATCGCGCGGGCGAGCGCGACGCGCTGGCGCTGGCCGCCGGAGAGGGTGAGTCCGTGCTCGCCCACCTTCGTGTCGTAGCCCGCGGGCAGCTCGGCGACGAACCGGTCGGCCTGGGCGGCCCGGGCCGCCGCCTCGATCTGCTCCTGGGTGGCGTCCGGGCGGCCGTAGGCGATGTTGGCGCGGATGGTGTCGGAGAAGAGGAAGGAGTCCTCGGGGACCAGGCCGATCGCGGCCCGCAGCGAGTCCAGGGTGAGCTCGCGCACGTCGTGGCCGCCGATGAGGACCGCGCCCCGGGTGACGTCGTAGAAGCGGGGCAGCAGCAGCGAGACCGTGGACTTGCCGGAGCCGGAGGAGCCGACCACGGCGAGGGTCTCTCCGGGGCGGATCTCGAAGCTGAGGCCGTCGAGGACGGGACGCTCGGGGTCGTAGCCGAAGGAGACGTCGTCGAACTCGACGGTCGCCGGGGCGTCCGCGGGGAGCGCCTTGGCGCCGTCCTTCATCGACGGCTCGGTGTCGATGAGCTCCAGCACGCGCTCGGTGCCCGCCCGGGCCTGCTGGCCGACGGTGAGGACCACGGCCAGCATCCGGACCGGGCCGACGAGCTGGGCCAGGTAGGTGGAGAAGGCGACGAAGGTGCCGAGGGTGATGTGACCGCCGACGGCCAGCCAGCCGCCGAGCGCCAGCATCGCGACCTGGCCGAGGGCGGGCACTGCCTGCAGGGCGGGGGTGTAGGCGGCGTTCAGGCGGATCGTGCGCAGCCGCCCCGCGAAGAGCCGGCGTCCCACCTCGCGGAGTTTCCCGGTCTCCTGATCCTCCTGCCCGAAGCCCTTCACCACGCGTACGCCGCTGACGGCGCCGTCGACCACGCCCGCCACGGCGGCCGCCTGCGCCTGGGCGTACCAGGTGGCGGGGTGGAGCTTGGTCCGGCTGCGCTTGGCGATGTACGCGAGGGCGGGCGCCACCGCGAGGGCGACCAGGGTGAGCGGAAGCGACAGCCACGCCATGATCACGAGGGAGATCAGGAAGAGCAGCAGGTTCCCGATCGTCATCGGGAGCATGAAGAGCAGGCCCTGGATCAGCTGGAGGTCGCTGGTCGCTCGGCCGACGACCTGGCCGGTGGACAGCTCGTCCTGACGGCGTCCGTCGAGCCGGGTGATCGTCTCGAACATGTCGGTGCGCAGGTCGTGCTGGACGTCCAGGGCGAGACGTCCGCCGTAGTAGCGGCGGACGTAGGTGGAGACGTAGACGAGGACGGCGGCGGCGAGGAGGGCGCCCGCCCAGGGGGCCATGTCACGGGAGTGGTCGCCGATGACGTCGTCGATGATCACCTTGGTGACCAGCGGGACCAGCGCCATCACGGCCATGCCGAGCAGCGAGGAGCCGAGGGCCAGGGCGACGTCCGCAGGGTGGCGCCGGGCGTAGCCCGCCAGCCGTCGTGCCCATCCCCGTTGCTCCCTCACGCCGGTGCCTCCGCTTCCTCGAGCTGACCTGATCTGCCGGAAGGCTCCAACGCCGGGGGATGCGGATTTCATCCCTCCGCAACAATCCTCTCCCCGGCGTGCGGGGCGCGCCCGCGGGGGAACACGGACGGCCACCGGCCCGTCACCGAGGGCATCGGTGACGGGCCGGTGGCCGGCGGAGGGGATCATGCGCGAGCGCGCTCAGGAGGCGGCCAGGTCCTTGTGGATGACCTTGGCGACGCCCTGGATGGTCGCGATGCCGTAGTTCATGGTGCTGTTGCCGTGCGTGAGGACGGTCATCACGTAGTCGTGGCCGCCGCCCTTGAACGTGCCGACGCTGTGCACCCGCCAGCCCTGCGTGGCGCGCGACAGCCAGCCGTTCTTGACGTGCCAGGACACGTTCGCGGGCCGGCCGTACGGGGTGCCCCAGCGCTGCGCGGAGACGACCTTGCCCATCAGGGTGCTGACGTAGGAGCGCGAGGCATCGGTGAGCACCGCGTTGTGGGCGTGGATGAGCTTGAGCAGCTTCTGCTCGTCGGTGACGGTGATCTGGGTCAGTCCCCAGTAGTTGTTCGCACCGGGCGTGGTCTGGGTCATCTTCGCGGCCGTCAGGAACTTCTTGATCTTCGTCACGCCGAGCTGCTTCCACAGGGTGGAGGTGGAGGCGTTGTCCGACTTGGTGATCATGGCGGTGGCGAGCGACTTCTCACGGCTGGTCAGCGTGCGGCGGGCGTTCTGCGCGTCCCACAGCAGCGCGGACAGGACGGTCACCTTGACCACGCTGGCCGAGTCGTAGGCGGTGGAGGCGCGCAGGGTGCAGGTGGTGTTCGTGCTGCGGTCGTAGAGCCCGACGGCGATCGTGCCCTTGCGGCCCACCAGCGCGGCGGTGATGTCCTTCTTCAGCTTGGTGGCCAGAGCCGCCTTGCTCGACGTGCAGGTCACGGTGGGCGTGGCGGCGGAGGCGGGCGCGGCGGTGGCCACGCCGGTGACGAGGACGGCGGCGCCGAGCGCCGTGGCGACCAGTCCCCTTCTGCGGTTTGCGGTCCGGTGAGTCATGCCACGTTGACTCACACACCTGATCGATAGTTGTACTCCCGTTCGACGTGCGGGAGTTCGTGACAGGTTCGTCGCCGGGCGGAAACAGAACGCGCACCACCAGGGGAAGCTCGCGCCGTGCCGGGAGCGCGCTCACCCGCTTCTCACCGGACCACAGCTCGTCCCCAGGTGGAGCACAGGCCTCGCTCATCCGCCGAGCGCATCGTGCAGTGGTGACATCTGCCACCGATCCCGTCCCCCGGCCGGCCGCGACTCCCGCCGGGCCCCCCGCTCTGTCTCCCGCCGCGTCCCCGGACCCGCCGCCACCGGGCGCCTCCCCGGCGGCTCCCCCGGCGCACCCGCCGCAGGAGGCGCCCCGCTGGTCGCTGCCCGCACTGATCGCCGTCCTGGCCCTGGCGGGGGTGCTCTACGGCTGGAACCTCTCGGGCGACAGCCTCAACAGCTTCTACAGCGCCGCCGTGTACAGCGGCACGCAGAGCTGGAAGGCGTGGTTCTTCGGCTCGCTCGACGCCGGGAACTTCCTCACCGTCGACAAGCCGCCGTTCGCGCTCATGGTCATGGGCCTGTCCTGCCGGGTCTTCGGCTTCGGCACCTGGCAGATGATGGCCCCGCAGATCGCGGCGGCACTCGGCACGATCTGGATCCTGCACTCCTCCGTGAAGCGGGCGTTCGGGCACGTCGCGGCGGCCGTCGCGGCGCTGGTCCTCGCGCTGACCCCCATCACCGTCGCCATCGACCGGGACAACAACCCCGACACGATCCTCGTCCTGCTGATGGCAGCGGGCGCCGCGCTCGCCCTGCGCGCCACCCGCGACGACAGGCTGCTGCCGCTCATCGGCTCCGCGGTCTGCTTCGGCCTCGCCTTCAACACGAAAATGCTCCAGGGCTACATCGCCCTGCCCGCCGTCTTCGCCGTGTACCTGTACGCGTCGGGGCTCGGCCTGCGGAAGAAGGCCGCCAACCTGGCGCTCGCCGCCGTGGCGCTGGCCGTCTCGAGCTTCTGGTGGGCGACCGCGGTCTCGCTCGTGCCGGCCGACGACCGCCCGTACATCGGCGGTTCGACCGACGGCAGCGCCTGGGACCTGATCACGGGCTACAACGGCCTCGGCCGGGTCCTCGGCGGCGAGGGCAACGGCGGGGGCGGCGGGGGCGGCGCCTCCTTCGCCGGGACCGCGGGCATCGGCCGGATGTTCAACGACGTCCTCGGCGGCCAGATCTCCTGGCTGATCCCCTTCGCGGGCGTCGCGCTCGTCGCCGGCCTGGTGCGGTGCGGCCGGGCCCCGCGCACCGACGCGACCCGTGCCGCGCTGGTGATGTGGGGCGGCTGGCTCGTGCTGCACTACCTGACGTTCGCCATGGCCGAGGGCACCATGCACCCGTACTACACGACCGCGCTCGCCCCGGGCGTCGCGGCGCTGTGCGGGGGCGGCGGCGTCCTGCTGTGGCGCGCCTTCCGGGGCGGCGAGGCCCGCTGGTCGTGGGTGCTGCCGGCCGGGCTCGCGGTCACCGGAGTCTGGGCGGTCGTGCTGCTGCGGCGGGCCGGCGACTGGAACACCTGGCTGTGGCCGGCGGTGGGCGTGGTCATGATCCTCGCGCTCGTGGGCCTGTTCGTCCTGCGCTCGGCGGACTCGGGCCCGAGGCTCCGGCTGCTCGGGGTGTCCGTCACGGCGGCACTCGTGGCGGGCCTCGCGGGTCCGGCGGCGTTCGCCGCGTCGCCCGCCTTCGGCACCTCCGGCGGCATGATGGGCGGCACCAACCCGACCGCCGGCCCCTCCACCGGCGGCGGCATGGGCGGGCCGGGCGGCGGTGGCCGGGGCGGCTTCGGCGGCGGCCCCGGCGGCCAGATGCCGGGAGGCACGCGGCAGGGCGGCCAGGCCGGCGGGGAGTTCCCCGGCGGCGACGGCCGGATGACGCAGGGCGGCGGCGCCGGCGAACTCCCGCAGGGCGGCGGCGGCAACGGCACGGCACCCGGCGGCATGGGCGGAGGCGGCGGCATGGGCGGCGCCGACAGCGGGCTGGTCTCGTACCTGGAGAAGCACCAGGACGGCGCCACCTGGCTGATCGCGGTGTCCAACTCGCAGAGCGCGGGCCAGCTGATCCTGAGCACCGGAAAGCCCGTCATCTCGATGTTCGGCTTCACCGGCTCCGACAACGCGATGACGCTGACCCGTCTCAAGGAACTGGTGAAGAAGGGCGAGCTGCACTACATCCAGCTCGGCGGCGGCGGGGGTCCGGGCGGCGGCAACAACAGCCTGCTGGCCCAGATCACCACGTGGGTGCAGAAGAACGGCACGGCGGTGAAGGCGAGCGAGTACGGCGCGAGTTCGGCCTCCGGGGCCAGTGCCGACGGCGCTGCCTCCGCCACGTCCACCGTCTACCGGCTGGACGCCTCCGACGTGAGCTGACACGCAGGCCCAGGACCCGGACGGCCTCCGACTCTTCTGTCGGAGGCCGTCCGCGCACATCAACTCGCGTGGACAAGGGGCGGTTTGCCGGATCTCGTCATCTGAAAGACATGTCAGATTCATTGCCATGACCGCATGTGCATGTCACTCTCCCGATTGCCGCCTTCAATCAACCCGCGTAGATCGGACACCCCACATGCTGGCGACACGCATACGCCGATGGAAGTCGGTGGCGCTGGCCACCACTGCCGTCCTGGTCGGCCTCACCGCCCCCGCGCTCACCGCGTCCCCCGCCGCGGCGACCACGACGGCGTACGACTCGACGTACTACAAGAACGCGGTCGGCAAGACGGGCACGAGCCTGAAGTCCTCCCTGCACACGATCATCAGCGCCAACGTCTCGAAGATCTCGTACTCCGCGGTCTGGAACGCCCTCAAGGTCACCGACCAGGACCCGAACAACAGCAGCAACGTGATCCTGCTGTACAGCGGCGTCTCGCGCAGCAAGTCCCTCAACGGCGGCGACGTCGGCGACTGGAACCGCGAGCACGTCTGGGCCAAGTCGCACGGCGACTTCGGCGAGGTGACCGGTCCCGGCACGGACCTGCACCACCTGCGTCCCGCGGACGTGACGGTCAACAGCATCCGCGGCAACAAGGACTTCGACAACGGCGGCAGCACCGTCTCGGGCGGCGGCGGCAGCCTCACCGACTCCGACTCCTTCGAGCCGCGCGACGCCGACAAGGGCGATGTGGCCCGCATGATCCTCTACATGGCGGTCCGCTACGACGGCGGCGACGGCTTCGCCGACCTCGAGCCCAACGAGAAGGTCAACAACGGCAGCAACCCGTACATCGGCAAGCTGTCCGTGCTCAAGCAGTGGAACGACGAGGACCCGCCGAGCGCCTTCGAGGAGAAGCGCAACCAGACCATCTACGACACCTACCAGCACAACCGCAACCCGTTCATCGACCACCCGGAGTGGGTCGAGGCGATCTGGTAGGACCGCGGCACGCACACCCGCAGGGGCTGAACCTCCCATGGCGACAAGGAGGTTCGGCCCCTTTCGGCGTCACCCGCGGGGAGCACCGTGCCAGCGCCACCGCGTGAGACGCGCACGCCCCGGCAGCTCGCCCCGGCCGGTCGCCCACAGCAGGGCGGGCCACGCGTCGGTGCCCGTCGGGGCGTCGGGGAAGAGCCGCGCCAGCACCCGGCCGCACAGTCCGGCGTCCGGCTCCCACCGCACCCCGAGCCCCTCGGCGACATCGTGCACGTGCACCAGCGTCTCGACGACGCCCATGGCGGCGAAGCCCTCGGGGTCGGAGGCGCCGAACACGTGATGCGACCTGACGTCCGGCGGGGCGGTGCGCACCATGGCCGTCAGCAGAGCGCCGCTCGCCTCCAGCACCTGCACCAGCCCGGCGGCTCCGGCGGCGCGGTCGGCGAAGACGACGTTGGCCGGTCCGCCGGGCCTTTGCGGGCTCCAGACGAAGGGCACGTCCCGGTCCGACGGCGGCTCCTCGGGCCCCAGTTGGGCGGCGTAGGCGAAGAGGTCGTCGGCGAGGTGCTCGACGGTCTCCCAGCAACTCCATTCCAGGGAACCGGCCCTGACGTCCCAGTCGGCCTCCCCCGCCTCGCGCAGCACGGCCGCCGCCGCGCGGACGACGTCCCGCACGTCGTCGGCGGTGACGGGGCCGGGGCGGGCGCCGGGGCCGGGTGTTCCGGGTGCTTCAGACATGCCGGGACGGTATCAACGGCCTTCGTCGACGGCCCCGGTGTGCGTAAGCGAGTGCCCGTGCCGCGAAGTCCGGGGAGCAGGTGGCACGGCATCTGCTGTGCCGGGCCGTCTGGGATGCCGACGCCATGGGCTCCTTCTTTCTCCGACGGCGCGGGAATCAGCGTCCCGTCACTGTCGATCACCGAACACCGGGCGTTGGTGTTCCAGCAGCGGATTGCACGGATGCAGGTCGCGCCCAGAGTGATCGCGACCGCGAGGTCCACCATCACCTGCCCCGGTCGTGCAGCGGCACGAACCCCGGCCGGGCCAGCGCCGCCGGCAGTTCCCCCCTCAGGCCCGTGCGCTCCGCGAGCAGCCGCAGATGCACCCCGCCCACATGCCCGACCTGTCCCTTCCCGGCCCCCGACATCGCCAGACCCCGCGCCCACTCGCTACCCTGCACGTGAAAGGTGCCCCCACCCGCTCATGACCCAGTCCTCAACAAACCGGATCATCGCAGGCCACAGGGCACCTTTTGCATGCGGTGACAGAATGTCACAGTTCATGGAATTCACGGTGAAACACCGAGGCGGGGGCGCCGAACGTCCGAGTCCAGCGGCCAGGGACTCCCCACGAACGGGCCGGGATACCCCCTTACACTCTGGCGAGACCCCGACACACCCGACCAGCCCGATGAGAGTGACCGATTTCATGAATCAGCCGACGGCGGCCGCCCCGCCCGCCCGGGCCGGCCGCCTCGACTCGCTCACCGGACTGCGTTGGTGGGCTGCCTTCGGTGTCTTCGCCCACCACATGACCAATCTGGCGCCGCTGCCGGTCTTTGAGGTGGTCGGCTTCGGCAAGTACGGAGTCACGCTCTTCTTCGTGCTCTCCGGATTTGTGCTGACCTGGTCGGCGCGGCCGGGCGTCACCGCGCCCACCTTCTACTGGCGGCGTTTCGCTCGGATCTATCCCGCGCACTTCGTGGCCCTGCTGTTCGCGATACCCGTCTTCTACAGCTACACCCCCGACCCGGCCCAGAGCTGGGTCAAGCCGGTCAGCGTCGGAATCCTTCTGCTGTCCGTCCCGCTGATCCAGGGCTGGTGGCGGGATCCGGTCCTGCTGTATTCGGGGAATCCGGCAGCATGGACGCTGACCTGCGAATTCTTCTTCTACGCTCTGTTCCCGGCGCTGCATCGCGTGTTCGCACGGCTGAGGGTGCGTGGCGCACTGGTGGCGATGACCCTCACTTTCGCTGCGGCTCTCGTCTACCGCGTCTACGTATGGTTCCAGCCGCATTCCCGGGCGGCGGAGGTGCCGCTCCCGGTGGTACGGCTGAGTGAGTTCGTCATCGGGATCGCCATCGCTCGCGCGATGCTCTCGGGCTGGCGAGTGCGCATCGCCCCCGTCTGGGCGTTCCTGGGCTCTGCCGCCCTCGCCGGCTGGCTGGTCACCACCGCGGACCGGCCGGCCGGAAACACCTTTGCCGCCTTCGTACGGGTCACGAAGGATGAGTGGATCATCTTCGCCTGTGCCGCGATGATCGCCACGATCGCCTGGCGTGACCTCGCAGGCAAACGCTCGTTGTTGCGCTGGCGTCCTCTCGTCCTCCTCGGCGAGTGGTCTTACGCGTTCTACCTCGTCCACGCGACCTTCATCTACGTCGCGCGTGACACGTTCGGGAAAGAGACGGTGAGCTGGTCGAACCTGCAGTGGTACGCGGCCCTTCTCATCATCTCGCTCGCCGGCGCCGCGGCGTTGCACTACGCCGTGGAGCGCCCGCTGGAGCGGCGGCTGCGTACCTGGTGGGACACTCGGCGACGGCCCGCGCAGGACCGTCAGGCTGTGGGGTCGCTGCACTGACCCAAGCTGCACTGGCGGCCGCACGGAGGCGACACCGTCACGCTGCGACTGCAGCGGCCCTACGGGAGCGTCGAGGTGGCCGGTCTGTGTGAGGCACCTCGACGAGTCCTGGGCGGCGATGAGCGGCCGCCGGACCAGGACCGGTCCCCGCCCTCGCCGCTGACGTTCGCCCGTCGTCTCGTCGACCCGCTTGTCGTTCACGCGCGGGACGGCCACCGCGATGGGCCCTGCAGCCTTGGTCACCTGAGCATTGCTCCTGGCAGCTGGACGCCGCACTGCGCTACCGCTCATGCACGACCGAGACGGGATCAGGCACCACCTGGACCCAGACCGGTTCCAAGGTCAACCACTACGGTGACGACGGCGACAGCCCGCGATGGGTGACCGAGGGAGTACGTCAACGGCGACCCGGTCAACCGTTACGACCTCGACGGCAGGTGGGGCTGGTTCAAGAAGAAGTGGAACAGCTTCAAGAAAAGCTCGGTGGGCCGCCACATCCGCAGGCACCGCAAGTTCTACGGCTGGGCGGCTGCGGCGGGCATCGGCGTCCTCACTGCCGGGTGCATCGCAGCGACCGCGGGAATCTGCGCCGGTGCCGGCGGCCTGATCATCCCGGCCTAATCCTCGCCGGGCGCGACGAAGGACAGCCCCTGCTCGTCTCGCAGAGACCGTACGTTGGCTACGCGGAGCCTCAGCGGCACGCTGTCCTCCGCTCCGGGCTCACCGTAGTGGCCGCGACTGACATCGGCCCGACCGGCAAACGGCTACGACCTCGCGGAACCTTTCCGTGACGCATCAGCCCGGACAGCCGATCTGGTGATCAGTCCGATCCCAGGTGCGTCGGTGCGAACATGCGCAGCAGCGCCGGGAGGACGACCACCGACGGGCCGGGCTCGGACAGGGCCTTCGCCAGGTCCGCCGCCAGGGCGGCCGGGGACGTCCGCACGCCCGGCACGCCGAAGGACTCCGCCAGCGCCGCGTAGTCCGGGCGGGCCAGCTCGGTGCCGGTGGCCGCGCCGAAGGAGTCCGTCATGTACTCGCGCAGGATGCCGTAACCGCCGTCGTCGACGATCAGCCAGGTCACGTTCAGGTCGTGCTGGCGGGCCGTGGCCAGCTCGGCGACCGAGTACAGGGCGCCGCCGTCGCCGGAGACCGCGAGCACCGGCCGGGTCGGGTCGGCCACCGCCGCGCCCAGCGCCGCGGGGAAGGCGTAGCCGAGACCGCCGGCGCCCTGCGCGGAGTGCATGTGGTTCGGGCCCTGGGCGTCGAACGCCGACCACGCCCAGTACGCCAGGATCGTCATGTCCCAGAAGGACGGGGAGTCGGCCGGCAGCGCCCTGCGCACCGACGCCAGCACCTCCTGCTCCAGGGTGAGGCCCTGGGCGGCGATGCGGTCGGCGACTTTCGCGAGCAGGTCCCGTACCCGGCCGGGCGCGCTCTCGTCCTGCCGCTCCTCCACTGTCTCCAGAAGCGCCTGCAACGCGAGCCGGGCGTCCGCGTGGATGCCCAGCGCCGGGTGGTTGGACTCCAGCTTGCCGAGGTCCGCCTCGATCTGGACGATCCGGCCGCGCGGCGTGAACGTGTGGTAGTTGGACGACAGTTCGCCGAGGCCCGAGCCGACCACCAGCAGGACGTCCGCGTCCTCCAGGAAGTCCGTGGTGTGCCGGTCCTCCAGCCAGGACTGCAGGGAGAGGGGGTGCGTCCAGGGGAACGCGCCCTTGCCTCCGGGGGTGGTGACGACGGGGGCGGTGATCTTCTCCGCGAGCTGCCGCAGCTTGCCCGACGCGTCCGCCCGGACCACTCCGCCGCCGGCGATGATCGCCGGGCGTTCGGCACGGGACAGCAGGTCGGCGGCCACGGCGGTCAGTTCGGGGCGTGGCGGCAGTTCGTCGGGGAACGCGTCGCCGCCCGTCACGACCGGGATCGACGTCCGCGCCAGCAGCACGTCCTGCGGGATCTCCACCCACACCGGGCCGTGCGGGACCGTCAGCGCGGACTTCCAGGCCGCCTCGATCGCCGACGGGATCTGCGATGCGGTGCGGGCCTGGTGGACGGACTTCACGACACCCCTGAACGAGGCCGCCTGGTCCGGGAGTTCGTGCAGATAACCGCGCCGGCCGCCGCCCAGCCCGGCCGTCGGGACCTGGCTGCTGATCGCCAGGACCGGGGCGGAGGCCGCCGCGGCCTCGTGGAGGGCGGCGAGGGAGGTGAGGGCGCCCGGGCCCGTCGACAGCAGCAGCGGCGCGGCCTCCCCGGTGATCCTGCCGTACGCGTCCGCCGCGAAGCCCGCGTTGTTCTCCATCCGCAGACCGACGTAGCGCAGTGAGGAGCGGCGCAGGGCGTCGAAGACGGCGAGCGCGTGCTGGCCGGGCAGGCCGAACACCGTCGTCGCGCCGAGCGCGGCCAGGGTCTCCACGACCAGGTCTCCGCCGGTGCGGCCGGGGGGAGGGTTCAGTGCGGCCTCCGTCTGCGCGGCGGTGGGGCGGAGCACCAGGTCGTGGTCGTGAGTCACTTCGCGCGAGCCTCGGCAATCTGTCGGGACATGATCGTGGTGAGTTCGTACGCCGTGTGGGACGCGGCCACAGACGTGATCTCCGCGTGATCGTACGCGGGGGCCACCTCGACGACGTCCGCCGAGACCAGGTTGCAGGAGGCGAGGCCGCGCAGGATCTCCAGGAGCTCGCGGGAGGTCATGCCGCCCGCCTCCGGGGTGCCGGTGCCGGGCGCGTGCGCCGGGTCGAGGCAGTCGATGTCGATGGAGATGTAGAGGGGGCGGTCGCCGATGCGCTGGCGCAGCTGGTCGGCGATCTCGTCGGCCCCGCGCCGGTAGACGTCCGCCGAGGTGACGATGCCGAAGCCCATCTTCTCGTCGTCGGTGAGGTCCTGCTTGCCGTAGAGGGGGCCGCGGGTGCCGACGTGGGACAGCGCCTCGGTGTCGAGGACGCCCTCCTCCACCGCCCGGCGGAACGGCGTGCCGTGCGTGTACTCCGCGCCGAAGTAGGTGTCCCAGGTGTCGAGGTGGGCGTCGAAGTGGAGCAGGGCCACGGGGCCGTGCTTCTTCGCGACCGAGCGCAGCAGCGGGAGCGCGATGGTGTGGTCGCCGCCCAGGGTCATCAGGCGCGCGCCGGTGCCGAGCAGGTCGTCGGCGGCCGCCTCGATCGTCTCCACGGCCTCGTGGATGTCGAACGGGTTCACCGCGATGTCGCCGCCGTCCGCGACCTGGGCGAGGGCGAACGGGGAGGCGTCCTGCGCCGGGTTGTACGGCCGCAGCAGCCGGGACGCCTCGCGGATCGCGTTGCCGCCGAAGCGGGCGCCGGGCCGGTAGGAGACGCCCGAGTCGAACGGGACGCCCACGACGGCGACGTCCGCGCGGCCGACCTCGTCGAGGCGGGGCAGCCGGGCGAAGGTGGCGGGGCCGGCGTACCGCGGGATGCGGGAGGAGTCGACGGGGCCGCGGGGCGTCTCGTTGCCGTCCATGGTCGTATGCCTTCTTTCCTACGCTTCGTCGCGTACGCACGGTTTCTCGTCCGACCCTACGGGCCGGGTCGGGGGCTCCTTCGACCCTAGGCAGTCCGGCGGCGGCTGCGAAGTGTACGTTTCATCCATCCGAAGGCTCTGGAATGGAGGAAGCGCACATGGCGTCGCCCGGGCCCAGCGCAGACCCGCCCGCCGCAGGCCCGCCCGCCGTGCCCCCGGCCGTCCCGCCCACTCCGCCCGTGCCGCTCGCCGCCCTGCTGGCCCGCGAGGATCTCGGGCTGCGGCAGATCGCCGGACCGGCCGGCGCCGGCACGGTCCTGCACGGGGCGCACTCCTCGGAGATGGCCGACCCGTACCCGTACCTGCTGGGCGGCGAGCTGCTGCTGACGGCCGGGGCGCACATCCCGGGGACGGCTGCCGCGGGCACGCACCTCGACGACTACGTGTCGCGCGTCGTGGCGGCGGGGGGCGCGGCCCTGGGCTTCGGCGTCACGCCGGTGCACGACACGGTGCCGCCGGCGCTGGTCGCCGCGTGCGAGACGCACGGGCTGCCGCTCCTGGAGGTGCCCCCGCAGACCACGTTCGCGGCCGTCGCCCGTGCCGTCTGGCAGCTGATCGAGCGCGCCCGCACGGCCGAACTGCGCCGGGTGACCGAAGCCCAGCAGAGCCTCGCGGCCGCCGCCGCACGCCCGGACCCGGTCCCGTCCGTGCTGCGGCAGCTCGCCCGGCGGGTCGGCGGTCGCGCGGTGCTGTACGGCCCGGAGGGCGCGGAGATCGCCGGGGCGGGCAGCCCGTCCGAGGCGGACGACCCGCTCTCCGCGCTCGCCCGTCTGCTCCTCTCCCGCGCCGCCACGCCCGCCGCGCAGACCGCCGCCCCGCCCTCGGCCGCCCCTCCGGCCACCGCCGGCGACACCACTCCGGCCGGCGTCCACCTGTCCGCCTACGCGCTCGGCGCCGGGCGGGGCTTCGTGCTGGGCGTGGCGGCGCCCCGGCGCGGTCCCGGCGACCACACCATCGCCTCCGTCGCCGCCGTGCTGCTCTCCCTGCTCACCGGCGAGCAGCAGAGCGGGTCGGGAGCGGCACGCTCCTCGGCGCTGGTACGGCTGCTGCTGGGCGGCGCGCCCGAGGAGGTGGCGCCGCTGCTGGGCGGGGAGCGGTGGCTCGTCGTGCACGGGCGGCCGCAGGGCGGGCGCACTCCCGACCCGTTGGCGGCCTCCGCGTTCGGCGCGGGGCTGGGTTCGCCGCTGGTAGATCTCGGCGAGGACGTCGTGCGGGTCCTCGTGCCCGCGGGCCGTCCGCCGCGGCCGCAGCCGGGCTGGGTCCTCGGCGTCAGCGCGGACACCACTCCGGCCGGCTGGCCGGCCGCCGACGCGCAGGCGGCCCGCGCCCTGGGCCGGGCCCTGGCCGCCCGCACGGCCCTGGTGCGTCACGGCTCGGGGGCCGGCCTGCTGGACCTGGTGCCCGCGGACGAGGCCCGGGACCACGCGCGCGCCCTGCTCGCCCCGCTCGCCGGGCGGGCGGCCCTCGTCGAGACGCTGCGCGCCTGGCTCTCCCTGCACGGCGGTTGGGACCGGACGGCGGTCGCCCTGGCCGTGCACCGCAACACCGTGCGGCAGCGGATCGCCCGTTGCGCCGCGCTGCTCGACGCCGACCTGGACGATCCCGACGTCCGGATGGAGCTGTGGTTCGCGCTGAAACAGGACTGACCGGGAGCGACCAGGACCGATCAGGGCCGCCCAAAGGCCTGCACAGGGGGCGTGACGCGTGTCCCAGCGGGGGGAACGGCCGGGACGCCCACAGCGCGCTGCCCCACAATGGAGACCATGCCGATATCCGCGACGCCCAGCCGCGTCGAACTCGTCGACCACCTCGTCAGAACGCGTATCGCCGGGGACGTCGCCACCCCGCGCGAGAACAACCTCTCGCACTACCGCCAACTCGCCAACGGCGTGCGCAACTTCTGGCTGGGCCTGGAACTCGGCGACCGCTGGACCGACGAGCAGGACGTGCTCGCGGTGATGGCGGAGCGGGTGGGCGTCAACGACGATCCCGAGTACCGCTACGGCCAGGACACCATCGACCCCGAGCTGACGGTCGACGGCCTGAACCGGATGGCGGCCCGGCTGCGCAAGGCGGCCGAGGGCCGGCAGCGGGTGCTGTTCGCCACCGGCCACCCGGGCGGCCTGCTGGACGTGCACCGCGCGACCGCGGCGGCCCTGCGCGCGGCGGGCTGCGAGATCGTCGTCATCCCGCCGGGTCTGCAGACCGACGAGGGGTACGTCTGGCAGGTCGCCGACGTGGCGGTGCTCGAACACGGGGCGACGCTGTGGCACACCCATTCGGGTGAGCCGATGAAGGCGATCCTGACGGCGCTGGAGCGCGCGGGGCGCCCGCTGCCGGACCTGGTCGTCGCCGACCACGGCTGGGCGGGATACGCCGGCCGGCACGGCGTGGACTCCGTCGGCTACGCCGACTGCAACGACCCGGCGCTGTTCATCGGCGAGGCGGAGGGCGTCGTCCAGGTGGCGGTCCCCCTGGACGACCACGTCGTCAGCCCGCGCCACTACGACCCGATGGTCGCCTACCTGCTCGCGGAGGCGGGCCTGTAGGACAGGGGGTCACCGGCGGGGAGTCACGGGCGGAGGTTCAGGACGGGGGCTCAGTCCGCCCGGGGGACGCGGACCACGCCCTCCTGGATCACCGACACCGCGAGCCGGCCGTCCTGCGTGTAGATGCGGGCCTGGCCGAGGCCGCGGCCGCCGTGCGCGGAGGGCGACTCCTGGTCGTACAGGAGCCATTCGTCGGCGCGGAACGGACGGTGGAACCACATCGCGTGGTCCAGGGACGCGCCCACCACGTCCCCCACGGCCCAGCCGCCGCGCCCGTGCGCGAGCAGCACCGAGTCGAGCAGGGTCATGTCGGAGACGTAGGTGGCGAGGACGACGTGCAGCAGGGGGTCGTCCGCGAGCTTGCCGTTGGTGCGGAACCACACCTGGGAGCGCGGTTCGCGCGGCTCGCCGAACTTCCCGTACGGCGGCTCGTCGACGTAGCGCAGGTCGATCGCCTCGCGGCTCTCCAGGAACCGCTCGACGACCGCCGGGTCGAGATGGTCGTAGCCGCCCATCCGCTCCCGGGAGGTGGGCAGCTCCTCCGGGTCCGGCGAGGCCGGCTTCGGCGTCTGGTGGTCGAGGCCTTCCTCGTACGCCTGGAAGGACGCCGACAGCGAGAAGATCGGCCGGCCGTGCTGGACGGCGACCACCCGGCGGGTGGTGAAGGAACGGCCGTCCCGGATGCGCTCTACGTCGTAGACGATGGGCGCCCCGGGGTCCCCCATACGCAGGAAGTACGCGTGGAGGGAGTGTGCGGGCCGGTCCTGCGGGACCGTCCGCCCGGCGGCGACCAGCGCCTGGGCCGCCACCTGTCCGCCGAACACGCGCGGGACGACGGCGGAGCGGGAGCGGCCGCGGAAGATGTTCTCCTCGATCTGTTCCAGGTCGAGCAGATCGAGGAGATCCTGCAGTGCGTGGTTCATGGCGTCCAGTCGTACCGGGCAGAGGTCGCCGGGACCCTACAGACCCATGTCCTTGGCGATGATCGACTTCATGATCTCGCTGGTGCCGCCGTAGATGCGGTTGACGCGGTTGTCCGCGTACAGGCGGGCGATCGGGTACTCGTTCATGAAGCCGTAGCCGCCGTGCAGCTGGAGGCAGCGGTCGATGACGCGGTGGGCGACCTCGGTGCAGAACAGCTTGGCGCTGGCGGCCTCGGCCGGCGTCAGCTCACCGGCGTCCAGCGCCTCCGTGGCGCGGTCGGCGACGGCCTCGGCCGCGTCCACCTCGGCCTGGCAGGCGGCCAGCTCGAACTTGGTGTTCTGGAAGTGCGCGACCGGCTTGCCGAAGACGGTGCGCTCCTGCACGTACTGCTTGGCGAACCGGACGGCGGCCTTGGCCTGCGCGTACGCGCCGTAGGCGATGCCCCAGCGCTCGGAGGCCAGGTTGTGGCCGAGGTAGTAGAAGCCCTTGTTCTCCTCGCCGAGGAGGTTCTCCACGGGCACCTTGACGTCGACGAACGCCAGCTCGGCGGTGTCGGAGGTCTTCAGGCCGAGCTTGTCCAGCTTGCGGCCGATCGAGTAGCCCTCGGACTTGGTGTCCACCACGAGGAGCGATATGCCGTGCCGGCGGTCCTCGGCGCTGGGCGCGTCGGTCCGGGCGCAGACGATCATCTGGTCGGCGTGGACGCCGCCGGTGATGAAGGTCTTGGAGCCGTTGAGGACGTAGTGCGTGCCGTCCTCGCTCAACTTGGCGGTGGTCTTCATGCCCGCGAGGTCGGAGCCGGTGCCCGGCTCGGTCATCGCGATCGCCCACATCTCCTCGCCGGAGACGAACTTCGGCAGGTAGCGCTTCTTCTGCTCGTCGTTGGCGAGCAGCTTGATGTACGGCAGACCGAGCAGGACGTGCACGCCGGAGCCGCCGAACGTGATGCCCGCGCGGGCCGTCTCCTCGTACAGGACCGCCTCGAACTTGTACGAGTCGATGCCGGCGCCGCCGTACTCCTCGTCGACGCGGATGCCGAAGACGCCCAGCTCGGCGAGCTTGTAGTAGAAGTCGCGCGGCGCCTGGCCGGCCGCGAACCACTCGTCGTAGACCGGGACGACCTCGGCCTCGATGAAGGCCCGGAGAGTCTCCCGGAACGCCTCGTGGTCCTCGTTGAACACCGTACGGCGCACCGCCGGCCCCTCTCTGCGCCTAAGCCGGCGCCGCTCTCGCGGATCTGGTTGCTCGCCGTGGGGGTTCCTCAATCAGTGGTTGCGGCTTCCTACGGCTAAGCGCTCGCTCAGAAGCCACCGTACCGGCGGGTAGGGAACAGCGTCCAGACCTCCCGGGGCCCGGCGCCCGTAACGCTCGTCACTCCGCTCCCGCCGCCGCGAACGCGCCGCGGGCCATGCGGTGCAGCAGCTCGGCCGTGGCCGCGCGGCCCGGGAGGGAACCCGGGCGGCCGAGGTGCGGGGTGGAGTTCAGCAGGCCGAAGACCGAGTGGACCGCGGAGCGGGCCGCGGGCTCGGCGAGGTCCGGGTAGAGCGCGCGCAGCGCCTCCACCCACAGCTCGACGTACTGCCGCTGGAGCTGGCGGACCAGCTTGCGGTCGCTGTCGCGCAGGCGGTCCAGCTCCCGGTCGTGCAGGGTGATCAGGGGACGGTCGTCGATCGCGAAGTCGATGTGCCCTTCGATGAGCGAGTCAAGGACCGTCTCCGCCGGGTCGCCGCCCGCCTCCGCCAGACGGCGCCTGGCGCCGGTCAGCAGCTGCCCGCTGATGCCCACCAGCAGTTCCGCGAGCATCGCGTCCTTGCCGGGGAAGTGCCGGTACAGACCGGGGCCGCTGATGCCGACCGCGGCGCCTATCTCGTCGACCCCGACGCCGTGGAAGCCGCGCTCGGCGAACAGCCGCGCGGCCTCCCTGAGGATCTGCTCGCGCCGGGTGGGCGCGTCGGTTCTCGTGGCCATGGGAGCAATTCTAGACAGGGAGGTTAGCGGTCGTTAACCTGGAGGAAATGGTTAACGCTCATTAACAGTCGATCACTGGCGTGAGGGGACCGCGAGAATGGAAGAGGCACCGGAGCTGACGAGCGCGGGCGATCCCGCGTCGGAGGCCTGGCGGGCCAACGAGGAGGCGCATCGCGCACTCGCCGAGGAGCTGCGCGGGAAGCTGGCCGCGGCCCGGCTGGGAGGCGGTGAGAAGGCGCGGGCCCGGCACACCGCGCGCGGCAAGCTGCTGCCCCGGGACCGGGTCGACACCCTCCTGGACCCGGGGTCGCCCTTCCTCGAGCTCGCCCCCCTCGCCGCCGACGGGATGTACGACGGGCAGGCCCCGGCTGCCGGCGTCATCGCCGGGATCGGGCGGGTGAGCGGGCGCGAGTGCGTGATCGTGGCGAACGACGCCACTGTCAAGGGCGGCACCTACTACCCGATGACGGTGAAGAAGCATCTGCGCGCCCAGGAGGTGGCGCTGGAGAACCGCCTGCCCTGCCTGTACCTGGTGGACTCCGGCGGGGCGTTCCTGCCGATGCAGGACGAGGTGTTCCCCGACCGTGAGCACTTCGGGCGGATCTTCTACAACCAGGCCCGGATGTCGGGGGCCGGCATCCCGCAGATCGCGGCGGTCCTCGGGTCCTGCACGGCCGGCGGGGCGTACGTGCCGGCCATGAGCGACGAGGCGGTCATCGTGCGTGAGCAGGGGACGATCTTCCTGGGCGGCCCGCCGCTGGTGAAGGCGGCCACCGGCGAGGTCGTCACCGCGGAGGAGCTGGGCGGCGGCGAGGTGCACTCCCGGGTCTCCGGCGTGACCGACCATCTCGCGGAGGACGACGCGCACGCGCTGCGGATCGTGCGGAACATCGTCGCCACGCTCCCCGCGCGCGGTCCCCTGCCCTGGCAGGTGCGGCCCTCCGTCGAGCCCAAGGTCGACCCCCACGGGCTGACCGGGGCCGTGCCGGTCGACTCGCGCACCCCCTACGACGTGCGCGAGGTCATCGCGCGCGTGGTGGACGGATCGCGCTTCGCGGAGTTCAAGTCCGAGTTCGGGCAGACCCTCGTCACCGGGTTCGCCCGGATCCACGGCCATCCGGTCGGGATCGTCGCCAACAACGGCATCCTGTTCTCGGAGTCCGCGCAGAAGGGCGCCCACTTCATCGAGCTGTGCGACCAGCGCGGGATCCCGCTGGTGTTCCTGCAGAACATCTCCGGCTTCATGGTCGGCAAGGACTACGAGGCCGGGGGCATCGCCAAGCACGGCGCCAAGATGGTGACGGCGGTGGCGTGCACGCGCGTGCCGAAGCTGACGGTCGTCGTCGGCGGTTCGTACGGCGCGGGCAACTACTCCATGTGCGGCCGGGCGTACTCGCCCCGCTTCCTGTGGATGTGGCCCAACGCCAAGATCTCCGTCATGGGCGGCGAGCAGGCCGCCTCCGTTCTCGCGACCGTCAAGCGCGACCAGCTGGAGGCCGGCGGCCAGGAGTGGCCCACGGCGGACGAAGAGGCGTTCAAGGACCCGATCCGCGCGCAGTACGAGCGGCAGGGCAACGCCTACTACGCGACCGCCCGGCTGTGGGACGACGGGGTCATCGAACCGCAGGAGACCCGGCAGGTGCTGGGCCTGGCCCTGACGGCCTGCGCCAACGCGCCGCTGGGCGAGCCCCGGTTCGGCGTCTTCCGGATGTGAGGAGGGGACTTCATGTTTGACACAGTGCTCGTGGCCAACCGGGGCGAGATCGCCGTCCGCGTCATCCGCACGCTGCGCGCCATGGGCGTGCGCTCGGTGGCGGTCTTCTCCGACGCCGACGCGGACGCCCGGCACGTCCGGGAGGCGGACACGGCCGTACGGATCGGCCCGCCGCCCGCCGCCGACAGCTATCTCTCGGTCGAGCGGCTGCTGGAGGCGGCCGCGCGGACCGGCGCCCAGGCCGTCCACCCGGGCTACGGCTTCCTGGCCGAGAACGCCGGCTTCGCGCGCGCCTGCGAAGACGCCGGGCTGGTCTTCATCGGGCCGCCCGCGGAAGCCATCGCCCTGATGGGCGACAAGATCCGGGCCAAGGCCACCGTGCGCGAGGCCGGGGTCCCGGTGGTGCCGGGATCCAGCGGCAGCGGCCTGACGGACGACCAGCTCGTCGCCGCCGCCCACGAGATCGGCGTGCCCGTGCTGCTGAAGCCCAGCGCGGGCGGCGGCGGCAAGGGCATGCGGCTGGTGCGGGACACCGCGGCGCTGGCCGAGGAGATCGCGGCCGCCCGCCGCGAGGCCCGCGCCTCCTTCGGCGACGACACGCTCCTCGTCGAGCGGTGGATCGACCGCCCCCGGCACATCGAGATCCAGGTCCTCGCCGACGGCCACGGGAACGTGGTCCACCTCGGCGAGCGCGAGTGCTCACTCCAGCGCCGGCACCAGAAGATCGTCGAGGAGGCGCCGAGCGTCCTGCTCGACGAGGCCACGCGCGCGTCGATGGGCGAGGCGGCCGTGCAGGCGGCGCGCTCGTGCGGCTACCGGGGCGCGGGCACGGTGGAGTTCATCGTGCCGGGCGACGACCCGTCGGCGTACTACTTCATGGAGATGAACACCCGCCTCCAGGTGGAGCACCCGGTCACCGAGCTGGTCACCGGCCTCGACCTGGTGGAGTGGCAGCTGCGGGCGGCGGCGGGCGAGCCGCTCTCCTTCGGCCAGCAGGACGTCCGGCTGACCGGGCACGCGGTGGAGGCGCGGATCTGCGCCGAGGACCCCGCGCGCGGGTTCCTGCCGTCCGGCGGCACGGTGCTCAGGCTGCGCGAGCCGCAGGGCGACGGCGTGCGCACCGACTCCGGGCTCAGCGAGGGCGCCGAGGTCGGCAGCCTCTACGACCCGATGCTGTCCAAGGTGATCGCCTACGGCCCGGACCGGGAGACCGCGCTGCGCAAGCTGCGTGCGGCCCTCGCGGAGACGGTCACGCTGGGCGTGCAGACGAACGCCGGGTTCCTGCGGCGGCTGCTGGCGCATCCGGCGGTGGTGGCGGGCGATCTGGACACCGGGCTGGTGGAGCGGGAGGCGGAGTCGCTCGTCCGCACCGACGTGCCCGAAGCGGTGTACGAGGCCGCGGCGGCCGTACGGCTCGACGCCCTGCGCCCCCCGGCCGGGGACGGCTGGGTCGACCCGTTCTCGGTGCCCGACGGCTGGCGGCTGGGCGGCGCCGCCCGGCCCCCCGCCTTCCACCTGCGCGTCACCGACCCGGTGGCGCACACCCCGCGCGGCACGCATTCCGTCACCGGCGAGAGGGTGTCGGTGACGCTGGACGGCGTCCGGCACACCTTCCACCGCGCCGCCGACTGGATCGGCCGCGACGGCGACGCCTGGCATGTGCGCGACCACGACCCGGTCGCCGCCTCGCTCACCGGCGCCGCCCGCGCGGGCGCGGACTCGCTCACCGCTCCCATGCCGGGCACGGTGACGGTCGTCAAGGTGGCCGTCGGCGACGAGGTGGCCGCCGGCCAGAGCCTGCTGGTGGTGGAGGCGATGAAGATGGAGCACGTCATCTCCGCCCCGCACGCCGGCACGGTCGCCGAGCTCGACGTGTCGCCGGGCTCGACGGTCGCCATGGACCAGGTGCTCGCCGTCATCGCCCCGACGGCCGGCGCGGCCGCCGCCCCGGTGAAGGAGGACCGATGACACTCCCCATGGTCGTGCCGGACCCGGACCTGCCGGCCCGGGTGCGCGTCCACGAGGTCGGCGCACGCGACGGTCTGCAGAACGAGAAGACGACCGTGCCGACGGCCGTCAAGGCCGAGTTCGTGCACCGGCTCGCCGGCGCGGGCCTCACCACCATCGAGGCCACCAGCTTCGTCCACCCGAAGTGGGTGCCCCAACTCGCGGACGCCGAGCAGCTGTTCCCGCTGCTGAGCGATGTCGACGCGGCCCTGCCGGTGCTCGTGCCGAACGAGCGCGGACTCGACCGCGCGCTCGCCCTGGGCGCCCGCCGGGTCGCCGTCTTCGCCAGCGCCACCGAGTCCTTCGCCAAGGCCAACCTCAACCGCACGGTGGACGAGGCACTGGCCATGTTCGAACCGGTGGTGGCCCGCGCCAGGGCCGAGGGCGTGCACGTGCGCGGCTATCTCTCCATGTGCTTCGGCGACCCGTGGGAGGGCGCGGTGCCGGTCGACCAGGTCGTGCGGGTCTGCCGTGCCCTGCTCGACCAGGGCTGCGACGAGCTGAGCCTGGGCGACACCATCGGGGTCGCCACCCCGGGCCACGTCGGGGCGCTGCTGACCGCGCTGAACGAACAGGGCGTTCCCACGGGCGCGTTGGGCGTGCACTTCCACGACACCTACGGTCAGGCGCTCGCCAACACCCTCGCCGCGCTCCGGCACGGCGTCACCACCGTCGACGCGTCGGCGGGCGGTCTCGGCGGCTGTCCGTACGCCAAGTCCGCCACCGGCAACCTCGCCACCGAAGACCTCGTGTGGATGCTGCAGGGCCTCGGCATCGACACCGGGGTCGACCTCGGCCGTCTCGTCGCCACGAGCGAGTGGATGGCCGGCCACCTGGGCCGACCCAGCCCGTCCCGCACCGTACGAGCCCTCGGGCACACGACACAGCCCCACAAGGAGCAGTGACCCCGTCATGGACCACCGTCTCTCCCCCGAACTCGAAGAGCTCCGCCGCACCGTAGAGGAGTTCGCGCACGACGTCGTCGCGCCCAAGATCGGCGACTTCTACGAGCGGCACGAGTTCCCGTACGAGATCGTCCGCGAGATGGGCCGTATGGGCCTGTTCGGGCTGCCGTTCCCGGAGGAGCACGGCGGCATGGGCGGCGACTACCTGGCCCTCGGCCTCGTGCTGGAGGAACTGGCGCGGGTCGACTCGTCGGTCGCGATCACCCTGGAGGCGGGCGTCTCGCTGGGCGCCATGCCGATCCATCTCTTCGGGACGCCGGAGCAGAAGCGGGAGTGGCTGCCGCGCCTGTGCTCCGGCGAGATCCTGGGCGCGTTCGGGCTGACCGAGCCGGACGGCGGCTCGGACGCGGGCGCGACGCGCACGACGGCCCGCCTCGACCCCGACACGGACGAGTGGGTCATCAACGGTTCCAAGTGCTTCATCACCAACTCGGGCACGGACGTCACCGGGCTGGTCACCGTCACGGCGGTGACGGGGCGCAAGCCCGACGGCAAGCCGCTGATCTCGGCGATCATCGTGCCGTCCGGCACCCCGGGCTTCACGGTCGCGGCGCCCTACTCGAAGGTCGGCTGGAACGCCTCCGACACCCGTGAGCTGTCCTTCTCCGACGTGCGCGTGCCGGCGGCGAACCTGCTGGGCGAGGAGGGGCGCGGGTACGCGCAGTTCCTGCGGATCCTCGACGAGGGGCGCATCGCCATCGCGGCGCTGGCCACCGGGCTCGCGCAGGGCTGTGTGGACGAGTCGGTGAAGTACGCGAAGCAACGGCATGCGTTCGGCCGTCCGATCGGCGCCAACCAGGCCGTCCAGTTCAAGATCGCCGACATGGAGATGAAGGCCCACACGGCCCGCCTCGCCTGGCGGGACGCGGCCTCACGGCTGGTGGCCGGCGAGCCCTTCAAGAAGGAGGCCGCGCTGGCGAAGCTGTACTCGTCGACGATCGCCGTCGACAACGCCCGCGACGCCACCCAGGTGCACGGCGGGTACGGCTTCATGAACGAGTACCCGGTGGCCCGGATGTGGCGCGACTCCAAGATCCTGGAGATCGGCGAGGGCACGAGCGAGGTCCAGCGGATGCTGATCGCCCGCGAGTTGGGCCTGACGGGCTGATCCGGCGGGGGCCGCCCCCGGGTGCCGCGACGCGTTCGGAGTTGGCCAGAAGCGGCCCCGCACTCCGCGCCCCGCGCGCTCCCACGTCGGACAACTCCCCTGCCGCGGCGGCCTCGTGGACATACCACGAGGCCGCCGCGGCGTTCTTCGCTTCGCCGGGAGAAGGGGCCTGGAGCACCCGGTCCGCCCCACCGGCGCACTCTCCGCCTTCGATCCACAGGCTGTGCACAGGTGACGGGTCGCCACCGCTTCGGGCGTCCCGCACCTCGGGGCTGCCCCCTGGACATCAGATGAGGTTAGGCTAACCTACATTCGAATCGTCCTCGGGTGATCCACCCCGTCCGAAAGTAGCCAGAGACATGTCCAACGCCAGAGCCGCCCGCCTCTCCCGCCGCGGCATCCTCGCCGCCGGTGGCGCCCTCGGCCTCGGCGCCGCGCTCGCAGCCTGCGGGGACGACGACGCGAAGAGCACGGGCTCCGGTTCGCCGGCGAGCGCCTCTGCCAAGTCCGGCCCCTGGAGCTTCAAGGACGACCGCGGCACCACGGTGAAGCTGGACGCGATCCCCGCGAACATCGTCGCCTTCACCGGCGTCGCCGCCGCCCTCTTCGACTACGGGATCCAGGTCAAGGGCGTCTTCGGCCCGACGAAGACCGCCGCGGGCAAGGCCGACGTCCAGGCCGGCGACATGGACGTCAGCAAGGTGACGGTACTCGGCAACGTCTGGGACGAGTTCAACGTCGAGAAGTACGCGGCCCTCGCGCCCGACGTGCTCGTCTCCACGATGTTCGACGACGCCGGAACCCTCTGGTACGTCCCCGAGGCCTCCAAGGACAAGATCGCGGGGCTCGCCCCGAGCGTCGGCATCTCGGTCTACGACCGGCAGTTGACCGCTCCGCTGCAGCGCATGTGGGAGCTGGCCGAGTCGCTCGGCGCCGACATGAAGGCCGCCGCCGTCACCGACGCGAAGAAGAAGTTCGAGGCCGCCGCCGCCCGGCTGCGCGCCGCCGCCAAGGCCAAGCCCGAGATCAAGGTGATGGCCGGCTCCGCGAGCGCCGAGCTGTTCTACGTCTCCGGCACGAACCTCTCGATCGATCTGGAGTACTTCAAGTCCCTCGGCGTGAACTTCGTCGAGCCGCCGGAGAGCGCCAAGGCCCAGGGCGGCGGCTGGTACGAGTCGCTGAGCTGGGAGAACGTCGACAAGTACCCGGCCGACATCATCATGATGGACGACCGCTCCTCGACCATCCAGCCCGCCGACGTCACCGAGGCGACCTGGAAGAAGCTGCCCGCGGTGAAGGCCGGTCAGGTCATCGCGCGCTCCCCCGAGCCGATCCTGTCGTACGGCAAGTGCGTGCCGCTGCTGGAGAACCTCGCCGCCGCGCTGGAGAAGGCGAAGAAGGTTTCCTGACCCCCGGGCGGCTCGGATGGAAGCAGGCGAGCCGCCCCTCTCCCTCCCCCGCTGACAGGAGCACCCCCGTGACCACCGCCGTCGCCGCGCCCTTCCGGTTCTTCTCCCTCCAGGTCGCGCGCGCACGGCGGCTCGGTCCCTCGCTCGTGCGGGTCACCTTCGCCGGGGAGGATCTGCGGCACTTCCTCTCCGACGGGCGGGACCAGTCGCTGTCGCTGTTCCTGCCGCATCCCGGACAGGACGCGCCCGCCGTGCCCTTCGAGCTGGGGGACGGATGGTGGCAGGCGTGGCGTGAACTGCCGGACGGGGTGCGGGCGGTGATGCGGTCGTACACCCTGCGCGCCCTGCGCCGCGACGCGCTCGGGCGCACCCGGGAGATCGACGTCGACTTCGTGCTGCACACCCCGGCCGGTCCCGCCTCCGCCTGGGCGGCGTGCGCCGCCGCCGGTGACCGGGTCGTCCTGCTGGGCCCGGCCGTGGCCGACAACCGGGCGATCCGGTTCCGGCCGCCGCACGACACCGACCTGGTGCTGCTGTGGGGTGACGAGAGCGCCCTTCCGGCCGTCGCCTCGATCCTGGAGTCCCTGCCGGCCGGCCGACGCGCCCGGGTGTGGCTGGAGACGCACGACGCGGGGAACGTGAGGGAGTTGGCGACGGCGGCGGACGCCGAGGTCACCTGGTCGGTCGGGAAGGACTCCGTGGACGCCGTGCGCGCCGCCCGGCTTCCGGCCGCCGCACGGCCTTACGTCTGGATCGCCGGCGAGTCGGGAAGCGTGAAGGCGCTGCGCCGGCACTTCGTCCAGGAGCGCGGCGTCGACCGGCGCCGGGTCACCTTCGTCGGGTACTGGCGCCGGGGCATGAGCGAGGAACAGCTCCGCGAGGCCGAGTAGACGCCGGGCCCGCACCGTACCCCTCGGGCCCACCGTGACCGCGCGGGCGGTCGCGCCGGGCCCGGGACGTGATCACGGTCACGGACGAGGCATGGCCCCGATCCCTAAACTTAGGTTAGGCTAACCTAAGTTGAATCCCCGGTTCCGCCCCTGCACCGTCCAGCCGCGGACCCCGTCCCCACCCCCGGAGGACCCCCACCATGCGCTCGCACCTGCTCAATGACACGACCGCTGAGCAGTACCGCCGCTCCGTGACCGAGGGAGTGGAGCGGGTCGCCGCCAAACTGGCCGCCACCCGGCGGCCGTTCACCGGCATCACGGTCGACGCCCTCGCCCCCCGCATCGACGGGATCGACCTCGACCGGCCGCTGGGCGACACCGCCGCCGTGCTGGACGAGCTGGAGGAGGTCTACCTGCGCGACGCGGTCTACTTCCACCACCCCCGCTATCTCGCCCACCTCAACTGCCCGGTCGTGATCCCCGCCGTCCTGGGCGAAGCGGTCCTGTCCGCCGTCAATTCCTCCCTGGACACCTGGGACCAGTCGGCGGGCGGCACCCTCATCGAGCGCAAACTGATCGACTGGACGACCGGCCGCATCGGCCTCGGGCCCGCCGCCGACGGCGTGTTCACCTCCGGCGGCAGCCAGTCCAACCTCCAGGCCCTGCTGCTCGCCCGCGAGGAGGCGAAGTCCGACTTCCCGGCGCGACTGCGCGTCCTCGCCTCCGACGTCAGCCACTTCAGCGTGCAGAAGTCCGCGAAGCTGCTGGGCCTCGCGGCGGACGCCGTGATCCGCATCCCCGTCGACCACGACAAGCGCATGCAGACCGTCGCGCTCGCCCGCGAGCTGGTGCGCTGCGAGCGGGACGGACTCGTCCCGATGGCCGTCGTCGCCACCGCCGGCACCACCGACTTCGGCTCGATCGACCCGCTGCCCGAGATCGCCGAGCTGTGCCAGCAGTACGGGGCCTGGATGCACGTCGACGCCGCCTACGGCTGCGGGCTCCTCGCCTCCGTGAAGCACCGGGACCGGATCGACGGCATCGAACGCGCCGACTCCGTCACCGTCGACTACCACAAGTCCTTCTTCCAGCCCGTGAGTTCGTCCGCGCTGCTGGTGCGGGACGGGGCCACGCTGCGGCACGCCACCTACCACGCCGAATACCTCAACCCGCGCCGCATGGTGGACGAACGCATCCCCAACCAGGTGGACAAGTCGCTGCAGACCACCCGGCGCTTCGACGCGCTCAAGCTGTGGATGACCCTGCGGACCATGGGCGCCGACGGCATCGGGCAGCTCTTCGACGAGGTCTGCGACCTGGCCGCCGAAGGCTTCGACCTGCTGGCCGCCGACCCGCGCTACGACGTCGTGGTCCAGCCGTCGCTGTCCACCCTCGTCTTCCGCTACATCCCCGCAGCCGTCACCGACCCGGCCGAGATCGACCGGGCCAACCTCTACGCCCGCAAGGCCCTGTTCGCCTCCGGCGACGCCGTGGTCGCGGGCACCAAGGTCGGCGCCCGCCACTACCTGAAGTTCACCCTGCTCAACCCCGAGACGACGACCGACGACATCACGGCCGTCCTCGACCTGATCGCCGGACACGCCGAGCAGTACCTGGGAGACTCCCTTGACCGCGCTTCCTGAGCCCGCCCCCGCGACCCGCATCCATGACTTCGTGGGCATCGGGCTCGGCCCGTTCAACCTCGGCCTCGCCTGCCTGACCGAGCCGATAGACGCGCTCGACGGCGTCTTCCTGGAGTCCAAGCCGCACTTCGAGTGGCACTCCGGGATGTTCCTGGACGGCGCCCATCTGCAGACGCCGTTCATGTCGGACCTGGTCACCCTGGCCGACCCGACCTCCCCGTACTCCTTCCTGAACTACCTGAAGGCGAAGGGCCGGCTCTACTCCTTCTACATCCGCGAGAACTTCTACCCGCTGCGCGTCGAGTACGACGACTACTGCCGCTGGGCCGCCGACCAGCTGAGCAGCGTGCGGTTCTCCACCACCGTCGCGGAGGTGACCTACGAGGACGAGCTGTACGTCGTGCGGACGACCGCCGGCGAGGAGTTCCGCGCCCCGCGCCTCGTCCTCGGCACCGGCACGCCCCCGTACGTCCCCGAGGCCTGCGCGGGACTGGGCGGCGACTTCACGCACAACTCGCGCTACCTCCAGCACAAGGCGGAGCTGCAGAAGAAGGAGTCGATCACGCTGGTCGGCTCCGGACAGTCCGCCGCCGAGATCTACTACGACCTGCTCAGCGAGATCGACGTCCACGGCTACCGGCTGAACTGGGTCACCCGCTCCCCGCGCTTCTTCCCGCTCGAGTACACCAAGCTCACGCTGGAGATGACCTCGCCGGAGTACGTCGACTACTTCCGCGAGCTGCCGGAGGACACCCGCTACCGGCTCACGGCCGAGCAGAAAGGCCTGTACAAGGGCATCGACGGCGATCTCGTCGACGAGATCTTCGACCTGCTCTACCGCAAGAACCTCGGCGGCCCGGCGCCCACCCGGCTGCTCACCAACTCCTCCCTCACCGGCGCGGCCTACGCCGACGGCGCGTACACGCTCTCCTTCCGCCACGAGGAGCAGGGCAAGGACTTCGAGCTGACCTCACAGGGGCTCGTCCTCGCAACCGGCTACCGGTACGCCGAACCGGAGTTCCTCGCGCCGGTCCGGGACCGGCTGCGCTACGACTCCCGTGGCAACTTCGACGTCGGCCGCAACTACGCCGTCGACGTCACCGGCCGGGATGTGTTCCTGCAGAACGCGGGCGTCCACGCGCACAGCGTCACCTCGCCCGACCTCGGCATGGGCGCCTACCGCAACAGCTGCATCATCCGCGAGCTGCTCGGCAGCGAGCACTACCCCGTCGAGAAGACCATCGCGTTCCAGGAGTTCGGCGTATGAACACCGTCACCGCCACGGCCCCCGTCGGCCGGCTGTCCTTCCGCCCCCTCGACCCCCTGCGGGACGCCGAGCTGCTGCACCGCTGGGTGACGCACCCGAAGGCCGCCTACTGGATGATGCAGGAGGCGCGGCTCGTCGACGTCGAGCGGGCCTACATGGAGATCGCGGCCGACGAGCACCACCACGCCCTGCTCGGCCTGCACGACGGCGAGCCCGCATTCCTCGTGGAGTACTACGACCCCCGCCACCGCGAGCTGGTCGGCCTGTACGAGCCGCGGCCCGGGGACGTCGGCATGCACTTCCTGGTCGCCCCCACCGACCGGCCCGTGCACGGGTTCACGCGCGCCGTGATCACCGCCGTCGTGGCCCGTCTCTTCGAGGACCCGGCCGTCGACCGCGTCGTCGTCGAGCCGGACGTGTCCAACAGGGCCGTGCACACGCTGAACGAAGCCGTCGGATTCGTGCCCGAGCGGGAGATCCAGAAGCCGGAGAAGCGGGCGCTGCTGAGCTTCTGCACCCGCGAACAGTTCGCCTCGGCCACGGGGGTGACGGCATGAGCCTCGCCGACGCCGTGACCCATCTCTCCCCCGAGCGCTGGGCGCAGGCCAACCGCCTGCTCGTCCGCAAGGCCCTCGCGGAGTTCGCGCACGAACGCCTGATCACCCCCGAGGAGCAGGACGGCCGGTACGTCGTCCGCAGCGACGACGGGCAGACGGCGTACCGCTTCACCGCCGTCCGCCGCGCCCTGGACCACTGGCAGGTGGACGCCGGCTCGATCACCCGCACCCGCGACGGCGTCGAACTCCCCCTGGAGGCGCTGGACTTCTGCGTCGAGCTGCGCAAGACGCTGGGCCTGAGCGACGCGATCCTGCCGGTCTACCTGGAGGAGATCTCCTCGACCCTCTCCAGCACCTGCTTCAAGCTGACCAAGCCGCCGCTCACGTCGGCGGAACTGGTCAGGAGCGGCTTCCAGGCCGTCGAGACCGGGATGACCGAGGGCCACCCGTGCTTCGTCGCCAACAACGGGCGGCTCGGCTTCGGCGTCCACGAGTACCTGTCGTACGCCCCGGAGACGGCGAGCCCGGTCCGGCTGGTGTGGCTGGCGGCCCACCGCTCACGGGCCGCGTTCACCGCGGGCGTGGGGATCACGTACGAGTCGTTCGTGCGCGCGGAACTGGGCGAGGACACGGTCGACCGGTTCGACGCGATCCTGCGCCGGCGGAACCTGGACCCCTCCGACTACCTGCTCATCCCCGTCCACCCCTGGCAGTGGTGGAACAAGCTCTCCGTCACCTTCGCGGCCGAGATCGCCCGCGGAAACCTGGTGTGTCTCGGCGAGGGCGACGACGAGTACCTGGCGCAGCAGTCCATCCGGACGTTCTTCAACCGGTCCCACCCCGGGAAGCACTACGTCAAGACGGCCCTGTCCGTGCTCAACATGGGTTTCATGCGGGGGCTGTCGGCCGCCTACATGGAGGCGACCCCGGCCATCAACGACTGGCTGGCCCAGCTCATCGACAACGACCCCGTGCTGAGGTCGAGCGGCCTGTCGATCATCCGGGAGCGGGCGGCCGTCGGCTACCGGCACCTGGAGTACGAGGCCGCCACGGACCGCTACTCGCCGTACCGCAAGATGCTGGCCGCGCTGTGGCGCGAGAGCCCCGTCCCCTCCCTCCGGGACGGCGAGTCGCTCGCGACCATGGCCGCGCTGCTGCACGTCGACCACGAGGGCAGGTCGGCGGCGGGCGCGCTGATCGAGCAGTCCGGGCTGCGCCCCACCGAGTGGCTGCGCGCCTACCTGGATGCGTACTACACGCCGTTGCTGCACTGTTTCTACGCCTACGACCTGGTCTTCATGCCGCACGGCGAGAACACGATCCTGGTGCTCAGGGACGGCGTCGTGCAGCGGGCGGTCTACAAGGACATCGCCGAGGAGATCGCCGTCCTGGACCCGGACGCGGTGCTGCCGCCCGAGGTCCGGCGCATCCGCGTCGAGGTGCCCGACGACACGAAGCTGCTGTCCGTCTTCACGGACGTCTTCGACTGCTTCTTCCGCTTCCTCGCCGCCGGCCTCGCCGACGAGGGGATCCTGGAGGAGGACGACTTCTGGCGCACGGTCGCCGAGGTCACCCGCGCCTACCAGGAGGCGCATCCCGAACTGGCCGACAGGTTCCGCCAGTACGACGTGTTCGCCCCCGAGTTCGCGCTGTCCTGCCTCAACCGGCTCCAGCTGCGCGACAACAGGCAGATGGTGGACCTGGCGGACCCGTCGGGAGCCCTCCAGCTGATCGGCACCCTGGAGAATCCCGTCGCGGGGTTCTGATCGGGCGCGCGGGCGCCCCCGGGCACGGTCTCCGGGGGCGCCCGTCGCCGTGTTTGGAAGAATCCCCCCATGGCGGAAATCATCCAGCGCGACGGAACATGGGTCTTCGACGGCGACGCCCTGCGGCTGACCCCCGGCCGGGACAAGAACGTCAGCCTGCTCCGCCGGACTCTGGGCGAACTGACCGTCCCCCTGGACGCGTTGGCCGGCGTCTCGTTCGAGCAGGGCAAGAAGGCGGGACGGCTCAGGCTGCGGCTGCGCGACGGCGCGGACCCCCTGCTGCACGCGACCGGCGGCCGGCTGACCGAACCGCACGACCCCTACCAGCTGACCGTCGAGCCCGACCGCTACGGCGTCGCCGAGTACCTCGTGGACGAGGTGCGCCGCGCACTGCTGCTCGACGGGGTCCCGGCCGGCCCGGTGGACGCCTTTCTGCTGCCCGGCCCCGCCGTGCCCCTGTCGGTCTCCGCCGGGGACGGCACCGCGAGCTTCGACGGCGAACGGGTGCGCCTGGAGTGGAACTGGAAGACGGAGGAGTCCAAGGCCTCGGCCGGCGCCCGCAGTATCGGCGTCGCCGAGATCGAGGGCGTGGAGTGGCAGCCCGCGGTCGGTCTCGAGAACGGTTGCCTGCGTTTCCGGCTGCGGCACGCGCCGACGAGGACCCCGGCCAAGTACGACCCCAACGCCGTGGAGCTGTGGGGATTCAAGAAGGACCCCCTGATGGCGCTGCTCGCCGCGGCCGTGCAGGCCCGGCTGCCCCACCCGGCCGCCCCCGAGGACGCGGTGCCGGCGTCTCCAGCGCCGGGCCTGCCGCCGGGGGCCGTGCCCGCCCCCGCGTCCGGCCACGACCACGACGCCCTGCTGCGCCGGCTGCGCGAGCTCGGCGAACTGCACCGCGACGGCGTTCTGACGGACGACGAGTTCGCCCTCGCCAAGCAGGCGGTCTTGCACCGCATGTGACGCGGACGGGGACCGCCTGCCGGCGTGGACGTGTGCGCCCCGCCTTCCGGGCGCACCGGCGCCGCTACTTCGCCCGGCGGGCCACCGTGAAGTGGTCGATGCGGTCGCCGGTCTCCGCGATGCCCTGCACCTTCAGGGTCGTGTAGTGGCCCTTGGGCGCGGGGGTGACGTCCACGCGCAGGAACGAGTAGTTCAGGTAGCGCACACGCGACCAGGTGACGGTCTCGTTCTGCTTGCCGCCCTTGAGGTTGACGAACGAGGCCACCGAGTCGACCTCGTTCTCGTGGCCCTCGTACGAGTCCGGCGCGGTGAAGGAGTACAGGCTGCGGCCGGCCGCGCCCGCCGTCACGTAGACGACGCCCTCGGTCTCGGGGTAGGCCGTGCCCCCGATCGGCAGCTTCTTGGTGACCTCGTCGCCCTTGATGACGTCGGTGCGCTCGTACTGGTGGTTGTGCCCGTTGATGACCAGGTCCACCTGGTACTTGTCGAACAGCGGCACCCACTCCTGGCGCACGCCCCCCTCCGAGGCGTGCGCGGTGGAGGTGCAGTAGGCGCAGTGGTGGAAGAAGACCACGACGAAGTCGATGTCCTTCGCGGCGCGGAACTTCTTCAGCTGCGCCTCGAACCACTTGGTCTGGGTGCCGCCGGAGATGCCGAGGTTGGCCGGGATCTCGAAGGAGACGTCGTTGGGGTCCAGCGAGACGACCGCCGTGTTGCCGTAGACGAAGGAGTAGACGCCCGGGAGGTTCTTCTTGTCGGGGCCGTTGTCGGGGAGGTTCCAGCGGGCCTCCTCGCCGCCGTAGCCGTTGGGCGAGTACCAGGCCTCCATGTCGTGGTTGCCGTACGACACCATCCACGGCACCGACTTGGACACGGACTCGGTCTGGGCGAGGAACTGGTCCCAGGTACGCGAGTCGAAGACGGTGTCCGAGGTCTTGCCCTGCCCGGCGGGGTCGCCGTAGGCGATGTCACCGGCGTGCAGGTGGAAGGCCGGGTTCTGGCCGAGGATCAGGCTGTCGTTGGCCAGCGCGTGATAGCTGACGCCCTGGTCGCCGAAGGCCGTGAAGGTGAAGGGCGCCTTGTGGGCGGGGGCCGTGGTGAAGGTGCCCAGGGTGCCCAGCAGGTGCGGCGCGGCCGGGTCGAAGCCCGCGTGGCCGACGCCGTAGTAGTAGGTCCTGCCCGGCTTGAGGCAGGTGAGCTCGGCGTGCACGTAGTACTGGGTGTGGTCGCCGCTGGCGCCGACGCCGGCCGGGGTATAGAGGGTGCGCACCTCGGCCTCGATCTTGCGGGAGAGGTCCCAGGGGTGGGCGCCGATGCGGATGAACGGCTTCCGTACCGCGACCGGGACCTGCCAGGAGACGGTCATCTCGGTGCGCGGGTCGTTGCCGTAGGCGAGGTGACGGCCGAAGGGGGCGACGAGAGCGCCGTCGACGGTCTCGGTGTGCGAGAGCGGCTGGGTGGGAACGGCGGCCTGGGCCGTGGCGCCCGTCACGAACGCGCCACCGGTGACGGCGCCCAGTGTGACCGCGCCGCCTCTGATCATCGTGCGCCGGGAGAACCTGGTGCGCAGGTACTCGTGCTGTTCGGCCATGCTCATACGGTCGGCGAGCCGGTCGGGTACGCCCATGCGAGGAGTGTCCATGACGTCTGAAAGTCGTCGCTTCGGACTACGGGCCGCCGGACGCCACATGGACGGCGCGCGAACAGGCGCTCATAACACATTCAATGTTCGACCAAGGCCCCTTAACGGGGGCCTGCCCGAAATCGGGCAGGTTTCTTGCGAAACCGGCTCTCGTACCCCAGGATCTACCGGGTGCACGACGAACTTGTTGATCACCTGACGCGTTCCACGCCCCTCCAGCGGGGCGAGGCGCTGCGGGTGATCCAGGATGTGCTCGCCTACTTCGACGAGACGACCGAGAACTACGTCCGTCGCCGCCATCGCGAGCTCCAGGCCCAGGGCCTGGTGAACGCGGAGATCTTCGGACAGATCGAGGCGGACCTGAAATACCGGGCGGTCGCACCGCCGGAGCTCTCGCTCCGGCAGCTGCGGCGCATCGTCTACGGCTGATCGAAAGCTTGGGGATACCTTCATATGTGCGGAATCGTCGGATACATCGGCAAGCGGGACGTCGCGCCCCTGCTGCTGGAGGGACTGCAGCGCCTGGAGTACCGCGGGTACGACTCCGCGGGCATCGTCGTCACCTCGCCGAAGACGGCCGGCCTGAAGATGGTCAAGGCCAAGGGCCGGGTCCGCGACCTGGAGGCCAAGGTCCCGGCGCGCTTCAAGGGCACGACCGGCATCGCGCACACCCGCTGGGCCACCCACGGCGCCCCTTCCGACGTGAACGCCCACCCGCACATGTCGGCCGACCTCAAGGTCGCCGTCGTCCACAACGGCATCGTCGACAACGCCTCCGACCTGCGCAGGAAGCTCGAGGCCGACGGCGTCGAGTTCCTCTCCGAGACGGACACCGAGGTGCTCGTCCACCTCATCGCCCGCTCCCAGGCCGACAAGCTCGAGGACAAGGTCCGCGAGGCGCTGCGCGTGGTCGAGGGCACCTACGGCATCGCCGTCATGCACGCCGACTTCAACGACCGCATCGTCGTGGCCCGCAACGGCTCGCCGGTCGTCCTCGGCATCGGCGAGAAGGAGATGTTCGTCGCCTCGGACATCGCCGCGCTGGTCGCCCACACCCGCCAGATAGTCACCCTCGACGACGGCGAGATGGCCACCCTCAAGGCCGACGACTTCCGCACGTACACCACCGAGGGCACCCGCACCACCGCCGAGCCCACCACCGTGGAGTGGGAGGCCGCCTCCTACGACATGGGCGGCCACGACACCTACATGCACAAGGAGATCCACGAGCAGGCCGACGCCGTGGACCGCGTGCTGCGCGGCCGCATCGACGACCGCTTCTCCACCGTGCACCTCGGCGGCCTCAACCTGGACGCCCGCGAGGCGCGCCAGATCCGCCGCGTGAAGATCCTCGGCTGCGGCACCTCGTACCACGCGGGCATGATCGGCGCCCAGATGATCGAGGAGCTCGCCCGCATCCCCGCCGACGCCGAGCCGGCCTCCGAGTTCCGCTACCGCAACGCGGTCGTGGACCCCGACACCCTGTACATCGCCGTCTCGCAGTCCGGTGAGACGTACGACGTGCTGGCGGCCGTGCAGGAGCTGAAGCGCAAGGGCGCCCGGGTGCTGGGCGTGGTCAACGTGGTCGGCTCGGCGATCGCCCGCGAGGCCGACGGCGGCGTGTACGTGCACGCCGGTCCCGAGGTCTGCGTCGTCTCGACGAAGTGCTTCACCAACACCACGGTCGCCTTCGCGCTGCTCGCCCTGCACCTGGGCCGCACCCGCGACCTGTCGGTGCGCGACGGCAAGCGGATCATCGAGGGGCTGCGCAAGCTGCCCGGCCAGATCGCGGAGATCCTCTCCCAGGAGGAGGAGATCAAGAAGCTGGCCGAGGAGTTCGCCGAGGCCCGTTCGATGCTCTTCATCGGCCGCGTCCGGGGCTACCCGGTGGCCCGTGAGGCCTCCCTGAAGCTCAAGGAGGTCTCGTACATCCATGCCGAGGCCTACCCGGCGTCCGAGCTCAAGCACGGCCCGCTGGCCCTCATCGAGCCCGCCCTGCCGACGGTCGCGATCGTCCCGAACGACGACCTGCTGGAGAAGAACCGCGCGGCCCTCGAGGAGATCAAGGCCCGCAGCGGCCGGATCCTCGCGGTGGCCCACGAGTGCCAGGAGAAGGCCGACCAGACGATCGTCGTCCCGAAGAACGAGGACGAGCTCGACCCGATCCTCATGGGCATCCCGCTCCAGCTCCTCGCCTACTACACGGCGAAGGCGCTCGGCCGGGACATCGACAAGCCGCGCAACCTCGCGAAGTCGGTGACGGTCGAGTAGCCGAGCCGGACACGGAGCGGCCTCCCGCGTGCGCCACCTGCACGCGGGGGGCCTTTCTCGCACCGGGGCCGCCAGACTCCCCGGCGCCGGCTGCCGATCAGCCCGCGGCCGTCACTCCGGGGCGGGCAGCGCGTCGGGAGAAGGCGGTCGGCCAGTGGGCCAGCGCGGCCGTGGCCGCGTACCAGGCGACCGCGCCCGCCGCGACGGCGAACCAGCCGCCCGCCTTGGTGAGGCCGTCGCTGTCGGCGAACCGGGCGACGGCCATCAGCACGAGCCCGGCGCAGAACAACCCGTAGGCGCCCTGGCCGAGTTGGTCGCCGCCGGCGAGGGTGAGGGAGAGCGCCACGAGGGCGAACAGGAGCAGGAATAGCCCCGCCGCGTTGTCGGAGGCCTGGGCTCCGGCGGAGACGGCCCAGGTGAACCAGAAGGCGCCGAGGACGGTGTAGGCGGTGCCGGTGGCCGTGTCACGGTCCCGGAGGGCGAACAGGCCGGCGACGAACAGGGCGACGCCGCCGATGTAGTGGGCGATCGATACGGCGTCCGCAGCCGTCACGCCGTCGATGAGGTCGGTGTACCCGAGACCGAAGGCCAGCAGGGTGACGCCGAGGGCGAGCCGGCCGGCGATCGTGGTGGTGCTGCTTCCCGCAGAGACGTCGTTGTCCACGGTGAAGCTCCCTTCAGGCATGTGCAGTTGTGTGAGCGATATATGCCCTTCACAAAGGCACAAACACCTCTACGCGTCAGTAGTTTTACGCTGCGCGCACAGGGGGCCGCACGCCCTCGGGATCGCATCCCACCTGGGAGGACGGCGGGTCAGGGAATGACGATGACGGGCCGCTTCGCCCGCTTGGCGAGCCGCCCGGCGACAGAGCCGAAGAGCCGGCCGACGAGGCCGTGCGTCGAGCCGACGACGATCGCGTCGGCCTCGTACTCCCGCCCCACCTCTTCGAGTTCGTGGCAGATGTCGCCGCCGCGCTCGACCAGGATCCAGGGCACCTCGGCGAGGTAGTCCGCGCACGCCAGCTCCAGACCGAGCACCTCGGTGCGGTGGTCCGGCACGTCGACGAAGACGGGCGGCTCACAGCCGGCCCACACCGTGGTGGGCAGCCGGTTGGCGACATGGACGATGATCAGCCCCGAGCCGGAGCGATGCGCCATGCCGATGGCGTACGCGAGAGCGCGCTCGCTGGACGTGGAGCCGTCGAAGCCCACGACCACGCCGTGCTTGAAGGCGGGATCGCAGGAATGACGTGCCTCTTCGGCCGCCAGGGGCTCGGCCGCCGTGGGATCGGCGACGGGCCGCTTGCGGTCCGCGGGTTCGAAGAATTCGTGACCGGCCATGGCTGTCTCGGCGTATCGATCCTTATACGGGTGCGACGACAGTGAGCGGCGGAGCTGTCCGGGAATGGTCTTCCCGACCCCATACCCCCAAGGGTACGGCGGCACGCCTCCTGGGCCCAGATCCCGCACACCCTCGGTGGGGGTTCCAGGGAGCATGCACGAGCGGACGCCCGTAACGCAATGGTTGCTGCCCCGTACAGGCGGTTTGCACGGGGTTCGCTCGCACGGAACCCGCCGTCGGCAGTGACCGACCGCTCGAACAGGCGTTGAACCACTTGCACCGCCGCCGCCCGACCCCCTGCCGACCCGCCGTCCGCCCCGCAGTCCGGAAAGGAGCCCGCCCCGTGCCCTCGCCCCGCCTCCGCCCCGAGAACCGGCCCGAGAACCGGCCCGGCGACGACCGGACCACCGGCCTGATCCGCTGGGCGGCCTTCACCTGCGCGCTCGTCCCGGTGGTCCTGCTCTGGTACGGGACCTCCCTGGCCGGCACGGCCGGCACCGCCCTCGGCCTCGCCGCCGTCACGGCCGTCTGCCGGCTGCTGCTGCGCCGGTCGGAGCGGCATCCGGCCCGGCTGCTGACCGGGGAGCAGCCCTCGCAGACGCACCATCGCGGGCGTCGTCAGCGGACCGGAACGGGGTCGCACCGTGGCGGTCGTCACTCCGGGGGAAACTCACCGGTCGGTTGACCGGTTTTCACACATGGACCCGCTTCTTTTCAGCCAACTTCCGGTCCCTGTGCATCTCTTGCCGTAACCACCCCCCACCCCCCGTTCCACCTGCACGGAAAGGGTCTTCGGGACCCTGCGCACCCTACGGGGATTGGCCACCACACCGAGGCGCACTTCCCTGCACGGCCCACGAGTGCAACGCTTCGTGATCGAATGCTTCACGCCAAGTTGCCATGTCGACAATCCGCCGGGTGGTGAACCGGCCACGCGGGCATTGTGCGACACGTTAGATTCGATCTTGACTGTCTACGGCGGGGGACTCGTGCAGGACCGAGGGGAAACGTGCAGGAGCGACACAACCGAGGAGCCGCGACCACCGAGGGGGGCTTAGCAGGATGAGCCACGACTCCACTGCCGCGCCGGAAGCCGCGGCCCGGAAGCTTTCCGGGCGACGCCGCAAGGAGATCGTCGCCGTGCTGCTGTTCAGCGGCGGCCCCATCTTCGAGAGTTCCATTCCGCTGTCGGTGTTCGGGATTGACCGCCAGGACGCCGGCGTGCCGCGCTACCGCTTGCTGGTGTGCGGCGGTGAAGAAGGCCCGCTGCGGACCACAGGGGGCCTGGAACTCACCGCGCCACACGGCCTCGAGGCGATCGCACGGGCGGGCACGGTCGTCGTGCCGGCCTGGCGTTCGATCACCTCGCCGCCGCCGGAGGACGCGCTCGACGCACTGCGCCGGGCGCACGAGGAAGGCGCACGCATCGTGGGCCTGTGCACCGGCGCGTTCGTCCTGGCCGCAGCCGGCCTGCTGGACGGCCGTCCGGCGACCACCCACTGGATGTACGCGCCGACGCTGGCCAAGCGCTATCCGTCGGTGCACGTCGATCCACGAGAACTCTTCGTGGACGACGGCGACGTGCTGACGAGCGCCGGCACCGCGGCCGGAATCGACCTCTGTCTGCACATCGTGCGGACGGATCACGGCAACGAGGCCGCCGGCGCGCTGGCCCGTCGCCTCGTCGTGCCGCCGCGCCGCTCAGGCGGCCAGGAGCGCTATCTCGACCGGTCTTTACCAGAGGAGATCGGCGCCGACCCGCTCGCCGAGGTCGTCGCCTGGGCGCTGGAGCACCTCCACGAGCAGTTCGACGTGGAGACGCTGGCGGCGCGCGCCTACATGAGCCGTCGCACCTTCGACCGCCGTTTCCGGTCGCTGACCGGCAGCGCTCCGCTGCAGTGGCTGATCACCCAGCGGGTGCTGCAGGCGCAGCGACTGCTGGAGACCTCGGACTACTCCGTGGACGAGGTCGCCGGCCGGTGCGGCTTCCGCTCGCCGGTGGCCCTGCGCGGCCACTTCCGCCGCCAGCTCGGCTCGTCGCCCGCGGCGTACCGGGCGGCGTACCGGGCGCGCAGGCCGCAGGGCGAACGCCCGCCGGACAGCGAGCCGTCGCCGCCACCGCCGCCGTCGCTGCACTCGGAGACACCGGGACCGGTGCCGCCGCAGGTCCGGCGCACCGCCGCGACGGCCGGACCGGTGGGCGCGTCCGCGTCGCTGCCCTCCGAGCACGCCCGCGACGCCTACCTCGCCGCACGGGCGAGCCTTCCGGGGCAGCGCAGCGGTCTGTGACCGGATGACAGCAGTGCGTGGAAGCCGGACGGGCATCTCGGCCCGTCCGGCGTCCGCGTCCACGGACGCCGGGCCCCGTGCCCACCGCGGACGCTTCAAAAGCCGACGTCAGCTTTAGGGTGGGTCGCATGAACGATCGCATGGTGTGGATCGACTGCGAGATGACCGGCCTCTCGCTGTCGGACGACGCTCTCATCGAGGTTGCCGCCCTCGTCACCGACTCCGAGCTGAACATCCTCGGCGACGGCGTGGACATCGTCGTCCGGCCGCCGGCCGAGGCGCTGCAGACGATGCCGGAGGTGGTGCGTCAGATGCACACCGCGTCCGGGCTGCTCGAGGAGCTGGCGGGCGGGACGACGCTCGCGGACGCCGAGGCGCAGGTCCTCGCGTACGTCCGGGAGCACGTCAAGGAGCCGGGCAAGGCCCCCCTGTGCGGGAACTCCGTCGGCACGGACCGCGGCTTCCTCGCGCGGGACATGGCCGCTCTCGAGAGCTACCTGCACTACCGGATCGTCGACGTCTCGTCGATCAAGGAACTCGCCCGGCGCTGGTACCCGCGGGCCTACTTCAACAGCCCCCCGAAGAACGGCAACCACCGCGCCCTCGCCGACATCCGCGAGTCCATCGCGGAACTGCGGTACTACCGCGAGGCCGTCTTCGTGCCGCAGCCGGGACCCGACTCCGACACCGCGAAGTCGATCGCCGCGAAGCACGTCCTGCCCGCCCCGTAGAAAGCCGTGCGCGAGCACCCCTTTGGACCCTGTACACTTTTTCTCGGCCGGTAGGGAGACCACAAAGTCCAACTGCCGGGCGTGGTGGGTGTAGCTCAGCTGGTAGAGCACCTGGTTGTGGTCCAGGATGCCGCGGGTTCGAGTCCCGTCACTCACCCTGAGTCATCAGCCGGTGACTTCCCGCGAGGGAGGTCACCGGCTGATGTGTTTCCCGGGAGCAGTCATGCGCTCAGCCGTCCGTCCCGCGCCGCTCCGCCCCGAGCCGATCGGCACCGCCCGGCTCGATCTCCTCCCGCTGCGCGTCGACCACGCGGCGCGGATGGCGGCCGTACTCGCCGATCCCGCCCTGCACACCTTCATCGGCGGCGCGCCCAGCACGCCCGAGGCGCTGCGCGAACGCTACGAACGCCTTGTCGCCGGCTCGCCCGACCCGTCCGTCTCCTGGTGCAACTGGGTGCTGCGGACACGGGAGGACGGCTGCCTCATTGGGACGGTCCAGGCGACGGTGAGCGGCGGGCGCGAGGCCGAGGTCGCCTGGGTCGTGGGTGTCCCGTGGCAGGGCCGCGGCCTGGCCTCCGAGGCGGCCCGCGGGCTCGTCGGATGGCTGCGGGACCAGGGCGTGCGGACGATCGTCGCCCATGTCCACCCCGACCACCGGGCCTCCGCGGCGGTGGCCGCCGCGGCCGGGCTCTCCCCCACGCGGGAGGAGCAGGACGGCGAGATCAGATGGAGTTCCGGGAGCTCCGGGAGCGTCTGACACCCGACGGAACCCGGCCCGCCACCACCGCCCGGTCCGCCACCGTCACCACCCGGCCCGACGCCACCACCGCCCGGTCCGGCACCGGCACCCGCCCCAGACCGGTCCGGCACCCGCCGCAATCCCGGTCCTGGCCCGTCGCCTCCCGTCAGGACGACGCCCGTCCCACCAGTTCCGTCGCCAGCACCACCTGCCGGCGCTCCAGTCCCCGGGACACCGCGGGCCTGCGGTCCGCGATCTCGGTGAGGAGGAGGTCCAGCATTCTGCGGCCCATCTCCTCGATGGGCTGCCGCACGCTCGTCAGCGGCGGGTCCATGTGACGGGCTATCGCCGAGTCGTCGTAGCCGACCAGCGCCACGTCCTGCGGGATACGGCGGCCCGCCTCGCGCAGGGCCTGGCGGGCCCCCGCCGCCATCACGTCGGAGCCCGCGAAGACCGCGTCGAGCGAGGGGGTGCGGGCCAGCAACTCGTGCATCGCGCGGTGGCCGCCCTCCTCGGTGAAGTCACCCAGGGCGATGAGCCCTTCGTCCACCGGGTGCCCCGCGTCGCGCAGGGCGTCCCGATAGCCGTCGACGCGCCGCTGCGCGCCGTAGACGTCCAGGCGGCCGGTGATGTGGGCGATCCGGGTGCGGCCCCGGGACAGCAGGTGCTCGACCGCCGAGCGACCGCCGCCGTAGTTGTCGGAGTCCACGGACGGGAGCGTCTCCGCGGCGGAACGCGGACCGCTGATCACGGCCGGGATCTCCAGCTGCGACAGCAGGTCCGGCAGCGGGTCGTCGGCGTGCACCGACACCAGCAGGACGCCGTCCACCCGGTGCGCCGCCAGGTACTGGGCCAGCCTGCGCCGTTCGCGATCGCTACCCGCGAAGATCAGCAGCAGCTGCATCTCGGTCTCCGCGAGCTCCGCGCCGACGCCGCGCAGCATGTCCGAGAAGTACGGCTCGGCGAAGAACCGGGTCTCCGGTTCGGGCACGACGAGGGCGATCGCGTCCGTGCGGTTCGCCGCGAGCGCGCGGGCGGCGGTGTTCGGGACATAGCCGAGCTCGGCGACCGCCGCCTCGACCGCCGCGCGGGTCGCGTCGCTGACCCTCGGCGACCCGTTGATCACCCGGGAGACCGTGCCCCGGCCGACACCGGCGCGCGCGGCCACCTCTTCAAGGGTCGGCCGGCCCCCGCTGCGCCCCCGTGCTCCGTGGCCTGCCATGGGCTCCGCCTTCCCTCGTTCGCGCTCGCCTGGAATCTACCTGCCCGTCGGGCCCCGCGGCCGCCGGGGGCCACCGCCCCGCCGACGTCCGCCGCCGGCCGCGATCCTCGTCACTTCACACGCCGGCCGGAGCATTTGTACCGAACTGTGCTTTATGGACTCCGCTTCGTCTGATTAGCTAACAGGCCGATAACTGAACGCATCCTTCCGTGCCACCACCCTTGACACCCCCGCCGGAACCGACGACTCTTCAACACATCACCGGTGGGAGCGCTCCCACGGTACCTGACACATACACATCCCGCACGTTCCCCGCCCGAGCCGCAGCGAGTAACTGACGGGCCCAACATTGCAGTTGGCCGGGGGGTCGGCACGTCAGGGCAACAGGAGGACGTAATGCGAGCACGTACCCGAACCGCCCGCCGGGCGGTTGTCCTCGCGGCCGTCGCGTCGTTGGGCGCCGGCCTGCTGGCCGGCTGTGCCGACGACGGCGGCGACGACAAGGCTTCCGACGGTTCGTCGTCCGGCGGCGGCAAGGGCAAGACCACGATCACTCTCGGTCTGTTCGGCACCTTCGGCTTCAAGGAGGCCGGTCTCTACGCCGAGTACGAGAAGCTCCACCCCGACATCAAGATCGCCGAGAACGTCACCGAGCGGAACGAGAACTACTACCCCGCTCTCGTCAACCACCTGACCACCAACAGCGGCCTGCAGGACATCCAGGCGGTCGAAGTCGGCAACATCGCCGAGGTCGTGGCCACGCAGGCGAGCAAGCTCGAGGACCTCTCCAAGACCGCGGGCGTGAAGAAGAGCGACTGGCTGGACTGGAAGTGGGCCCAGGGCACCACCAAGGACAACCAGACCATCGCGCTCGGCACGGACGTCGGCCCGATGGCGATCTGCTACCGCAAGGACCTCTTCCAGCAGGCCGGTCTGCCCACCGACCGTGCGGCCGTCGCCAAGCTGTGGACGGGCGACTGGAACAAGTTCGTCTCGGTCGGCGAGCAGTACAAGAAGAAGGCCCCCAAGGGCACCACCTTCATGGACTCCCCCGGCGGCCTGATCAACGCGATCCTCAGCAGTGAGAAGGAGAAGTTCTACGACGCCTCCGGCGAGGTCATCTACAAGAAGAACCCCGCCGTGAAGGCCGCCTTCGACCTGACCGCGAAGGCCGCCGAGGAGGGACTGGTCGGAGCGCAGACCCAGTTCCAGCCGGCCTGGGACACGACGATCGCGAACACCAAGTTCGCCGCGATGGCGTGCCCGCCGTGGATGCTCGGCTACATCAAGGGCAAGTCGAAGCCGGACGCCGCCGGCAAGTGGGACGTGGCCGTCGCGCCCAAGTCCGGCAACTGGGGCGGTTCCTTCCTGTCCGTGCCCAAGAGCGGCAAGCACGTGAAGGAGGCCGCGGCGCTGGCCGCCTGGCTGACCGCGCCCGCGCAGCAGACGAAGCTGTTCAGCGTGCAGGGCTCCTTCCCGAGCGCGCCCGGCACGTACACCGAGGCGGCCGTCACCAGCGCCAAGAACGAGATGACCGGTGACGCCCCGATCGGCACCATCTTCGCCGAGGCCGCGAAGTCCAGCCCCGTGCAGGTGATCGGCCCGAAGGACCAGATCATCCAGCAGGGCCTGACCGACAACGGCGTCATCCTCGTGACGAAGGGCAAGTCCGCCGCGGAGGCCTGGACGACGGCCACGAAGACCATCGACAACAACCTGGACAAGTGACCCGCATGGCCACCCGCCACACCACCGCCGCGCCCCCCGTGAAGGAGGGGGGCGCGGCCCCGGGCCGCCCGCCCGCAGCGCCCACGGAGGCGGAGCAGCGCCGGCGGAACCGGCTGTCGCGCCGCTGGCAGCGGGACATCCGCTGGAGCCCGTACGCCTTCGTCTCGCCGTTCTTCCTGCTCTTCCTCGCGTTCGGCCTGTTCCCGCTCATCTACACGGGCTGGGCGTCGCTGCACCAGGTGGAGATGACCGCGCCCACCGACATGACGTGGGTGGGGATGCGCAACTACACGCGCATCTTCGACGACGACTTCTTCTGGAACGCGGCGCGCAACACCCTCACGATCGGGATCATCTCGACCGTCCCGCAGCTGCTGATGGCCATGGGCCTCGCCCACATCCTCAACTACAAGCTGCGCGCCTCGACCTTCTACCGGGTCGCGATGCTCGCGCCGTACGCGACGTCGATCGCGGCCGCCTCGCTGGTCTTCGTCCTGCTCTTCGGCCGTGACTACGGCATGATCAACTGGGCGCTGCACTTCGTCGGGATCGACGCGATCGACTGGCAGAACGACAAGTGGCCGTCGCAGATCGCCGTCTCGTCGATCGTCATCTGGCGGTGGACCGGTTACAACGCGCTGATCTACCTGGCCGCGATGCAGGCCATCCCGCAGGACCTGTACGAGTCGGCGGCGCTGGACGGCGCGAGCCGCTGGAGGCAGTTCCTGCACGTGACGCTGCCGTCGCTGCGGCCGACGATCCTGTTCACGGTCGTCGTGTCGACGATCGGCGCGAGCCAGGTCTTCGGCGAGCCGCTGCTGTTCGACGCCAACAAGGGCGCTTCGGGCGGCGCGGAGCACCAGTTCCAGACGCTGGGCCTGTACCTGTACGAGCAGGGCTGGGTCAACCAGCACCTGGGCCGGGCCTCGGCGATCGCCTGGACGATGTTCCTGATCCTGATCGTGGTCGGCATCGTCAACTACGTCATCTCGCGCCGGCTGCGCGCCAGTAGTTAGGAGTACCGGCCGTGACGACGACGACAACGACCGTGAGGACCGCGGAGCCCGAGGACGCCGTGCCGACGGCACGCAAGGCGCGACGCCCGAAGTCCGCGCAGGCCGGCGGGCACATGCACGGCGGCCCGATCGCCTACATCATCCTGGCCGTGTTCACCATCGTGTCGCTGTTCCCGCTGGTGTGGACGGCGATCGCCGCCTCCCGCGACAACCAGCGGCTGGCACAGAACCCGCCCCCGTTCGTGTTCGGCTCCAACCTCTTCCACAACCTGGACGTGGCCTGGAACGACGCGAACCTGGGCAAGGCCTTCATCAACACGACCATCGTCGCGGGCACGTCGGCGGCCACGATCGTGTTCCTCTCGACGATCGCCGGGTTCGCCTTCGCCAAGCTCCGCTTCCGGGGCCGGGGCGCACTGATGCTGATCGTGATCGGCACCATGATGGTGCCGCCGCAGCTGAGCATCATCCCGCTGTACATGATGGTCGCCAAGCTGGAGTGGACGGACCAGCTCCAGGCGGTGATCCTGCCGTCGCTGGTGAGCGCGTTCGGGGTGTTCTTCATGCGGCAGTACCTCACCCAGGCCCTGCCCGACGAGATCATCGAGGCGGCCCGGGTGGACGGCGCGAGCAGCTGGCGGGTGGTGTGGCACGTGGTGTTCCCCGCGGCGCGCCCCGCGATGGCGGTGCTCGGCATGCTGATGTTCGTGCAGACCTGGAACGACTTCCTGTGGCCGTTCCTGGTGCTGAGCCAGACCGGCAACCCGACCGTGCAGGTCGCGGTCGCGGGCCTGGGCCGTGGCTACACCCCGGACCAGTCCCTGATCATGGCGGGCGCACTGCTCGGCACGCTGCCGCTGCTGCTGGTCTTCGCGATCTTCGGCAAGCAGATCGTCGGCGGCATCATGCAGGGCGCGGTGAAGGGCTGAGCCGCACCGCGCGGCCGGAACGCCCCTCGCCCACGACGCCGGCGGCACAGGCGCGGGCCGTCACGCGTCCATGGATCCCCGGGGGCCGGGTCACCGCCGCCTCGGCCCCCCTCGCACCACATCCCCCCTCAACCTCCGTCGGTCTCGACGACCACTCATGGGAGCGCTTCCATGCCTGAGCCCGTTTCTCCGGTGACCTTTCCTCCCGCCTTCCTCTGGGGCGCGGCGACCTCCGCCTACCAGATCGAGGGGGCGGTGCGGGAGGACGGCCGCACCCCCTCGATCTGGGACACCTTCAGCCATACCCCCGGCAAGACGGCGGGCGGCGAGCACGGTGACATCGCTGTCGACCACTATCACCGCTACCGCGACGACGTCGCCCTGATGGCGGACCTGGGCCTGTCGGCGTACCGCTTCTCCATCTCCTGGTCCCGCGTCCAGCCGACCGGCCGCGGTCCCGCGGTCCAGGTGGGCCTGGACTTCTACCGCCGTCTGGTGGACGAGCTGCTGGCGAAGGGCATCAAGCCCGCCGTCACCCTCTACCACTGGGACCTCCCCCAGGAGCTCGAGGACGCGGGCGGCTGGCCGGAGCGGGACACGGCCTACCGGTTCGCGGAGTACGCGCAGATCGTCGGCGAGGCGCTCGGCGACCGGGTGGAGAACTGGATCACGCTGAACGAGCCGTGGTGCAGCGCCTTCCTGGGCTACGCGTCCGGGGTGCACGCGCCGGGCCGTACGGAGCCGGTGGCCTCGCTGAAGGCGGCGCACCACCTGAACCTGGCGCACGGGCTGGGCACGTCGGCGCTGCGCGCGGCCATGCCGGCCCGCAACTCGGTGGCGATCAGCCTCAATTCCTCGGTGGTGCGCCCGCTGACCCCCGGCGACCCGGCCGACCTGGCCGCAGTACAGAGGATCGACGACCTCGCCAACGGCATCTTCCACGGCCCGATCCTGCGGGGGGCCTACCCCGAGACGCTGCTCGCGGCGACCTCGTCGCTGACGGACTGGTCGTACGTCCTCGAGGGCGATCTGCGCACCATCCACCAGCCGCTGGACGCGCTGGGCCTCAACTACTACACGCCCACGCTGGTCTCGGCGGCGGACGCCTCGGTGCGCGGCCCGCGCTCGGACGGCCACGGCGCGAGCGACCACTCGCCGTGGCCGGGCGCGGACGACGTGGCGTTCCACCTGACGCCCGGCGACCGCACGGAGATGGGCTGGTCCATCGACCCGACCGGTCTGCACGAGCTGATCATGCGCTACACCCGGGAGGCCCCCGGCCTGCCGTTGTACGTCACGGAGAACGGCGCGGCCTACGACGACAAGCCCGACTCGGACGGCCGCGTCCACGACCCGGAGCGCATCGCCTATCTGCGCGGGCACCTGGCGGCCGTGCGGCAGGCGATCGCGGACGGCGCGGACGTGCGCGGCTACTACCTGTGGTCGCTGCTGGACAACTTCGAGTGGGCGTACGGCTACGAGAAGCGGTTCGGCGCGGTGTACGTGGACTACGCGACGCTGACCCGTACGCCGAAGTCGAGCGCCCTCTGGTACGGCCAGGCGGCCCGGACCGGTTCGCTGCCCGAGGCCGAGACCGCCTGACCGGGGGACGGGACCGCCCGGCCGTCGTCGGGACCGCCTGACCGCGCAGACCGCCTGACCCGGGGGGGCAGGGGGAGGGGCGCGGCACGCCGTGGGGGCGTGCCGCGCCCTCTGCGTGACGGGCTGCCGCGGGGGGCTACCGGTAGGCGGCGAACGCCTTGGAGAACGCGGAGCCGGCCTGGAGTACGGAGCTGCAGGTGGCGTCCGCCGTGTTCCTGGCTCCGCCGGGGCACTGCCTGTCCCGCGTCGCCGACCACATGGACAGCCAGCCGAGCCCCCTGGCCTCGGCGAAGGCGACGAGCTGGGCGGCGTCCTGCACGGTGAACACCTCGGAGGCCACGTCGTTGACGCCGATCATCGGGGTGACCGCGACCGTCTTCCAGGCCGCGCCGTCGCTCAGTGCGAGGACGCTCTTGATCTGCGCCTGGGTGGCCGTCGCGGCCTGCTCGGCGTACGTCCCCATGTCGCCGCCGTAGGCCGGGCCGTAGTCCATCGCCATGATGTTGACGGCGGCGATCCGCACGCCGGCGGACCTGGCACCGGCGAGCAGGCTCACGCCGTCCTGGGTCAGCCCCTCGGGCATGACGGGGAGGGTGAACGACACGTCCAGGCCCGGATGCGCGCGCTGCAGCTCGGCGATGGCCTGGGCGCGGCGGGTGTTGGCCGCGGCGTTCGGCAGCGCGCCGCCCTCGACGTCGAAGTCGACCTTCGTGAGCCGGTACGCGTCCACCGCCCGGGCGTATGCGGCGGCCAGCGCCGTCGCGGACGGGCACGTCGTCGCCAGCTCGGAGCCGGCCGCGCCGCCGAAGGAGACCCGGACGTCACCGCCCTTGGCCCGCAGCGCCCCGATCTGTGCGGCGACGGCGTCGTTCGCGAGACCGGTCACCCCGCCCCACTTGGGCGTGCAGCCGCCGCCGTCGGTGACGAACGCGAGGTTGTAGTCCTTCACGCCGGTCGCGTCCGCGTTCGCGAGCAGGTCGAAGGCGGGGTAGAGGGAGGTGTCGACGTAGGGGGCGAACCGGGCGGCGGACGCTGTGCCGCTGCCGGTATCGGCGCCGGGAGCGGTGCTGCCGCTCGGGCTCGGCGAGCCGGAGCCGGGCGTGCCGGGAGCGGGGCTGGAGCCGGCGCCGGGGCTGCTCGGGGCCGGGGCGGGGCCGGTGGACCCGGTGGGCCGTCCGCTCGGCTCGGGTGTGGCGCCGTCGTCGGAGCACCTGGCCCCGTCGACGAGACAGCCGGCGGGGTCTTGGCTGCCGTTGACGACGAAGCCGACGGTGACGGACTCCCCGGCGGCGAGTCCGTCGGTGTCCCAGCGGGGCGGCGAGACGGTGACGTGACGTCCGCCGACAACCGCCTCCCCGTTCCACAGGGAACCCAGTCCCGCCCCGGCCGGCAGGTCGAACTCCAGCTTCCAGTCCTTCTCGGCCTGGGGGCTGTTGTTCGTCACGACGTACTGCGCGGTGTAGCCCGTCGACCACTCGCTGGTCCTGGTGTACGCGGCGCCGACCCCGGCGGCCTGCGCGGTACCGGTGACGAGGACGACCCCGCCCCCGACGACCGCCGCGGCGACCACACCGCCGATCACCTTCGTCCTGCTGCCGGTCCTGCGCCGATGCGTGCTCATGACGTGCCTGCCTTCACTGCTCACGGTCCCGGGGTACGGGTGCGGGTGCGGGGGTGCGGGGTGCGGGGTGCGGCAGCACGCTAGCGATGCGGAATCGGACAAAACACCTGATGGGGGCAGGGTCCGCCGATCTTAGGACGCGCTTAAGGGAGGCATCGGCACCGGTTAAAGGTCGAGACCGATCCGGCCCGCTCCCGGCGGGCGGGACGCGGCGACGGCCGCGGCGTCGTCAGCGCCGGGCGGGCCGTCTCCGTCTGCGGACCGGGCCGCGATGGCCTCCCCGGACCGGTCGGCGGTCGGTCAGCTGGAGCCAGAGGCGGACCTCCGTGCCGCCCAGCACGGAGGAGCCGATGCGGACGTCGCCGCCCGTGGACTCGGCGAGCCGTCGGACGATGTCCAGGCCGAGCCCGGTCGAGCCGGCGGCCCCGGACCCCCGGCCGCGGGCCATCGCCGTGGCGGGGTCGGGGATGCCCGGGCCGGCGTCGGAGACCAGGACGATCACCGCGTCCTCGGCGTTGTGGACGTCGACCGCGAAGGCGGTGCCCTCCGGGGTGTGGCGGAAGACGTTGCCGAGGAGGGCGTCGAGGGCGGCCGCGAGGTCGGCGCGGGCCACGGGGATGCGCACCGGGCGGTCGACGCCCGCGGTGCGCACCTTGCGGCCCTCGTCCTCCGCGAGCGCCGACCAGAAAGCCATCCGTTCCCGGACCACCTCCGCCGCGTCGCATCCCGCGCCCGGACCCGCGGCCGCCGTCTGCGGCTTGGCCTCCCGCGCGGTGCGGATGATGGTGTCCACCTCGCGTTCCAGCTGGGCGACCGCCGTGCGGGTCTGCTCGGCGGCCGGGGAGTCGCCGAGGGAGGCCGCGTTGAGCCGGAGCACGGTCAGCGGGGTGCGCAGACGGTGGGACAGGTCCGCCGCCAGCTCCCTCTCGTTCGCCAGCAGTTGGACGACCTGATCGGCCATCGAGTTGAACGCCACGGCGGCGAGGCGCAGTTCGCTCGGCCCCTCCTCCGGCACCCGCGCCCCCAGCTTCCCCTCCCCCAGTTCGTGCGCCCCCTCGACCAGCCGTCTGGCCGGCTGCACCATCCGCACGCCCAGCCGGTCGGCGACCGCCACCGACCCGACGACCAGCGCGGCCCCGACGGCGGCGAGGACCGCCCACGCCGTGGCGACGCCGTTGCTCACCTCGGACTCGGGGACGTACACCTCGATCACCGCGGTCCCCAGGCTCAGCGCGACCGGCTGGAGCAGCACGGAACCGCCGGGGACCTCCGCCATGGACGCCCGGCCCAGCTTCCGCACGGCCGCGACGTCGGCGGCGTCCGCGCGCTGCCGGCCGAGGTCGACGGCGGCGCGGCCCTCGCCCGCCGGCAGGTGCACCGCCATCCCGTCGTCGGAGCCCGCCGCGGCCACCACCCGCTCCAGCTGATCGCGGTCGGTGGTGATGGACAGCGCCGGGACGACGACCGCGGCCACCCGCTCCGCGTTGGAGAACGCCCGGTCCCGGGCCATCTCCTTGACCACGAGCCCCAGCGGGACCGCGAAGGCGATCACGACCATCGTGGTCACCGCCAGACACACCTTGACCAGCGCCCATCTCATCGCGGCGGCTCCGATCCCCCGGGGTCGCAGGCCGGCGGCTCCAGCTTCACGCCGACGCCGCGCAGGGTGTGCAGATAGCGCGGCCGGGCCGCCGTCTCGCCCAGCTTGCGCCGCAGCCAGGACAGGTGGACGTCGATGGTCTGGTCGTCGCCGTAGGACTGCTGCCACACCTCGGCCAGCAGCTCCCGGCGCGCGACCACGACCCCGGGCCGGCCCGCCAGGAACGCCAGCAGGTCGAACTCGCGGCGGGTCAGGTCGAGGCGCACGCCGTCCAGCTCGGCCTGACGGCGCAACGGGTCCACGGTCAGCCCGCCGACCCGCGCGACGGTGGACGGCGCCGCCTCCCCGGCGCCGGCGCGGGAGCGGCGCAGCACGGCCGCCATCCGGGCCGACAGGTGCTCCACGGAGAACGGCTTGATCAGGTAGTCGTCCGCGCCCGCGTTGAGGAGCCGGACGATCTCCGACTCGTCGTCGCGCGCGGTGGCGATGATGACCGGCACGTCCGTGATGCCGCGCAGCATCTTCAGGGCCTCCGAGCCGTCCAGATCGGGCAGCCCGAGGTCGAGGACGACCACGTCGAAGGGGAAGTGGGCGACCTCGCGCAACGCCTCCAGAGCCGTGCCCACGCTGCGCACCGTGTGCGCGGCGTCGGTCAGATGCCGGATGAGCGCCGAGCGTACGAACTGGTCGTCCTCGACGACGAGCACACTTGCCATGCGCCGCAACCTACGCCATGCGGGCGGGCGCCATTCGGGCCTGTGGACAACTCGGCGTCTGTGGACGAACGGTGGGTCCGCCGGACTCCGCGACCCGGCTGACGGGGGACACGGGTGGGGCGCGTGGGGCAGGATGGCGGCGATGCGCAGAGGACTCGTACACGTGCTGGCCTGGTCGCTCGCCACGGGCGCGGCGGTCACGCTGTCGTGGTGGGGCGTCCACACGGTGATGGCGGGCACGGCCTACGACCCGCCGCGCGCCCTGCCGCTGGTGGCCGGGGCGGCCGTTCGGGAGCCGAAGGCGCCGGCCCCGTCGGCGAGCGGTCCCGGACCGTCGGCCGGTCCGTCCCGCGGGCCCGTCCGCACGCCCGCCGCGCCCACGCCGTCGCCCTCGGCGACGGCCGGCGGTCCCTCGCCGAGCGCCCCCGTCGTCCCGGGCGCGACGGGGAGGAGCGTCAAGAGCTACGACACGGACGGCGGGCGGGTCGTCTTCGACCTCGGGAAGACCTCGGCGACGCTGGTCTCGGCCACGCCGGGCCCGGCCTGGTCGATGCAGGTGTGGAAGACCGAGTCGTGGATCCGGGTGGAGTTCGGCTCCGGCGCGGACCGGGTGTCGGTGTTCTGCACCTGGCACGACGGTCCGCCCCGGGTGGAGGTGGGGACGTACTGACGCCGGACGGTCCGCCGCAAGCGCCGCCGGACCGAGCGCGCGGCGCGCGAGGCGGGACGCGTCAGCGGAACACCGAGGGCGGCGGCGCGGGCGAGGCCACCGCCGACGCGTCCGCCACCGCCGCGGCGCCGCCGGTGAAGTCGGTCAGCGCCCGGCCGTGCTCGACCCGGCCGGGGTGCGGATCGGAGGCGGCCCGGCGGGTCAGTTCGGCGATCGGCAGCGGCAGGTCGGAGGCGACGAGCACGGCGTTGCCGAACCGCTTGCGCCGCAGCACGGCCGGGTCGGCGACCAGCGCGAGTTCGGGGAACCGGGCCGCTGCGGTGGCGATCTGGCCGCGCAGATGCGCGAGCGGCGGGCCGTCCGCGAGGTTGGCGGCGTAGACCCCGCCGGGCCTCAGCGCCCTGCGGACCTCGTCGAGGAACTCGGTCGAGGTGAGGTGGGCGGGGGTCCTGGCGCCGCTGAACACGTCGGCCACGACGAGATCGGCCCAGCCGTCCGACACCTTGGCGAGGCCTTCGCGGGCGTCGAGGGACCTGACCCTGATCCGCGCCCCCGGGTCCAACGGCAGTTCCCGGCGCACCAGTCGGACGAGGGCGGCGTCGCGTTCGACGACCTGCTGGGTGGAGCGGGGGCGGGTGGCGGCGACGTACCGGGCGAGGGTGAACGCGCCGCCGCCGAGGTGCACGGCGTGCAGGGGCCTGCCGGCGGGGGCCGCGAGGTCGACGACATGACCGAGGCGCCGCTGGTACTCGAAGGAGAGGTACCCGGGATCGTCGAGGTCGACGTGCGACTGGGGGGCGCCGTCGATGAGCAGCGTCCAGGCCCGCGCCCGGTCCCGGTCGGGCACGAGCTGGGCGAGTCCCCCGTCCACGGGCTCGACGACGGCGTCGGCGTCCCGCTCGCGCCGGGTGTTCCTGGACTTTCCCATGACGCCATTTTCGCAGGCCCCGACAGCTCGCCGCGCGCCCGGACCCGTCGCCGTGCGGTCCGGCCCCGGTCCGCCGGCCAGACCCGGCCTGACGGCAGTTGCCGGCCCGGCCTAACGGCAGCTGTCGGCCGCCTCGATCAGCCGGGCCGCCTCGCCCAGCGCGCGGCGCAGCACCGCAGGATCCGTCGCGAGGTCCCCCTCGCCGGGGGGCACCAGCCAGTCCGAGCCCTCGACGGGCGGCTCGGGAGCGGGTCTCAGTCCACGGTCGGCGGTCCTGGTGCAGATGCTGCCCGGCACGTCCCACGCCGCCGCGGTGCCGGGCGGCACCACGAAACCGAGTGTTCCGCCGCCGTCGTCGTGCAGCACGGGCCCCACCCCGTCGCCGGACGACCCGCGCCGCAGGATGTCCACCGCCTCCAGCCCCTGCCGGGTCCCCACCGTCACGAGGTCGCACGCCGCCACCGACGGCGCCCGACGATCGTTGCTCTGGCTGGTCTCCATTCCGGCCTCCACCGCGCAGCCCGCCTGTAGTCCGCAAGGCTCAACGCGTCACGGCGTCAAGGGCTACGGCGGAAGTCCGCCGCAAAGGATGGCAGTTCATGGCAGATCGCGGATGAGATATCCGTTTTGTAGCCAAACACCGCATGGCGGCCCGACCACAGCAGGTACGTTCTTGCCCGCCGGGAACAAGGGTGCCACTCGGACAACTCACCCCTGGTCCGGCATGGTTCGACGGTTCGCACGAGAGGACCCGGCCATGGCGTCGTCAACGGTGACCCCAGCTCGGCCCGACCGGCCGGCACGGCCCAACTCCGCCTTCCGGCAGCTGCGCGGACAGCGCTCGCCGGCCGAGTTCGCCGCGCTCGTACGGCGGGCCGCGCGGGAGATCGGCGAGCGAGTCAGCTGTGACGCGCGGTACATCGGGCGGGTCGAGGGGGGCGAGATCCGCTGCCCCAACTACGCCTACGAGCGGGTGTTCCTGCACATGTTCCCCGGCCGCACACTCACCGATCTCGGGTTCGCACCCCGCTCGTCCGTACGCGGCCGAGGGGCGCGCGGCACCGGGGACGCGCCCGGCGCTCACCCCGCAGAACCGGCGGGCGCCACCGGTGACGAGCGGCACACGGATGAGACGCGCCGGGCACACGAGCCGTATGACACGCAGGACCCGTACGACACGCACCACGACCACGAGGAGAGCGACGTGCTGCGTCGCGCATTCATGACCGGCGGAGGCGCCACCATGGCCGCCGCCACCCTGGGCCCCCTCGTCCTCGCCCACGACGCTTCGGCGGCGGCGCGCCGGGGGCGGCGCGCGGGATCGAGCGAGGCGAGCGCACTCGAAGAAGCGGTCCGCAGAATCCGGCTGCTGGACGACCGGCACGGGGCCGACGGCCTCTACCGGCGCGCGGCCGCTCCGCTGCGCGCCGCCTTCGCACTGCTGGACGCCGGGACCACCCGTCAGACGACGGCCGACCGGCTCCACTCGGGCGCCGGGGAACTCGCCATCTCGGTGGGCTGGCTGGCGCACGACTCGGGCCGGTTCGACGACGCGCGTTCGCACTACGCCGAGGCCCTGGCGACCGCCCGGGTGACCGGGGACGACGCTCTGGAGGCGCACGCCTTCTGCAACACAGCGTTCCTCGCGCGCGACGCGGGCCGGCCCCGCGAGGCCGTCCGCGCCGCCCAGGCCGCCCAGCGCGTCGCCCGCCCCCTGGGCTCACCCCGGCTGATGTCGCTGCTGTCGTTGCGGGAGGCGGGCGGCTGGGCGGGGCTCGCGGACCGCACCGGCTGCGAGCAGGCCCTCGTCCGCGCCCAGGCCCTCTACGACCGCGGCCGCTGCGACGACGACCCCGAGTGGATGAGCTTCTACGGCGAGGCCGAGCTGGAAGGGCTCACGGCGCAGTGCTGGTCCGCGCTGGGCGACTGGCCGCGCGCGGCCCGGCACGCGAGACGGGCCGCGGACCTCCAGGACCCGCACTTCACCCGGAACATCGCCCTGTACACGGCGGAGCTGGCGGACGACCTCGCGCGCGGGGGACGCCCCGACGAGGCCGCGGTGGCCGGACTGCGGGTCCTGGACCTGCTGGACCAGGTCCAGTCGTCGCGGATCCAGACCATGCTGGCGGGGACGGCGCGGGTGCTGCTGCCGCACCGGAGGGCGGGCGGCGTCTCCGCGTTCCTGGAGCGGCACGCCTCGACGCCGCGGACGGTGTGAGCCGCGGTCTCGGGGGGACGGTCAGACGAGGTGACCGAGGTCGTTCCAGCTCTCGATGGCCGGCTCGCCGTAGGCCCAGCCGAGAACGGACAGCGACGTGGGGTTCAGACGGATCCGCGCCGCGAAGTCCAGCGGCTGACCCAGCCAGCGTGCCCCTATGGAGCGGAGGACGTGCCCGTGGGCGAAGACCAGCACGTCCCGGTCGGCCGAGCGGGCCCAGGCGACGACCTCGTCCGCGCGGGCGGTCACCTCGTCCAGGGTCTCCCCCTCGGGAACGCCGTCGCGCCAGATGAGCCACCCGGGCCGGACGGCCTGGATCTCCGCGGGGGTCATCCCCTCGTAGGCGCCGTAGTGCCACTCCACCAGGGTGTCCCAGACCTCGGCCCGCTCGCCGAAGCCGGCGAGTGCGCACGTCTCCCGCGCGCGGACCAGCGGACTGGTGCGTATCTCGGCGTCGGCGAGGCCGTCGAAGGGCGGCCGGTGCAGCCGCTCCCCCAGCAGCTTGGCCCCCCGGCGGCCCTCCTCCAGGAGGGGCACGTCGGTCCTGCCGGTGTGCTTGCCGGACAGCGACCACTCCGTCTGCCCGTGCCGGGCCAGCAGAATGCGCGGTGCCATGGGGGACCTTTCCGGGAGAACCCTGGAAGGGACCAGGGGGAGATCGGGGGCGGATCCCCTCCATCATCGCTCACCCTGAACAGGGGCAACCCGGCGGGCGATCTCAGCGTCTTTGAGATCCGGGGCCCCTCGTGAGGGGCGCGTCCGTCCGCCGTAAAGTGGCACGTCCCGCGCCACGAGCGCCGCAGTGACCGGACCGAGCACCAGACAGCGACCAGACAGCGACCAGAAGGGGGAGGCGATCGGATGCCGCAGACCGAGACACCAGGCACCGAGGCGGCCCCGCGGACACGGCTGCGCTGGTGGACCGAGCTGCCCCTGCTGCTGCTGGTGTACCTCTGCTACTCGGCGGGCCGGCTGCTCGCGCGCGGTGACGTCTCCACGGCCGTCGACCACGGTCTGGCGATCCTGCGCGTCGAGAAGTTCCTCTACCTCAACGCCGAGCACCCGCTGAACCGGCTGTTCACGGCCCACGCCTGGATAGGCGTGCCGGCCGACTTCTGGTACGCGTCCCTGCACTACCTGGTCACCCCCGCGATCCTGGTCTGGCTGTTCCGGTCGCGGACGCTGCACTACCGGGCGGCCCGCACCTGGCTCATGGTGTCCACCTTCATCGGCCTCATCGGCTTCACCCTGATGCCCACCTGCCCGCCGCGGCTGCTGTCGGCCGGGCACGGCTTCGTGGACACGATGGCCCAGTACAGCTCCTACGGCTGGTGGGGCGGCGAGGCGAGCGCGCCGCGCGGCATGGGCGGCATGACCAACCAGTACGCCGCCATGCCGAGCCTGCACGTGGGCTGGGCCCTGTGGTGCGGGGTGATGCTGTGGCGGCACGGCGGCACGCGCCTGGCGAAGACGGCGGGCGTCGTCTATCCGCTGGTGACCACCCTCGTGGTGATGGGCACCGCCAACCACTACTTCCTCGACGCGGCCGCCGGCGCGGCCGTGATGGGCGTCGGACTGCTGCTGGCGCCGTGGGCGATGCGCGCCGCGGACCGGGCCCGGGTGCGGTTCGCGTCCCGTGTCCCGGCGCCCGCACCGGCCCTCGCACCCGCCCTCCCGGCGGACTCTCCCGCCACTTCGGCCTCGGTTGTCAGTGGCGGATGCCAGACTTCCCCGGGTGAGCGAATTCCACGGCAGCGCGAGTCACGGCTCCGCCCCGGAGTCGAACCGGACGCCTCTCCCTCGGACGCGGGGGAAGGCGCTCCGGCAGCGGCTCGCTGAGCTGCGCGGCCCCGACACACCGGCCAAGGCGCTGGACGCGCGCGCCCTCGCCGCGCTCGCCGCGAACCCGGGCTGCAAGCGGCGCGCCATCCTCGACGGCGCGGGCGTGAACAAGGCGGCCCTGGCGGGCGCGCTGGGCTCGCCGTCGGCCTTCGGCCAGTCCCAGTTCGCCCTCACCCGGGGCAACGCGTTCGAGGCGAAGGTGAAGGCGGACGGCGGCGCGGAGCTGCTGCGGCTGGTGCACGAACGGCTGGATCCGGCCGCGCCGCCACCCGCCGGAGCGGCCGTGCCCGACCTGTCCGCGATCGGCCCCGAGGGCCGCACGGCCCGTACGGCGCTGGCGCTGCGCGAGGCCGCCGCGTCCGCCGCCTCCGCCGGGGAATCCGCCGGGACCGGCGGCTGGACGCTCCTCGACCACCCGATGATCGCCCTCGACGTGGCGGGCTCCCCCGCCTTCCTCGAGCCGGACGCGGTGGTCGTCCACCCGGACGGCAGCTGGACGGTCGTGGAGATCAAGTCCTTCCCGATGCTGGACGGCGCGGCGGACCCCGCGAAGGTCGGCGCCGCCGCCCGGCAGGCCGCCGTGTACGTGCTGGCCCTCGAGGAGCTCGCCGCCCGGCTCGAGCCCGCCCCGCGCGTGCGTCACCGGGTGCTCCTGGTCTGCCCCAGGGACTTCTCCAACCTGCCGACCGCGTCCGCCGTGGACGTGCGCAAGCAGCGCGCCGTCACCCGCCGCCAGCTCGCGCGCCTCACCCGGATCCAGGAGATCGCGGACGCCCTGCCCGACGGCGTCTGCTTCTCTCCCGAGCTGCCCGCCGAGCAGCTCACGGAGGCCGTCGAGACGGTTCCCGCCGCGTACGCGCCCGAGTGCCTGGCCGCCTGCGAGCTCGCGTTCCACTGCCGCGACCGCTCCCGCACGGCCGGCGCCGTCACCGCGCTGGGCCGTTCGGTGCGGGCCGAGCTGGGCGGTCTGAACACCGTCGAGGACGTCCTCGCGGCGGCCCACGGCGAGGCCGGCGATCCGCGGGACCCGGCCGTCGCCGCCCTGCGCCGGGCCGCGGAGCTGCGCCGGGAGGCCCTGGGGGCGATGTGTCCCTGATCACCGCCCTGGCCCGGCTGGAGGCCGTCGCCACCGGCCGCGCCCAGCCCGCCGCCACCGTCCGGCACCGGCGGCTGTCCGAGCAGCCGCTGGTGTTCGTGCCGCTGACCACCGCCGGTGAGGCCGGCGCCCCGCTGGGCGCGCTGGTCGGCACCGAGCGGGACGCGCCGCGGCTGCTGGTCGTGCCGCAGCCTCGCGACCGCGACCTTCGGTTCGCGTTCCTCGCCGAACTGGCCGACGTGGTCCTGCCCTACCTCGACTCCTACGCCGACCACGTGGAGTCCGCCGAGCGGGCCGAGACCGACCCGGAGACCGGCAAACGCGTCAAGGTCGAGGTCGAGCTGTGCGCGGACGCGCCCCAGCTGATCGTGCCGAGCCGGGCCGGCGTCGACCTCGTGCGCCTGCTGGGCCGCTCCATGCGCTTCAGGCGGACGGCCGAGCAGGACCCGGAGACGCCGCATCCCGCACCCCCGCGCGTGCCACTGCTCGGGCGGTGGCTGACGCACTTCGGGGAGCGGTCCCGGGTGCCCGGCTCCTCACTGCTGCTCGCCCTCACGGAGGTGCTGGGCCGGCACTGGGCGACCGGGCAGTCCAGCCTGGAGGACCAGCACCTGGGGGCGCTGCTCGCCTGGATCGACCCCCCGCCCGGCGAGACGGGCGCCGCGGCGGCGCTGCGCGCGGAGCTCGCGCGGGACGCCGACGGACAGTTGCGGTGCCCGCCGGCCGGTCCCGCCACCGACCCGGCCTTCGACAACAAGCTGCTCGCGCCCGCCATCGAGCGCTACGACCGCGCGCGCACCGCCCTGGCCGCCGCCGAGGACGGCATGCAGGCAGACGACCGGCTGGGCGCGCTCACCGCCGCCGAGCGGGAGATCCGCGAGCTGGTGCGCAGCCGGACGCTGCCGACGTGGAACGCGGTGTGGGCGGGCCTGGACCTGCTGCGGGCGCTGCCCGAAGGCGCGCACGTCGAGGAGCGGTGGACGCGCGACCGCTGGTCGTTCACCGGCCACCGCGACCGGGTGGTCGCCGGCGAGCCCCCGCAGCCGCGCCGGGACGACGCGGTCACGGCGGCCAACAAGCTCGCCACCCGCGAACGCGAACAGGCCAGGCTGGAGGCCCAGGAGGCGCTCGACGACCCGCTGGCCATGGCGGCGCGCCGGCTGGCCGGGGAGGCGTTCGCGGGCGAGGTCGTCGACGTCGTCATGGCGTACGGCGAGGGCCGGCGGCCGAGCCCGCGTCCGCTGGTCACCGTGCGGACGGACGACCGTCCGCACCTCGGCGAGCGGGCGAAGGCGTACCGGTCGCTGGGCGGGAAGCCGCAGGCGGCCGAGTTCGTGGAGCGGGTCGCGGAGGACCTGATCGTCCTGCGGATCGTCGACAAAATGGGCCGCGGCAAGGAGCCCGAGGCGGGGACCGTGCCGGAGAAGGGCGACCGGCTCTGCTTCACCCTGTTCGAGCACGAGCAGCGCGGCGGCGCGAAGCTGCCCGACCCGGAGGACACACCGTGGACGCACGGCGGTCCGCCCGGTGAGCAGGCTCCCGAACCCCCCGACTCCGTCACCCAGGAGGACGTCCTGTGACCGCCGAGGCCGCTCTCGACCCCGGTACCGCCGCCGCCCGCGCCACCGACGCGATCCTGCACGACACCCTGCACTCCGCCGCGCGCGGGGTCGTCGTGGACTCCCCGCCGGGTGCCGGAAAGTCCACGCTCGTCGTCCGGGCGGCGCTTGAACTGGCCGACGCGGGAAGGTCGTTGATGGTGGTGGCGCAGACCAACGCCCAGGTCGACGACCTGGTGCTGCGGCTCGCCGAGAAGAGCCCCGGGCTGCCGGTGGGCCGACTGCACAGCAGCGACGCCGACCCGTACGACAAGGCGCTCGAGCGGCTGCCCAACGTGCGGAAGTCGGCGAAGGCGGCGGAGCTGGCCGGGCTGCCGGTGGTGATCTCCACCGCCGCGAAGTGGGCGCACGTGAAGACCGACGAGCCGTGGCGGCACGCGATCGTGGACGAGGCGTACCAGATGCGCTCGGACGGGCTGCTGGCCGTGGCCGGGCTGTTCGAGCGGGCGCTGTTCGTGGGCGACCCCGGGCAGCTGGACCCGTTCTCGATCGTCGGCGGTGAGCAGTGGGCGGGGCTGTCGTACGACCCGTCGGCGTCGGCGGTGAGCACCCTCCTCGCGCACAACCCGGAGCTGCCGCAGCACCGGCTGCCGGTGTCCTGGCGGCTCCCGGCGTCGGCCGCGCCGCTGGTCTCGGCCGCGTTCTACCCGTACACGCCGTTCCGCAGCGGCACCGGGCACGGCGACCGCCGTCTCTCCTTCGCCGTCCCGTCGGACGGCTCCGGCGCCGACCGGGTGATCGACGAGGCGGCGGAGTCCGGCTGGGGCCTGCTGGAGCTGCCCGCCCGGCACACCCCCCGCACCGACCCGGAGGCGGTCCGGGCGGTCGCCTTGGTGGTGCGGCGGTTGCTGGACCGGGGCGGCGCGGCCGTCTCGGAGCGCTCCGCCGACCCGGCCCCGTTGACGGCCGCCCGGGTGGCGGTCGGCACGGCGCACCGAGACCAGGCGGCGGCGGTGCGCGCGGCGCTGGCGGATCTGGGCGTCGCCGACGTGACGGTGGACACCGCGAACCGGCTGCAGGGCATGGAGTTCGACGTCACAGTGATCCTGCACCCGCTCTCCGGCCGCCCCGACGCCACCGCCTTCCATCTGGAGACCGGACGGCTGTGCGTGCTCGCCTCCCGCCACCGGCACGCGTGCGTGGTGGTGTGCCGGGCGGGCGTCGACGATCTGCTGGACGAGTACCCGTCGACGGAACCGGTCCAGCTGGGCACCCTCATGAAGTTCCCGGACGGCTGGGAGGCCAACCACGCGGTGCTGGCGCATCTCGGGGAACATCGGGTCGCCTGGAAGCCTTGAGAGTCCGGGGCCGAATGGCTCCTGCTCCATCGGGGGAGAATGGAAGGCGGTCTGCATCCGAACCGTACGAGGAGGAGAAGACATGGCGGAGCCCACGCCGCGTCGGCACGAACCGCGGCTACGCCCCGCGCCCCTGCTCTTCGAGCCCGCCGAGGCGGCCGGCGACCCTGAGCACTTCTTCGACCTGGAGTCGATAGACGATCCGGGGGCGTTGCTGAGCCGGGCGACGGAGCTGACGCTCGCGTTCCGGGCGGCCGCCGACCGGGCGCTGGAGTTCCAGGCGATGGCGGCGGCCCAGCTCGCCGATCCGCGCCGCTTCGACCGGCTGACGACGGCGGACATCGCCGACCGCGCCGAGTGGACCGAGGACTACGCGAAGAAGATGGTCGAGTTCGGCCGGGACCTGCTGCGGGGCGACGCCGAGGGGCGGGGGCCCGCCGACCCCGGGTGAGGCGTCGCCGGCCGCGTGAGCGAGTGGGGTGAGCCCGTATGGCCGGCGTGAGCCGTGTCTCTGGCGTGAGCCGTCCCGGGCTGTGCAAGGCCGGGTGGCGGCACGCGACCTCACCACTGGCATATGCCGGGCGGGCAAGATACTCCCCCCGCGTCCCTCCCGTCCCGATTTCGCGCAACCCTGTGAGATCACCTGCTCACGGGCGGTAGACCTGTCGGTATGAGCAGCGCATACGACGAAGCCCTCGGCGTCACCCCGGACGGCGCCGCATGGCTGGCCTCCGCCGGAACGTATCCGCGCAGCACGCTCGCCTTCTGGGAGGAGCGGCCGCAGGCGCCGGTCGTCCTGCCGTGCGGCGCGGTGTTCGACGTCGTCAGCGCCCCCGCGATGTTCGGGCGGGCGATGCTCGACCGGCTGTGGGGCGACGGGCCGGGCTCCGGGCCGGTGGCCGCGTTCCGCGGCCGCACCCTGCTGTTCGCGGCGCCGGGCACGGCCCAACGACTGCCCTCGCTGCTGGAGTGGGAGGAGTGGAGCGCGGAAGGCCGCCGCGGCGGCCGCGCCGCGACCGTGCCGCCGCTGCTGTGCCACGGCACCGGCGACGCGGTCACCGTGCCCGCGCTGGTGCCGTCCGAGCCGGGGTGCGGCACCCGCTGGATGGTCGCCCCGGACACCCGTCACCCCTGGCTTCCGGGGCCCGAGATCCTGCTGTGGGCGGCGGTGCGGGCGGCCCGCTGGGCCGTGCGCATATCGATTTCTCCTCCCCCCGACCAGGATGCTAAGGTCTACGACGTCAGCAGGCGCCGCTAGCTCAGTTGGTTAGAGCAGCTGACTCTTAATCAGCGGGTCCGGGGTTCGAGTCCCTGGCGGCGCACGACAGTGAAAGGCCTCTCGCGTGAGCGGGGGGCCTTTTCTCTTGCCCTCACAGCTTCGTGCCGGGGGTGATCCTCAGCGTCCACGCCCCCGACGCCGAGCGGCTCTCCACGTCCACCCGGACGCCGTCGCCGGGGACGGTGAAGCTCTCCCCGAGGGCGACCGGGGCGTCGGCGAGCGGCGGATAGACGGAGTTCTCCCAGCAGGCCTCGGTGCGCGGGTGGGCGTCGAGCACCTCGACCGGCCCGCGGCCCGACCGGGCGGCGCTGCTGACCCGGTAGACGAGGATCCCGGCGCGGCAGGCGGCGCGGTCGTTGCCCACCGGACCGCGCGCCTCGAAGGCGAGCGCGCTGTCCTGACCGGTGCGGACCACCGCGAGCCTGGCGCCGCCCCCCGGCACGGGAGCCGACGGCACGGAGGCCCGCTGCACGGGGGTCGGCCGTACGGGAGCGGGTCGCACGGGGGCCGGCTGGACGGGGGCGGGGACCTGCCCCCCGGGCCCGGGGACCGGCCGGACGGGGGCCGGGGCCTGTTCCCCGGGTTCGGGGACCGGTTCCCCGACGGCTCGTGCGGCCTGCGTGCCCGATCCGGCGCCGACCGGCTCCAGCGTCAGCCGGGTGGGGCCGGGGCCCCGCAGACACAGCACCTGGCGCGGATCCAGCCAGCCCAGCTTCCACTTGTGCCAGGCGAACAGGTCCGGGGCGAGTCCGAACTGGCTGCCCATCAGGTCCCAGTCGCCCACATAGGTGTCCCAGTCGCCCTTGCCGTCCACCGGGCGGTGGTAGAGGTCGGGCAGGTCGAAGACGTGGCCGGTCTCGTGGGCCAGGACGAGCCGGTCCGGGGGGTGCTTCTCGAACACGGTGACGACCCGGCGGATGTCGACGCCGTCGGCGTGCAGCGGGTCGTCCAGGTTGACGACCTTCGTGGCGTCCGAGTCGACGCCGGGGGCGTCCGGGTCGGCCACGAAGTAGACGACGCCGTAGCGGGAGAAGTCGACGTGGGGGTCGGCTGCGGCCAGCGCGTCGTGCAGGTAGGCGGCCCGGCCCTCGGGGCTCCAGTCACGCCGTATGGCGTAGGCGGTGGACGGCTTCGGCATGCGGATCCACCGTTTCAGCGGATGGGAGCGCAGGTGGAACCTGCCGTACGACGCCTGCTCGAAGAAGCGGCTGGTGGCCGGGAAGTGGTCGGCGGCCAGCTCGGCCGGGGAGGTCAGGGGGGTCCAGTCGGGGAAGGACAGGAACACCATCACCGCGTCCAGCGAGCGGGCCGGACGGGGGTAGGCGGCGTTCCAGGTGTCCAGTCCCTCCGAGTGGTGGGCCGCGGTGCGGGCCAGGGCGCAGGGCGCGGCGGAGAAGGGCTCCGCCACGGAGGGGTTGCCGATCAGGGAGGTCGCGGCGAGCGCGGTGAGGGTGGTGAACACGGCCGCGGCGCCGCGCAGTCGGGGGCGCGGGAGCAGGCGCACGGGTCGCGGCAGTCGCGGCACAGAGACCTCCGGGAGCGGTTCACGGGACACCGCCACCCAGACTGTGTGGAATTGTCGTACTACGCCCTGTTTTTCTGCACCAGACGAGTGAGGACGCGGAAAGCGGGCATCACCCCGACACCCCCGGAATTCTCACGGAACGTCACAAGCGGTCGCGGGCCCGCAGAACCGGGCCAGGTGCGGGCAGAAACGATCTGTCAGAAAGGCGGGTCGGTCCGGGACACTGGGCATGGGCTGCGCGGGTCCCCGGGCAGCCTCTATGATCGGCACACTTTCCTGCACGGACAGCGATCGAGTGCACTGCGGGAGCGAGCGGTGAGCGGAACGTCCGAAGGGCCGACGCCCGCGGCAGACCTCGACCGGTCAGCCGTCACAGAGAGTGACATCAACAGTACGAGCGGCGGGTCTGCGGCCTATCGGTCCGTCTTCTCCGCGGCGCCGCTCGCCATGGCCGTCGTCGACCGCGAGGGGCGGATCGTCGACGCCAACGGCGCGCTCGGCGCGCTGCTCGGCGGCGGCAGCGCCCCGCTGGTCGGGCGGGTCGCCTCCGACCTGCTGGACCTGGCCTCCGACGCCCGCATCCGGCACGCCTACCGCGAGGTCCTGCGCGGCCGGCGGGCCAAACTGCGCTGCACCCGGCGGCTGAAGCAGCCGGACGGGCACGCGCTGTGGGCGCAGGTCACCGTCTCGCCGCTGGAGGCGCAGACGCCGGGGGCGGAAACGCCCGGGGTGCTGCTGTCCGTGGCCGACGTCAGCGCCCACCGTGACCTTCAGGCGCGACTGCGCCACCTGCAGATGCACGACCCGGTGACCCGGCTGGCCAACCGCACGCTGTTCTTCGAGCGCGTGTCCTCCGCGCTGGAGGCGGAGGCGTACGAGCAGAGCGGCACCGGCCGGATCGGCCTGTGCTATCTGGACCTGGACGGCTTCAAGGCGGTCAACGACACCCTCGGGCACCGGGTGGGCGACCGTCTGCTGGCCGCCGTCGCCGAGCGGCTGAACGGCTGCGCCGAGGAGGCCGGACGGACCAGGCCGAGCGTGCCGCTGGTGGCCCGGCTCGGCGGGGACGAGTTCGCCCTGCTGGTGGAGGACTCCACCGGCACCGACCAGCTTGCCGACCTCGCCGAATCCGTGCTCAAGGCGCTCCAGGCCCCCTTCGACCTGGCCGGACACCGGCTGAACGTGTCGGCGTCGATCGGGGTGGTGGAGCGGGCCGCGGCCGGCACCACCGCGACCGGTCTGATGCAGGCCGCAGACACCACGCTGTACTGGGCGAAGGTGGACGGCAAGGACCGCTGGACGCTGTTCGACCCCGAGCGCAACGCCCATCTGATGACCCGGCAGGCGCTGGCCTCCACGCTCCGTCCCGCCATCGAGCGGGGCGAGTTCCGGCTCGACTACCAGCCCTTGGTCGGCATGTCGGACGGCCGGCTGCGCGGCGTGGAGGCGCTGGTCCGCTGGGACCACCCCCGGTTCGGGCTGCTGTCGCCGAATCGGTTCGTCGCACTGGCCGAGGAGGACGGTTCGATCGTCCCGCTCGGCCGATGGGTTCTGGCCACCGCCTGCCGCCAGGCACGACAGTGGCAACTGGACAATCCGGACGATCCGCCGCTGTTCGTCAGCGTCAACGTGGCGGTGCGTCAGGTGTGGGACTCCGACCTGGTCGCGGACGTGGCGGAGATCCTCGCCGAGACCGGCCTCGCGCCGCACCTGCTGCAGCTGGAGCTGACCGAGTCGGCGGTGATGGGCTCGGCCGGACGGCCGTTGCAGGCGCTGCAGGCGCTCAGCGACATGGGCGTGGGCATCGCGATCGACGACTTCGGCACCGGCTACTCCAACCTCGCCTACCTGAGCCGGCTGCCGGTGTCGGTGCTGAAGCTGGACGGGTCCTTCGTGCGCGGCTTCCAGTACGAGAGCGACAAGGAGGGGGCCACCCCGCCGAACCCGGCCGACCAGGTCGTCGTCGAGGCGATGATCGATCTCGCCCACCGGCTGGGCCTGACCGTCACCGCCGAGTGCGTGGAGACGTCGGCGCAGGCGACCCGGCTGCGCAGCATCGGCTGCGACACCGGGCAGGGCTGGCTGTACTCCCGCCCGGTGTCGCCGGACCGCATCTCCGAGCTGCGCGGCACCCCCGAGTCCTACGCCGTCGGCAACCCGTAGGCGTCCGCGACGAGTTCGTAGGAGCGCAGCCGCAGGGCGCCGCGGTGGGCGTGGCTGGTGAGCATCAACTCGTCGGCGCCGGTGCGCTTGTGCAGGTCGTCGAGGCCGGAGCGGACCTCGTCGGCGGTGCCGTGGATGATGTTCGCCGTCCAGGAGTCGACGAACTCGCGCTCCAGCGGGCCGAGTCGGTGCGCCTGCGCCTCCTCGGGGGACGGGAACAGACCGGGGCGTCCGCTGCGCAGCCGGACCATGTTGACGCCGGTGGCCAGGACCTGGCGGCGGGCCTCGCTCTCGTCGTCCGCGGCGAGCACGGAGACGCCGATCAGGGCGTAGGGCTCGGCGAGCACCTCGGAGGGCCGGAACGACGCCCGGTACAGGTCGAGGGCCGGCACCGTGTTCTGCGCGGAGAAGTGGTGCGCGAAGGCGAACGGCAGGCCGAGCACGCCGGCCAGCCGGGCGCTGAAGCCGGAGGAGCCGAGCAGCCAGATCGGCGGCCGGTGCGCCGACTGCACCCCGCCGGGCGACGTGCCCTGGATCGGGCCGGGGATGGCGTGCACCCTGCGGTACGGGTGGCCGTCGGGGAAGTCGTCGTCCAGGAAGCGGGTGAGCTCGGCGAGCTGCTCGGGGAAGTCGTCGGCGCCCTCGTGCAGGGTGGCGGTCCGGCGCAGAGCGGCCGCGGTGCCTCCGTCGGTGCCCGGGGCGCGGCCGAGACCGAGGTCGACGCGGCGGGGTGCCAGCGCCTCCAGGGTGCCGAACTGTTCGGCGATGACGAGGGGCGCGTGGTTGGGCAGCATCACGCCGCCGGAGCCGAGCCGGATGCGGTCGGTGTGCGCGGCGAGGTGGGCGAGGATCACGGCGGGCGAGGACGAGGCGACGCCGGGCATCGAGTGGTGCTCGGCGACCCAGTAGCGGTGGAAGCCGCGTGACTCCGCGAACCGTGCGAGGGCGACGCTGGTGCGCAGGGCGTCGGCGGCGGTGCTGCCGGAGCCGACGGTGACCAGGTCCAGTACGGACAGGGGCGTGGGGGCGCTGCCGTGTGCCGTGCCGCGGATCCCGTCCCCCGCCGGAATCGCGTCCGGGGTCGCGTCTCCCGCCGGGGCCCCGGCGACGGATGCCGTCCCGGCTGCGGTCGGCGTCCCGTCCGCCGTCGTCGGGCCGGCCGGCTCGGCCTGTGCCGACGTCTCTTCTGCGGCCACGGGGGTCCTCCTGTCGTCAGCCGTGTGCTGTCCTCGCAGCGCTAACAGGAGGCTGTCCCCGCTTATTCCCGGCGCACCGGCGTCCGGGGCGTCCCCGGCCGCGTACCGGGCCGCGTACCGGGCCGCGTACCGGGCCGCGTACCGGGCCTCACACCTGTACGACGGGCTCCCGGGCGAACAGGGCGCCGAGCCCCGGCGCGTTCAGCCGCCGGTCGGTCAGGCGCAGCGCCTCCCACACGGTGACCTGGTTGGCGGTGAGGACCGGCTTGCCGAGCTCCTTCTCCAGCTCCGGCAGCCACGCGGCGGTGTGCAGGGCGGTGCCGGGCAGCAGCACCGCCCGCGCCTCGGGGGAGTCGGCCGCCCGCGCGAGGGCGAACACCTCCGCCTCGCCCCAGGCCCCGACCTCGGCCGCCGTGACGATCCCGGCGCTGTGGACGCCCGTCACCCGCAGACCGCCCGCCCGGAGGAAGTCGGCGAAGAGGGCGGCCACGTCGTCCGGGTAGACCGCCCCGACGGCCACGTGCGCGGCGCCGAGCTCCTGGGCCGCCCGCACGAAGGCGAAGGAGGTGGAGGAGGCCGGCGTTCCGGCGCTGGTGGCCAGGGCGCGCACCTGCTCCCGGGCGCCCTCCCAGCCGTGCACGAAGCCGCCGCCGGTGCTCGCCCACACGATCGCCTCGACGCCCGCGAGCCGCAGTTGCCCGACGCCCTCCGCCAGTCGCTCGGTCGCGCCCTTGTGCCGCAGGGCGTCGATGCGGTGGGCGTCCTCGTCGACGCCGGTGTGGACCAGGTCCAGCCGGACGTCACTGCCCAGGAGCTGCTCGATGCGGGGGTAGTCGTCCTCGGCCGAGTGGCCCGGGTAGAGGAATCCGAGTGCGGTCATGTCCAGCCTTTCCTGCTGCTCTTCTTCCGGCAGTGCCGGCGGGTCCCGCGGCGCGGGCGGACCTCCGGCGGTTCAACGGGCCGCGTATACGCCGGTATGTCCAGGAGTGTCCAGCAGCGCTCCACGGTCCCACCGCTCGGGTACCCAGTCGGCGCAACGCCGCCCACACGGTCACCTGGTTGGCCGAGATCAGCGGTGTGCGCGGCGGGGCCGCCGGCCGGGGGGCGCCGCGCCCTCCCGGCCGTGCACTCCCCGGCCTCCGCCCACCCGGCCGGGCCCCCTCGGAGCCGAGGGGGCAACGGACCGCCGGCGCAGCCGTGTTGACGACGGTGGCTCCGGGTGCCAACGTGGTCGATCACCGCCTGCCGGAATCGGCGCACGTCGGAATCCGCGCACGTCACACGCGCCGGGGAAGGGACACCGGATGGCCGCCGTCCCCCCGTCTCCCGCCGTCCCCCCTCCCCCCGCCGTGCCGTCCCCCGCGGCTCTTCCCACACTGCTCGTCCTCGACGCCGACCCGCCGCCCCGGCTCGGCCGGCTCACCGGGCGGGTCCGGGTGGTGCACACCGACGAGGCCTCGCTCGCCGAGCGACTGCCGGCCGCCGACGTCCTGCTGGTCTGGGACTTCACCTCGCACGCGGTGCGCGACGCCTGGCCGGGCGAGGGGCCGCGGCCGCGCTGGGTGCACACGGCGAGCGCGGGCGTGGACCACCTGATGTGCCCCGAACTCGCCGCGTCGGACACGGTGGTGACGAACGCGCGCGGCGTCTTCGACGAGCCGATCGCCGAGTACGTGGCCGCGCTGGTGCTGGCGATGGCGAAGGACCTGCCCCTGACCTGGGAGTCGCAGCAGCGGGGCGAGTGGCGGCATCGGGAGGGCCTGCGGGTCGCCGGGACCCGGGCCGTCGTCGTCGGATCGGGGCCGATCGGGCGGGCCGTCGCCCGCACGCTGAAGGCGCTCGGCGTGACCGCGACGGTCGTCGGCCGTGTCCCGCGGACCGGCATCCACGGCCCCGGCGACCTGGACCGGCTGCTGGCCCGGGCCGACTGGGTGGTCGCGGCCGCCCCGCTCACCGAGCAGACGCGCGGCATGTTCGACCTGCGGCGGTTCGGCGTGATGCAGCCCTCGGCCCGGTTCGTGAACGTGGGCCGCGGGCAGCTGGTCGTGGAGGAGGCGCTGGTGCAGGCCCTGGAGCGGCGATGGATCGCCGGCGCCGCCCTGGACGTCCTCACCTCGGAGCCGCTGCCTCCCGACAGCCCGCTGTGGCGGGTGCCGGGGCTGCTGATCTCGCCCCACATGAGCGGTGACACGGTGGGCTGGCGGGACGACCTCGGCGCACAGTTCGTCGAGTTGTTCGAGCGGTGGGCGGTGGGCCGTCCGTTGAGGAACGTGGTCGACAAGCGACGCGGATACGTGCCCGGGCACTGACGCCCCGGCGACCTCCGCGCGGCGGGCCGCCGGGGGCGGCTCAGGCGTGGTCCGGGACCGTCCGGCGCAGCTCGTCACGCCAGAGCGCGCTGTCGACGTAGTGGTTGTCGTAGCGCTCGGAGCTCGCGCGGATCTCCTCGACGCCCGCCTCGCCGTGGTGCACGCGCTCCAGCAGCCGGTAGTAGTCGAAGCGGTGCAGTCCGGGCGTGAAGAGGACGAGCAGTTCGGCGGTGCTGCCGGGGGCCGGCGCGAAGGCGTGCGGGACGTGCGGCGGGACGGTCAGGAAGTCCCCCCGCTCCAGCGTGCGCACCTCGTCGCCGACCAGGAAGCGCATCCGGCCGTCCAGGACGTAGAACACCTCGGTCGCCCTGGTGTGGAAGTGCGCCGGAGCGCCGGGCGAGCCCTCGGCGAAGGTCGCCTTGTTGGCGGTGAGGGCCTCACCGGTGGCGTCCGCGTCGGCGAGCAGCGTGATCAGGCTGAGGGCGCCGTCCTGGAGGGTCTCGGCCTTGCCGGAGCGGACGACGAGGGGGCTGCTCATGGGGGACTCCCGACGTTCGGTGGGCGGTCCGCGGCTGTGGCCGTCGGACCCGTCACCCATGAATCTAGGCCCTTGAAAGACCCACTGTGAGGTGCATTCTGAGGTCGTTTTCATGGGTCAATCTCCATCCGGCCACCGGCTGTCGGCGGCGGGCTTCCAGGCGCTGAGCAGCACGGGAGACGGCTCACCGGCCGCCCCTGCGGTCCGGGGCGGGAGCGCCGTCGCGGGGACGTTCGCGAGGTCCCCGGCGAGGAACGGGGCCGGAAGCGATCCGCATATCCGGCCGGAAGCCGGGTAGCGGCGCGCCCATGGCTCGACCACAAGCACATCGATCAGGAACCGGCTCCCGACCCCGCAGAGGACCCAGCCGCCGCTCGCTGCTCGCCGCGGCGGTGTCGCTGAGCGCTGCGGGGGGTCTGGGGGCGGCCGGCTGCAGTCGCGTCCCGGACGACGGGAAGGTGCTGGGGGGCGCTCTTCTGGACACCCTGCGCGAGCAGGGGTCCGTGAAGATCGGCATCGCCAGCGAGCCGCCCTTCGGGTACGTCGGGGACGACGGACGGGCCACCGGGGAAGCGCCCGCGATCGCGAAGGTGATCTTCAGACGGCTCGGCATCGACGACGTGGAGCCGGTGCCGGTGGACTTCGGCGCCCTCATACCGGGGCTCAAGGCGCGGCAGTTCGACGTGGTGTCCGCCGGGATGTACATCAACCCGGTCCGGTGCGAGCAGGTGCTGTTCGCCGACCCGGACTATCTGATGCTGGACTCCTTCATCGTCCGCAAGGGCAACCCGCACGGCATCAGGACGTACGACGACGTCAGGAAGAAGGGGCTCCGACTCGCCTCCGGGAAGGCGTACGCCCAGATCGACTACGCCAAGGCCGCGGGCATCAAGGACGTCCTGGTACTGCCGGACCAGGTGGCCGGTCTGGACGCGGTGGCCCAGGGCCGGGTGGACGCCTTCGCGGGGACCCGCATCACGGTGAAGTCGGCGGTGGCGAGTTCCGGACGGGTGTCCGCGACCGAGCCGTTCCAGCCCGTGGTGGACGGCGCACCGGCCTACGGCGCGGGCGGCTTCGCCTTCCGGCAGTCCGAGAAGAACCTCCGTGACGCGTTCAACGGGGAACTGCTGAAGCTCAAGAAGGACGACTACCGGGAACTCCTGCGGATCGTCGGCCCCTTCGGCTTCGAGAGGGCCGACATGACGGACCTCACGGCGAAGGAGCTGTGCGGCTGATGATGAGTTCCGAGTTCTTCACGACCTGGTTCCTGCCGGGCGTCTGGGTCACCGTCCAGGTGACGGTGTACGCCGCGGCCCTCGCAGCGGCCGTCTCGTTCGGGGTCGGGCTGGCACGCGGTTCACGGCTGTGGATCGTCCGCTTCGTCGCCGGGACCTACTTCGAGGTCTTCCGGGGCATGTCGGCGCTGGTGCTGATGTTCTGGATGTTCTTCGCGCTGCCCCTGTTCGGCTGGCAGCTGGTGCCCATGTGGGCCGGCGTGAGCGCGCTCGGCCTGACCTACGGCGCGTACGGCTCCGAGATCGTCCGCGGGTCCCTGGCCGCCGTCTCCCCGGCGCAGCGGGAGGCGGGCATCGCGCTCAACTTCAGCCGGCTGCAACGACTGCGCCTGATCGAACTGCCCCAGGCCTGGCCCGAGATGATCCCGCCGTTCAACAACCTGCTGATCGAGCTGCTGAAGGGCACCGCCCTGGTCTCGGTCATCACCGTGGCGGACATGACGTTCGCCGGCAACCTGGTCCGGCTGGGCACCAACGAGACGACCCCGGTCTACACGCTGCTGCTGGTCCTGTACTTCGTCCTCGCCTTCCTCATCACCCGCGGCATGCGGCTGCTGGAGCGCAGGGCCAAGGCCGCGGTCGGGCAGCGGCCCGGGAAGACCGGCGGGACCACTCCCCCGTCCGGCGCGCGCGGCGAACGCGTGCCCGCCGGTTCGCAGTCCACGGCAGGAGGCACGGCATGAGCTGGGACTGGAACGTCGTGGACGACTTCATGCCGCGGTTCTGGGACGGCGTGCTCGTCACCCTGCAGGCGCTGGCCGTCGGCACGCTGATCGCCTTCGCGCTGGGACTGGTGTGGGCGCTGGCCCAGCGGTCCGGCCGGGCATGGGTGCGCTGGCCGGTCGTCGCCGTCACGGAGTTCATCCGCAACACGCCGCTGCTGGTGCAGCTGTTCTTCCTGTTCTACGTGGTGCCGAACTTCGGCCCCTCGATGTCGCCGCTCACCACCGGCATCGTCGGTCTCGGACTGCACTACTCCACCTACACCGCCGAGGTGTACCGCGCGGGCATCGACGGCGTGCCCGCCGGCCAGTGGGAGGCGGCCACGGCGCTGAGCCTGTCCAGGAGCCGCACCTGGCGGGTCGTGATCCTCCCGCAGGCGATCCGCCGGGTCGTCCCGCCGCTGGGCAACTACGTCATCGCCATGCTCAAGGACTCTCCGATGATCGCGACCATCGGCGCCTTCGACATGCTCGGCGAGGCCCAGACCTTCAGCAACGAGACCTTCACCACGGAGGCCCTGACCGTCGTGGGCGTGGCGTTCGTCGTCATCGCCTACCCCGCCTCCCTTCTGATCCGAGCCCTGGAGCGACGCCTTGTCCGCTGACACCGATCCCGCACAGACCCTCGAGTCCCTCGCCAACCCGCCGGTGGACGGCAGTGAGCTGATCCGCTTCGACAAGGTCACCAAGCGCTTCGGCGACAACACCGTCCTCGACCGGCTCGACTTCTCCGTCGACTCCGGCAAGCACGTCACGCTGATCGGCCCGTCGGGGTCCGGCAAGACGACGATCCTGCGGCTGCTGATGACCCTGGCCACGCCCGACGAGGGCACCATCAAGGTGGGCGGCGCGTACCTGACGCACGAGGAACGCGACGGCGCACTGGTCCCGGCCGGCGAGAAGCACGTCCGGGAGGTCCGCAAGAACATCGGAATGGTCTTCCAGCAGTTCAACCTCTTCCCGAACATGAAGGTGCTGCGCAACATCACCGAGGCCCCCGTCACCGTCCTCGGCCTGTCCCGGGACGAGGCGGAACAGCGGGCCCGCGAACTGCTCGAACTGGTCGGCCTGAACGAGCACGTCGACAAGTACCCGAGCCAGCTGTCCGGCGGCCAGCAGCAGCGGGTGGCGATCGCGCGGGCGCTGGCGATGCGGCCGCAGGTCCTGCTGCTGGACGAGGTGACCTCCGCGCTGGACCCGGAGCTGGTGGCAGGCGTCCTGGACGTGCTGCGGGACATCGCCCGCACCACCGACATCACGATGCTCTGCGTGACCCACGAGATGGGCTTCGCCCGGGACATCTCCGACCAGGTGCTGATGTTCGACTCGGGTCGCGTCATCGAGTCGGGCCCGCCGGAGAAGATGTTCAGCGATCCGGAGCGGGAACGGACCCGGGAGTTCCTCAGCGCCGTGCTGTGACGAGCCCGTCGCCGGGCCCCGATTCCCCGTGCGACATATGCCAGGGGAACGGTCTGGTGGGGAGGGGGTCGGCAATCCCGTCGACGCCCCTCCCCACAGGCCCGTCCCCGGTTATCGTGGTAGCGGTTCACTGACCGGATTACGGCCCATAGGCAGGCGCAGCCGACACCGCGAGCGCAGGGGGAACCGTGGCGCTGAAACACGAGCCGACCGCGCCGTACCACTCGACCCAGCACGCGTTGCGCGTCCTGGAGAGCGTGGCGCGGCACCCCACCGGAATCACCGACCACCGACTCGCCCGCCTGACCGGCCTCAGCCCGGAGCGCCTGACCACGCTCCTGCGGATGCTCCGCCGCGAGGGATACGTCGAGCAACTCGCCGACGGGGTGTACGTGACCGGCGACGCCCTCACCCGCCTGGGCTCCGCGCAGGACCACGACCAAGCCCTTCACGCGAGGCTCCAGCACACCCTCGACCGGCTGCGCGACTCCGTGGGCGCGGCCGTCTACATCAGCCGGTACGTCGACGGCGAGGTCACCATCACCCAGTACGCGGACAGCCCTGCCACGCCGTCCGTCAACGAGTGGTTCGACTTCCGCCGCTCCGCGCACGCCACCGCGCTCGGCAAGAGCCTGCTCGGCCAGCTCGACCACAACGGCCGCCGCGACCACCTCTCCCGGCACAAGATGGCCCGGCTCACCTCGCGCACCATCACCAGCGACAAGCTGCTGCTGTCCCGGCTGGAAGCCCAGGCGCCCACCGTCCCGGTGCTCGACCTCCAGGAGTACGCGATCGGCACGGTCTGTGCGGCCGTCCCGATCACCGCCGGCGCCACGGCGGGCTGCCTGGCCCTCTCCCTGCCCGTCGCCCACGCCCATCGGCTCCGCCAGGCCGCCGAGACCCTGAACAGGAACGCGGCGCCCGTACTGCTGTCCCTCGCCATCTGAGGCGTGCTCTGCGGGGGTGCCGCCGCATGGTCGGAAGCACCCCCGCGGACCGGGTAGTATTTTCTTCGTCGCAGGCCGCCGAAGGCGGAGGGCGAGAGTCATGCGCCGCTAGCTCAGTTGGTTAGAGCAGCTGACTCTTAATCAGCGGGTCCGGGGTTCGAGTCCCTGGCGGCGCACAGAAGAAGGGCCTCTCGTGAACACGAGGGGCCCTTCGGCTTGCCCCGCCCCTTCGCCCTTTCCGGCGTCCCCTTCCCTCCGCGGCCCGCCCCACCCCTGCTGTACGGCCTCCTCGGCCTCCCTCGCCGTCAGCCTCCGGTAGGCCGGCTCCCCCGGCGGCCGCCACCACACCGGGTCGGCGCAGCGCGGCCCCTCGCGTCGCAGCAGCGCCCGGTGGATCTTGTTCGTCGCGGTGACGGGCATCCGCTCCACCACCCGCACGAACCGCGGCGCCATCTTCGTCCCCAGGTCGGGCTGGGCGAGCAGGAACTCCGCGAAGCCCGCCGGATCGAACGCACCGGCGACCGTCGCCATCACCTGGTCGCCGGTCACCGGGTCAGGCACCGCGTAGACGGCGACGGCGTCCGCCGCCTCGTACCGGGCGAGGATGTTCTCGATCATCGCGGCGGCCAGGTTCTCGCCGTCCACGCGGAGCCGGTCGTCGGTGCGGCCCGCGAAGTAGAGGAAGCCCTCGCGGTCCCGGTAGAAGAGGTCGCCGGTCCAGTACGCGCCGTCGTCCCGGCGCCGCTCCGCCTCCGCCGCCGGGTTGCGCCAGTAGCCCTCGAAGGGGTTCGGGCCCCGGTTGACCAGCTCCCCGATCGCCGCGTCGCCGTTCAGCAGCCGCCCCGCCGCGTCGAACACGGCCCGCGGACACTCCTCGCGCGTCTGCGGGTCGAGGACGACGAGACCCGCGCCCGCCCGGCCGACCGCCCCCGGCGGAGTGCCGGGCGACCACTGCACCGCCGCCCCGCCCTCCGAGGAGCCGTACCCCTCCACCAGCCGCACCCCGAACCGCCGCTCGAAAGCGGCCGCGTCCACCGCTCCCGCCTCGGTGCCGAAGCCCAGCCGCAGCACATGGTCCCGGTCGTCCGGGCCCGGCTCGGTGGCCAGGACGTACTGGATCGCCCGGCCGACATAGGTGAAGTACGTCGCCCGGTGACGCCGTACGTCCGCCAGGAACCCGGACGCCGAGAAGCGCCGCCGCAGCGCGACACCGGCGCCGGCCGTCAGCGCGGGCGCCCAGTCGGCGATCACCGCGTTGCCGTGGAACATCGGCATGCAGACGTAGTGCACGTCGTCCGGTCCGACGGCGAACTGCTCCGCCAGGGAGCGCCCGGCGGCCGCCAGCCGGCCCTGTGTGCAGATGGCGGCCTTGGGCGCGCCGGTCGAGCCGGAGGTGAAGTAGAGGAGGAGCCGGGCGGCGGGCGTGGCAAGGGACGGGTCCGGGCGGGCGTCGGCGTACGGGGCGAGGAGTGCGTCGTACTCCGGCGTGCCGGTGATCAGCAGGCGGACGCCGGGCAGGTCGAGCCCTCTGAGCAGCAGCAGGTGGGCGTGTTCGGTGATCAGCAGCCGGCACTCGGTGTGCAGGACGTCCCGGGCCAGCTCGGGGCCGCGCCGGGTGGAGTTGATCCCGGCGACGGCCGCCCCGGCGAGGGCCGCGGCCGACAGCCACAGCGGGAACTCCGGGGTGTTGTCCAGCAGCAGCCCGACGTGCGGCGGGCCGTCCGGCGGCAGCAGGTCGGCCAGCAGGGCCGCCCGGGCGGCGGCCCCGGCGGCGACCTCGTGGTGCGTGAGGACGGTGTCCTCGCACCACAGCCCCGGCCGGCGGTCACCCCAGCGGGCGGCCACGAGTTCGGCGACGGTACCGGTTCCGGTTCCGGTTTCCCTGGTGGACTCCATGGCCGCGCACGGTAGTTGACGTACCGTCAGATGTGGAGAGCCGGGCGGGACGCCGTCAGGGGATCATGCGGTCGGTCTCGGCGAGCATGGTGTGGACCGAGACCATGAACAGGACGCAGCCGGCGATGAACACGGCGAAGAAGGCCAGCAGACAGCCCGTGCCCGCAGCGAGCTTGCCCCGGCTCGGCGGGCGGGCCGTGGCCCCCTCGGGGTGCTCGGGCGCGTAGAACACGGTGACGATGTCGCCCTCGATGACGGTGCCCGGACCGCCGCTCTCGTCGAAGCGGTAGGCGCGACCGTCCCTCGTGGTGAACTCGTAGACGTGGTGCAGGGTGGTGCTCACCGAGGTGTCGTTGCCCCCACCGCTCGTGCTCGTGTAGGTCCGCAGACAGCGGCCCTCGGCAGTGACTCCGCTGTCCCAGGCCGTCCTGACCTGCCGGGTGCGGCCGAGCACCTTGTACGCGACGAACAGCACACCGGCGATCATGATCGTCGGCACGATGTAGAAGAAGAACGCTTCCATGAGCTCCCCCGGATGTTCTGACGCCGGCCTGGTCCTGACGGCGTGCAGGGAACGTACCCGTGCGCGGGCCCGGGGGAGCTCAAGCAATGCTCAGGAAAACCGGCCGCTCAGAACGTGACGTCGGAGCAGGCGTAGAAGGCGTTGGCCGTGTCGGCGATCGTCCACACGGCGACGATCACGTGCCGTCCGCTGAGCCCGGACGGCAGCGTGCCGCTGTGCGACAGGGTCGACGGGGGCCGCTGACCGCCGTAGGGCACGGTCAGGAACGGCGTGAGGTTGAGGTCGGAGCGGGCCAGGTTGTGGTTCTGGTTCCAGCCCTGCCTGGTGACGAAGTACTTGAAGTCGGTCGTGGCGTGCATCGCGGTGAACTGCCAGCGGAAGGTGTAGCTCTGGCCGCCGTTCACCCGGGTGGCCGGCCACGCCCCGCCCGAGGGGGTCCGCGGAGCGTCCAGCTGGGCGAAGCGGGTGTTGTTGCCGGAACAGATCCGGCCGTCCGCCGCGCCGGAGCCCGGGAAGCCCTTGGGCCCCTCGACGCTCTGCGGCTCCCACTGGATGTCACCGCAGTCGGTCACGGAGCCGTTCTGGCAGAGCTTCTGCCGGCTGACAGGGAGGTCGGTGTAGCCGTGGCCGCTCGCGCCGCCGGCGGTGAGCACGAAGGCTCCCGCCGTGGTGAGCCCGAGCGCGGCGGCGTACCACTTGGTCTTTTTGCGCATGCTGCCGCTCCTGGAGAACGTGGGGAGTTCAGTGAGCCGAGCCGTGCAGGTCTAGACCAAGTTCGAGATTATGGGCGGGCGCGGGACATGTCCATACCCGTCGCGGGTTCTGTTCGACGGGCCGTCAGGGCGACTGCTCCCGGCCCGCGCAGAAGGCCACGGTCAGGTCCTTCACCAGCGCCTTGCGCTCGTAGTCGTCCAGTTCCACGAGCCCGCGCATGGTCAGCCGGGTCACCGTGTCCTCCACCGAGTCGACGACCGAGGTCAGCACGGTGGCCCGGTGCTGGGCGTCGAGCGCGGCGATACGGCGGCGGTTCATGGCCGCGGCGACCTCGGGGGCGTACTCCACCCGGACCGGCTGCACCGAGAACACCTCGAGGCCGACCACCCCCGCGTCCCGCGCCACCAGCCGGGTCAGCGCCTCCCCGGCCGCCTCCACCGAACCCCGGCCCGCGCCGGGCGTCTCCACCGGAATCCGGGCCAGGGCCGCCTCGACGCACTCGCGCAGATACGTCTCGTGGTCCTCCACCCCCAGCGTGGCCCGCGCGGTGTCCCGCACCCGCCACACCACCAGGGCCACCACCCGCAGTGCGACACCGCTGCCGTCGGCGGCGAACATCGGCTCGCTGCGCCAGTGCCGCAGCCGCACGTCCACCCGGCGGCGCAGCAGCAGCGGGTTCACCCACAGCAGCCCGGTGCGCCGCACCGTCCCCCGGTAGCGGCCGAACAGGCCGAGCACCCAGGCCCGCCCGGTCCGTCCACGGGCGAGCCCGCCGAAACCGAACAGCGCCAGCGCGCCCGCGCCCGCGTACGCCGCCCACTGCGCCGGGCCGAGGCCCGCGCCCGCGAACTCCGGCAGCCGCAGCGCCGCCACCGCGAGCGGCGGCAGAACCCCGGCCCACCACGAGACGGCCGCACAGCCGGCCACACCGCAGACCCCGGCGAGCACTCCCGCGGCGCCGGGCAGCACCCGCGCCGGCCGCTCCGCGAGCTCGGGGTCCGGCTGCGGTACGGGGCGGGACTGCGCGGGCATCGGCCGGCGCAGCCTCGGCTGCTCCCCGGTGCCCGCCCGGCTGCCCACCACGGCGGGTCCGACGGGCACCGGCCGCGGCTCGGGCTCGTCGCGGAACAGCAGGTGGACGGGGATCTCGGTGGTCGCCTCGTTCTGGATGAGCCGTGCGGGCCTCGACGGCCCCTCGGGCTCGGGTGTGGGAGAAGTGGTCGTGTGCATTGCGTGCCTCCAGCCTCCGCGCCAGATACGCCATGACAGTGGGGGGAACGGAACGGTGTGCGGGTAACGAGCGGTGCGAGGGGGACGGGATGGGGGGGTTGGTGTGAGGGTGGCCGGTGTGCGTGGAGGCCGCCCGGGCGGGGTCGGCCGGTTCGCCGTCGTTCGGGGCCGCGGCGGCCCTAGGAGAAGAGCCGCCGCCAGGTCTCGGGGCCCGGGTAGCCGTCGGCCGCGCCGCCACGCCAGCCCTGGGCGCGCTGGAAGGCCTCGACCGCTCGCCGGTCCGCCTCGCCCCAGCGCGGTCCCGGACCCGTCGCGTAGTGCCTGCCGAATCCTTTCTTCACCAACTGCCGCCCCAACTGCGTGACGTACGCGCTCTGCACGCCGGGCCGGAAAACGCCCCGGCCGGGGTAGGCCGGGACGCGCGGCGCCGAAGGGACGGGCGCTGCGGGCAGCCCCCCGACACCCGGCTGCGCCCCAGATCCGGGGCCTGCCCCCGATCCGGCCTCCGCCCCTGCCTCCGATCCCCCGGCGGCCCCCGGGCTCGCGCCGGAGCCGGGCGAACCCGGGGCCTTCGGGACCTGCGGGACGTGTGGGACGTGTGGGACGTGTGGGACGTGCGGGACGTGCGGGACGTGCGGGACCTGCGGGTGCTTCGGAACCTGCGGCGCCTGCCGCCCCTCGACGTCCCTGCCCCTGCCGGAGACCAGCAACGCCCAGGTCCTCGGGCCGGGCAGGCCGTCGGCGTCGTCGCCGCTCCAGCCCTGGGCGCGCTGGAAGGCCCGGGTGGCCCTGCCGTCGGCGGCCGACCAGCGCGGGCCGGGCCCCGAGGCGTAGAAGCGCCCGGCGCCCCGCTCGACGAGGAGCCTGCCGAGCAGGGTGACGTATCCGTTGTCCGCCCCGGGTCCGAAAGCCGCCCGTCCCGGGAACGCCGGCAGCGCGGCATGCTGCCCGCCGGGCTTGTCCCCGTCCGCCTCCGCCCCCGGGGCGCCGCCGGTGCTTCCGGACTGCTCCCCGGCGGCCTGCGCGGCGGTCTGCCCGGCCGGTCCGAGGCCCTTGTAGCGATAGGGGACGTAGCGGTCGGAATGGCTCCAGTAGGCATAGGGGGTGGCCTGGCGGCGAGTGGTCGGACGGGTCTGTTCGTAGACGACGTAGTAGGTGTGCGTGTAGTCCGTCCAGCCGCCGAAAAGGACGACGTGCGAACCCTTCTCGGGGTCGGACGGATTGTGGAACAGCAGAATGTCGCCGGGCTGGAGTTCGTCCTTGGAAATCCTCGTCCCGAACTGGTGGAGACTGCCCGTCCACTCGTTCCGGGGCAGGTTCCAGGCCATGGAGACGAAGCCGGAGCAGTCCTGCCGGTATCCGTCCCACCAATAGGCGCTCATGCTGTAGGGCACCTGGGCCGAAACCCACTCCTTGGCCCGTCTGATGATGTCGGCCCGGGTCGTCGCAGGCGTCACGACCGGTCCCGCCGCCCCACCCGGACGCGCCGGCCGGCCCGCGGGACCGTGCAGCGGGGCCCTCACCCCCTGAGGCGTCTTGGGCTCGTCACCTGCGGGAACGCCGGGACGGTCGGGGGCTTGCGGAGCGGCGGCGGCGGGCGCCGCGTGCACCGCGCCGAGCGCCGCGGCCGTCGCGGTGGCCACGACCAGGGCACGGTGTGCGGACGGGAAACCGCTGAACGGACCGGTCGGGGCATTCCGGGCCGCCCGTCGGCGTACCGCGCATCCGGGGCACTCGCAGTCGCCCCCGGGATCGAATTCCTCGAATGCCGGAGGCTCCATGCGATTCCCCTCACACTTCAGCTGGAAATGTCCGCGGCTGTGCACGTTCGCCAGTTTCTCAACCGTCTTGTCGACGCGCATGCTGACGGTCCGAATGATGTAAGCCGCTACCCTCCCGGCCCAGCACCCGTGAGACCCGGACTGCCGCCAGTCCCGGGCGGTCGGAGGCACCCTCCGAGGTCCTGTAGAGTTACGGCGTCAGTGCAAGCGCCGCTAGCTCAGTTGGTTAGAGCAGCTGACTCTTAATCAGCGGGTCCGGGGTTCGAGTCCCTGGCGGCGCACAGACGACGAAGGCCCCTCGCGAGAGCGAGGGGCCTTCGTTCGTTCGCGCTCCCCTCACGTCACGTCCCCCCACCTCACGTCGCACCACGTCCGGCCCCGGTGCCCGTCAGGTACGCCGAGACGATCACGTTCGCCGTGTAGCTGTGGCTGCTCCGGTCGAACACGCCACCGCAGGTGATGAGGCGCAGCTCGGCGCGGCCCGTCCGGTGGGCGCCGTAGGCGAGCCGGGCGTCGAAGCGGTCGCGCGGGACGACCTCGACGTCGTCGACGGTGAACTCGGCGACCTTCCCGTCGTCCCGGACCACCCGGACCGTCTCGCCGCCCCGGAGCGTGCTCAGCTTGTAGAAGACGGCGGGCCGCGTCTCGGTGTCGACGTGTCCCACCAGCAGGGCGGCGCCCCGCGCGCCGGGCTTCGCGCCCCCGGCGTACCAGCCGACCACGCCCGCCTGGTCGAAGGGCGGCGGGTCGACGGCCCCGTCGCGGTCGAGGCCGCGGGCGACGACCGGGGCCTGCACGCCCAGCTCGGGGATGTCGACGCGTCGCGGCAGTGCCGCCCCCAACGGCTCGACCGCGGGCGGGAGCACGACCGGCGGGCGGCCGCCCGCGGCCATGTCGCCGACGGCCGGACCCGATCCGGCGTGCCGCACCTCGGTCACTTCGCGACCCCACAGCCACAGCCCGAGCAGCAGCACCGCCCAGGCCAGGCAGGTGAGGAAGCGGCCGGAAGCGCGCTCACGGTCGGACACGGCTCAGTCCGTCCTGCGTCTCCGCCGCACACCGCGGAAGACGACGGCGGCCGCGGCCACGCCCGCCAGCACCAGACCGACGACCGCCTGCACCGCGCCGGGGCCGTCCACCCGGGCCTCCTCCACGGAGGCGAGCGGAGCCGCACCGCCGCCGCCCGCGTGGACCGGGGCGACGGGAGAGGCGGCGACCGTCGGGGCGTCCTGCGCCGGGGAGACCGGCGATTCCCGCGGCCGCGACGGCTCGGCGGGCGACGGGGCGACGACGCTGATCCGGCCCTTGACCGTGAAGTCGACGCAGGTGATCCGCACGTCGTAGGCGCCGACCGCGACCGAGGACCGGACCCGGGTGTCGCCGACGAGCGAGCCGCCCGAACCGCTGAGCCGTACGTCCGAGACGAAGGCGTCCGAGGTCGCGGTGGCCGTGCGGCCGGCGCACCCCGTGACCTTCAGCGTGATCTCGGCCCCGGGCGCCGGCTTGGCCGGCGTGACCGAGACGCTGCCGCCGGCGCCCGTGGCGTGGGCCGACGGGGCGTACGCCACGGGGACGAGCACCGCGGGAACGAGCGCAGCGACGGCGGCCGCGACACCCGAACAGAGAGTGACCTTCAGTGAACTCATGGTGAACCTCCAGCTCCCTGGAGAGTCCCCCGCCGGGACGCCGGACGCATCCGCTGGCGGGGTTTCACTGGTCCGTACGGGTGGCACGCACGACGCCGCGGGTTTTGGACCCGCCGACGAGGTCCGCGCGCTTCGAGACCCGGACGGCGAGGTCGGCGAGCTCCGAGACCCGGTCGGCGAGGTCCGCGCGGATTCAGATCCGGTCGACGAGGTCCGCGATCGAGTCCACGATCTTCGACGGCCGGTACGGGAAGTCCTCGACCTGCTCCGGCTTCGTCAGACCGGTGAGCACCAGGAACGTCTGCATGCCGGCCTCCATGCCGGCCAGCACGTCGGTGTCCATGCGGTCGCCGATCATCGCGCTGGTCTCGGAGTGGGCGCCGATGGCGTTCAGTCCGGTGCGCATCATCAGCGGGTTCGGCTTGCCCGCGAAGTACGGGTTCTTGCCGGTCGCCTTGGTGATCAGCGCGGCGACGGCCCCGGTGGCGGGGAGCGCGCCCTCGACGGAGGGGCCCGTCTCGTCCGGGTTGGTGCAGATGAAACGCGCGCCGTCGTTGATGAGGCGGACGGCCTTCGTCATCGCCTCGAAGGAGTAGGTGCGGGTCTCGCCGAGCACCACGTAGTCGGGCTCGTGGTCGGTGAGGACGTAACCGATGTCGTGCAGGGCGGTGGTCAGGCCGGCCTCGCCGATGACGTACGCCGTGCCCTCGGGCCGCTGGTCGCCCAGGAACTGGGCGGTGGCCAGCGCGGACGTCCAGATGTTCTCGATCGGCACGTCCAGGCCCATCCGCCGCAGCCGGGCGTGCAGGTCGCGCGGGGTGTAGATCGAGTTGTTGGTCAGGACGAGGAAGGGCTTGCCGGACTCCCGCAGCTTCTTCAGGAAGGCGTCGGCGCCGGGGATCGGCACACCCTCGTGGATGAGCACACCGTCCATGTCGGTGAGCCACGACTCGATGGGCTTGCGGTCTGCCATGTGCGGGATCTCCCTGCCGTGCGCGAGGACGCAAGTGCTGCGTGCGCCCCAGCCTAATCACAGGGCCGATCTTGGGGAATGGCCGCTTCCGGGGCGTCCACCTGCTGGGACGCGCCCTCGATGTCAGCGTCGTCGACGGGCCAGCAGCAGGGCCGCTCCGGCGAGCAGGAAGCCGGCGCCGACGACGCCGAGCGCGGTGGGCGAGGACAGGCCCGTGCGGGCCAGCTCCGCGGCCTCGTCGGCGAGGGAGAGGGCGCCGGTGCCGGCGTCGGAGGAGTGAGGGGAGTGAGGGGAGGGCGTCGCCGGGGACGCGGAACGCGGGGCGGCCGAACCGGAGCCCGCCTCGGCCTTCCCCGCCGGCGGTTCGGTGCCCGGTACGGTGCCGGTGCCGGTGCCGGTGCCGACATCGGCGTCGGCGTCGGGTTCCGTTGCGGGCGGGGTGGCGGGCGCGGTCCCGACGGCGAAGCGGTAGTCGTTCGACTGCCCGACCCAGTCGCCGTCGTCACCGTGCCGCTGGACCACGGCCGCGTTGGCGGTGACGACGTTCGGGGCGGTGTCCGGCGCGAGGGCCAGCCGCAGCTTCACCGTGAGGGTCCGTCCGGGCTCCACACGGAACCCCGAGAAGCCGCCGGCCCCCTGGTCGTCGGCGAAGACGCCGACCAGCTCGTCGTCGTCGGTGGACTCGAAGCGCACCGGGTGCGCCCGTCCGCCGGCGTAGAACTCCAGGCGCGGCTGATCCGGTTTCAGGACGTGCCCCGCGTCGACCAGGACGACGACGGGGTGGACGTCGTCGCAGGCGCGGCGGGTGGTGTTGGTGAGGTCGAGGTACCAGGCGCCGAATCCGCCGCCGGGCCGGTAGGAGTCGGGGCCGCCGCGCAGACGGGTGGTGAGCGGGAAGCCGTCGGCGCCGGAGGCGGCACAACCCGGTCCGGCTTCCGCGCGCGCGGACACGGGGACTTCCGCGTGCGCGGGCACGGGGAGAAGGGCGGCGGCCGCGGCGAGACAGAGGGAGACAGGCGGGCACAGTCGCATGAACACGTGAGCCTGCACGATGATCCGACCGGACCGCTCCCGCCACACCGCAGGACCGCGCACATCCACCTCGTTCGGCGCAGGCGACCGGGGCGGCGGTGCGGGCTGCTCCCGCGCGCACCGGTCAGCCGGTCTCGTGGCCGAACAGCGGGGCCAGGAGGAGCTGGGCGGCGCCCTCCGCCACGTTCCGCGGGCCGCCGGGGGTGAGGCGCACCGGCACTGCGTTGTGCGGGGTGCCCTCGCGGCGGGCGTGGGTGTCCAGGACGGCTGCCACACCACGCAGAAAAGGCTCGGGGTCGGCCGCGACGGTCCGGCCGCCCAGCAGGACGGCGTCGACGTCGAGCAGTGAGGCGAGGTTCGCGGCGGCCACCCCCAGCACGCGCGCCGCCTCGCCCACGTCCCCCCGGGCGAGCGCGGCCAGGCACAGCGCCTCGACGCACCCCCGGTTGCCGCACGGGCACGGCGGTCCGTCCAGCTGCACGACCTGGTGCCCGAACTCCCCCGCGCCGGTGCGCGCACCCCGGTGCACGGTCCCGCCGATCACCAGGCCCGCGCCGAGACCGGTGCCCAGGTGCAGACAGGCGAAGGAGCCGCGCTCCCCGCCGACGGCGAGTCCGAGCGCGACGGCGTTGGTGTCCTTGTCGACGACGACCGGCCCCCCGAGCCGCTCCGCCAGCGCGTCCCGCAGCGGGAAGCCGTCCCACTCGGGGAAGCCGGTGATCCGGTGCAGCACCCCGTGGGTGTGGTCGAGCGGTCCGGGCAGCGCCACCCCGACGCCGAACACGGCGCCGCCCGCGCGCCGGACCAGCGCGCCGGCCTCCCGGACGACCGCCCCGAGTACCGCCTCCGCGCCCGCGCCAAGGTCCAGTGGAACGCGCCGCTCCCCCACCACGGTCCCCGCGAGATCGACCAGCACCGCCCTCAGCTCGTCCCGGTCGAGGTGGACGCCGACGGCATGACCCGCGGCAGGGATCAACCGCAGGACCGTGCGCGGCTTGCCGCCGGTCGACGCGCGCCGGCCCGCCTCCGCCGCCAGCCCCTCCTCCCGCAGCCGGGCGGTGATCTTGCTGACGGCCTGCGGGGTGAGACCGGTCCGCTCGGCGAGCTCGAGTCTGCTGATGCCGTCCTGACCGGCCGAGCGCAGCAGGTCGAGCACGAGCGCGGTGTTGTGGCTGCGCAGCCCCGGCAGGTTCACACCGGTCGGGCGGCCGCCGCCGTTCGTCCTGTTCACGTCCCCCATTCTCCCCCCTGCTTGCACTTTGGCAACAGTGTTGCGAATGTAGGGCTCATGACTGGACGCAAGACTGGCGGGACCCCTCTGCGCGTGGGCCTGATCGGCTACGGCCTCGCGGGCTCCGTCTTCCACGCCCCCCTGATCGCCGCCACCGACGGCCTCGCGCTCGACACGGTGGTCACCTCGAACCCGGAGCGGCAGGAGCAGGCCCGCGCCGAGTTCCCGGACGTGCGCCTCGCCGCCGGCCCCGACGACCTCCTCTCCCGGGCCGGCGAGCTGGACCTGGTCGTCGTCGCGTCCCCGAACAAGACGCACGTACCGCTCGCGACCGCCGCCCTACAGGCCGGTCTGCCGGTCGTCGTCGACAAGCCGGTCGCGGGCACGGCGGCCGAGGCCCGTGCGCTGGCCGCGCTCGCCGAGGAGCGCGGGCTGCTCCTGTCCGTCTTCCAGAACCGCCGCTGGGACAACGACTTCCTGACCCTGCGCAAGCTGCTGGACGAGGGCGCGCTGGGCGACGTCCAGCGCTTCGAGTCGCGGTTCGAGCGGTGGCGGCCGCTGCCAAAGGGCGGCTGGCGGGAGTCCGGCGACCCGGCAGAGATCGGAGGTCTGCTCTACGACCTCGGCAGCCATGTCGTCGACCAGGCGCTGGTGCTGTTCGGCCCGGCGGTCCTCGTGTACGCCGAGCGGGACGTCCGCCGGCCCGGCGCGGAGACCGACGACGACACGTTCGTCGCGCTCACCCACGCGAACGGCGTCCGCTCCCACCTCCACGTCTCCGCGACGACCGCCCAACTCGGCCCGCGCTTCAGGGTGCTGGGCTCGCGGGCCGGGTACGTGAAGTACGGCCTGGATCCGCAGGAGGCGGCGCTGCGCGAGGGCCTGCGGCCCGGCGGCCCGGCCGGCTCGCCCGCCTGGGGCACGGAACCGGAGGAGCTGTGGGGCCGGGTCGGCGCCGGCGATTCCCCGCCGACCGGCGGCGGACGCCCCGAACGGACCCTCCCCGGCGACTACCCGGCCTACTACGCTGCGGTGACCAAGGCACTGACCGACGGCGGCCCCAATCCGGTGACCGCCGTCGAGGCGGCCGCCGCCCTCGACGTCCTGGAGGCGGCCCGCCGTTCGGCACGAGAAAAAGTGGCGGTGACGCTGTAATGGGCACCCACGAGATCACCCCGAAGTTCACTCCGGAGATCACCCCGACCCTGGAGGAACTGCAGACCCAGGAACGCCGGCTGGTCTTCCGCCAGTTCACCCACGACGACGCGTGGGCGCTCGGCTCGCTGCTGGTGGAGCTGGCCCGCGAGGGCCAGGCGCCGGTGGCCGTCGACATCCACCGGGCCGGCCAGCAGCTCTTCCACGCCGCCCTGCCCGGCTCGGCCCCCGACAACGACGCCTGGATCGCCCGCAAGCGCCGGGTGGTGGAACGCTTCGGCGCTTCGTCGTACCTGGTCGGCGCCCGCTTCCGCGCCCGGGGGACGACGTTCGAGGAGTCCTCCCGCCTCGACCCGGACACCTACGCGGCCCACGGCGGCTCCTTCCCGATCAACGTGGAGGGCGTGGGCATCGTCGGCGCGGTGACGGTCTCGGGCCTCCCCCAACTCGAGGACCACCGTTTCGTGGTGGCGGCCCTGGAACAGTTCCTGGAGAAGTACCTGTAGAGACAGGCCCACCAGGGCGAAAGCGGCCCCCAACCCGACGGGGGCCTTGTCCCGACGGCGGGACAGGGCCTCGCCCCGACGGCCGGGGGCCTTGTCCTGACGGCTGAACAACCCCCTGAGGGGCGCGGGGAACTGCGCGGCCAGCCACCCCCTACCCGCACCCGCCCACAACCCGTTCCCGCCCCGGCCGGCCCATAACCCGCACCACCCCAGCGGAGCGCTACGCGTCGGCGAAGACCTGCCGCTGCCGTCCCAGCCCCGAGATCTCCAGTTCCACCACGTCCCCGCTCCGCAGGAACGGCTTCGGGTCGGGCTCCCCGAGGGCCACGCCGGCCGGCGTCCCCGTGTTGACGACGTCCCCGGGATACAGCGTCATGAACTGGCTGACGTACCGCACGACCTCCCCGACGGCGAAGATCTGCTCCGCCGTCGTACCGTCCTGCTTCAGCTCCCCGTTGACCCAGAGCCTCAGGGAGAGGTCCTGCGGGTCGGCGATCTCGTCCGCCGTCACCAGCCACGGCCCCAGCGGGTTGAACGTCTCGCAGTTCTTGCCCTTGTCCCAGGTCCCGCCGCGCTCGATCTGGAACTCCCGCTCGGACACGTCGTGCGCCACCGCGTACCCGCCGACGTGCGCGAGCCCCTCCTCGGCGGACTCCAGGTAGCGGGCCGTGCGCCCGACGACGACGGCGAGCTCCACCTCCCAGTCCGTCTTGACCGACCCGCGCGGGATCAGCACGGTGTCGTACGGCCCCACGACCGTGTCCGCCGCCTTGAAGAAGATCACGGGCTCGGCGGGCGGCTCGGCCCCGGTCTCCCGGGCGTGGTCGTGGTAGTTCAGCCCGATGCACACGATCTTGCCGATCCGTGCCAGCGGCGGTCCGATCCGCAGCCCGTCGGCGTCCAGCGCCGGCAGCGCCCCGGACTCGGCGGCGGCCCGGACCCGGCCGAGCGCCACGTCGTCGGCGAGCAGCGCCCCGTCGACGTCCCGGACGACCCCGGAGAGGTCCCGCAGGACCCCCTCGGAGTCGAGCAGCGCGGGACGCTCCGTTCCCTTCGCACCGACTCGCAGCAACTTCATGATGATCGTCTCCCTGGATCGCGGGCGCCCTCCGACGGGTGCAGCCATCGGAGGACTGGTCGATCGTCCAAGCTGGACGTCCGCTCCGCAATACCCGGTTCACGTACTGGACCGTCACCGCGTTGAGCTGCGCCCGGTCACCGGTAGAGGACGGCCCGTTCGACCGCGCTCCACGTCGTCGACGTGACCACGTACAGCGCGGCGGCCAGCGGGACGACGGCGACGGTGATCAGGGTGGCGTACGACATGAACGGCATGGCCTTGGCGACCACGCCGGCTCCGGGCACGTCCTGGCCGCCGGTCAGGCCGCCGGTGTCGGGCAGCGGCGTCCGCCTGGCGCGCAGGAAGTTGAAGGTGGCGACCACGGCCACCACGGTGAACAGCGCGAGGTAGACCAGTCCGGCCCCGCCGACCGGGCCGCCTGCGGCCAGCGCGTCCGCCCAGTGGTCGCCGAGGGGTGCGGCGAACAGCCGGTGGCCGAGCAGCCCGTTGCTCTCACCGCCGATCGAGGCGCTGGAGAAGAGGTGGTAGAGCACGAAGAACGCGGGAGCCTGGAGCAGGCTCGGCAGGCAGCCGGAGAGCGGCGACACCTTTTCCGCGGCGTGCAGTTCCAGCACGGCCTTCTGCAGTCGTTCGGGGTCCTTCGCGTGCTTGTCCCGCAGTTGGGCGATCCTCGGCTGGAGTGCGGTGCGGGCCTTCTGCCCACGGGCGGCCGCGCGGGACAGCGGGTGGACGAGGAGCCGTACGAGCGCGGTGAACAGGACGATCGCGGCGGCTGCGGCGGCCGCGCCGAACAGGGGCTGGAGCAGGTCGGCGAGGTGCTCGACCAGACTGGCGAAAACGGACATGGGTGAGGAGCCCTCCGGGGGTCTCGTCGTGCCGGGGACAACGGGGTTGGCGGCATGACGACCCGCGTGGGGTCACGAGGACGGCGTCGGACGTGCCCTACGCGGCGGTCGCCGGGAGGGCGCGACCGGGCGCTCGGGGGCGGGGCCGGCCGGACGCGTCCGGATCGCGCTGCGACAGGAAGGCCGTGCGCCGGGCCCGGTCCCTGATCGCCGTGCGCACCCGGGTGGGCGGAACACGGGGTGCGCTGCGCGCGGCCACGACGGTGCAGACGGTGAGCGCGGAGGAGGCGGCGGCGGTCGCGGCGAGCGCGACGGCGGCGGTGAGGCTTCCCGAGTCCAGGAGCAGGACGTCGAGGACGAGGAGCAGCAGGACGGGCATGACGGCGCGACGCGCGTCGAACCGGTTGTGCGGCATGCCTGTCCGCTCCTTTCCTGCTCACGGGAAGACGTCCGGGACGCCGCGATGGTTCCGCGGCCGCCGGGGCGAGCAGCTTGTATCAAGTGTTTGACACAAGATCCCGCTCACGGCATCTTGTACTCACCACTTGACACAAGCGTCGACCGGGGGGTCCGCCATGCTCGACACCGTCTCGCCTGAACGGCTGCTGGCGCGCGCCGACCTCTGCGCCCGCTGGGCCGGCCTGGCCCTGGGCGTCGTCGTGGCGCAGCGGCTGGGGTTCTGGGACAGCGACGACCTCGCCATGCGCTTCCTCAGCGCGGTCACCGCGTTCGGACTGTGCGCCGTCGGCGGGGTCCTGCTCGGCGACTCCCTCACCCCCGCTCCGCTGGAGGCGGTCCGCACCGCCGCCCTGACCCCGCGCCGGGTCCGGGACCACGTCCCGCCCCGGATGGCGCCGCTGCTGGCCTTCGAGGCGGCCTGCATCGCCGTCCTGCTGACGACAGGGACCCTCATCGCCTCCCCCGACGCCCACGGCCGGATCGGCCGCACCCTCACCGTCACCTGCGCCGCGGGCAGACCCCGGCTGCTCGGCCCCTGGCCCGGCCTCCACTACGCCGCCCCGGCGCTGGCCGCCCTCGCCCTCGGCACCGCCGCCTGCGTCTGGGCGCTGCGCCGCATCGCCCACCGCCCCGGCGACAACCTGCGACGCCACGACCGCAGCTGGGCGATCACCGGCGCCTGGGGGCTGCTGGTCTCCAGCCAGCTGCTGATCGTCCTCGGCATGATCGGCCGGGTGCTGTCCCGCACCACATGTGCCGGCATGCTCGGCAACATCACCGCGCTGGTGATCTACCCCTTGGGACTGCTCTCCCTGTTCACCCTGGGATGGTGCCTGTTCACCATCGTCGCGCCCCGGGCCGTCGGCGATGAGTGAGCCCGCGGTACGCGTCGACACCAGCAGCCAGGTGCCGCCGTACGACCAGATCCGCTCCCAGCTCGCCGCGCTGATCGTCACCGGCCGGCTGACGGAGGGCGAGCGGCTGCCGACCGTCCGCCAGCTCGCCGCCGACCTGGGACTGGCGCCGGGGACCGTGGCACGCGCCTACCGCGAGCTGGAGGCCGCCGAGCTGATCCGCACCCGGCGCGGCGCCGGCTCCCGCGTGGCGGCTCCCCGCGCCCGCCCCGCCCGCCCCGAACCCGGGCAACTGGCCACGCTCGCACGTGACTTCACCGCTTCCGCGCGCGCCCTCGGCGCCGACGCCGACGCCGTCCTGGCCGCCGTCCACGAAGCGCTGGAGGAGATGGGGGAGGGGGCGTAGCGGCCCCGGGCGGGAACACCGCGGCGCGGTCCGCAACCGCGCGCCCCGCCACGCGGCTCTCCATGACCATGCACCTGCACGACCCGCACGAGGCCCACGGAGCCCACGAGACGCACGAGACGCACGAGACGCACGAAACCCACGAGACGCACGAGGCACGCAAGGCACACGGGAGAGCAGCCCGCGCGGCGAGGACGTTCGCCGGACAGCTGGTGCGCTTCGGCTGGGTACAGGCACGCTGCTGCGCCTTCGCGGTCGCGCTGCTCGGCGGCATGGCCGTCTCCCGGCTGCTCCCCACCCTCCCGGCCGCCCGCTACGACCTCCTCCTCGCCTACGGCGTGCTGCTCACCGCTCTCGCATGGCTCCTGGGCTGGGAGACCCGGCGGGAGGTCGCGGTGGTGGCCGTCTGCCATGTCCTGGGGCTCGCCTTCGAACTGGTGAAGGTGCGGGTGGGGTCGTGGAGCTACCCCGAGCCCGGCCTCACCAAGATCGCCGGGGTGCCGTTGTACGGCGGCTTCATGTACGCGGCCGTCGGCAGCTACGTCTGCCGGTCCCGACGGCTGCTCGACCTGTCGCTGACCCGCTACCGGCCCCGCTCCACCGCCGTTCTCGCCGTCGGCCTGTACGTGAACTTCCTGACCCACCACTGGCTGCCGGACCTGCGGCTGCCGCTCGGCGCGCTGCTGCTGGCCGCAACGGCGGGCACGTGGGCGCACTTCACGGTCGGCACGCTGAGGCACCGGATGCCGCTGGCGCTCGCCTTCACGCTGATCGGCTTCTTCCTCTGGCTGGCCGAGAACATCGCCACCTACCTCGGCGCCTGGACCTACCCGTACCAGCTCGGCGGCTGGGAGCCCGTCTCCCTCTCCAAGTGGGTCTCGTGGGCGCTGCTGATCAGCGTCACCTTCGTCATCTGCGGGGCCCGCCGGGAACACGGGGAGCAGGAGGGTCGCCGGGAGCACGGTGACCGCGGGAACCGCCGTCGCGACGCCGCCCTAGCCGCGGGCCCACGCGGCGACCAGGACGCCCCAGACGATCAGCCGGTACCGGGAGGTGTACTCGGGCGTGCAGGTGGTGAGGGTGAGGTAGCGGCCGGGGACGCCGTAGCCGACGCCGGGCTTCGTGAGGGAGCGGGGCACGGGCCCGATGACGCCCGAGTCACGGGGTGAGGTCTGCGGCAGGACCTTGTCGACGAGGTAGGTGTAGGTGGCGTCGCGGGTCTCCACCTCCACCCTGTCGCCCTTCCCCAGACGGTTGAGGTACCGGAAGGGCTCACCGTGCGTGTTGCGGTGCCCGGCGACCGCGAAGTTGCCCTGCTGCCCCGGTTGTTGACTGCCGCTGTAGTGACCCGCGTACCCCTTGTTCAACACCTTCTGCTTGCTGGTGCCCTCGGCCACCGGCACCCGCAGGCCGAGCCGGGGAATGCGCAGGACGGCGTACGCCTGGGAGGAGCGCGGGACGCCGCCCCCGCCACCGCTCCCTGCCGACGAGCCGCCGCGGCCGTCGACGCCGGCATCGCCCCCGTCCCCGTCCCCGTCCGCGACGGACGGGTCGCCGGCGGCGGAGTCGGCGCCCGGGCCCCCCTCACCGGCGGCGCCCGGCCGCCCGTCCACCGCGCCGCTCCCCCACTGCCGTTCCAGGGCCTGCACCCCGCGCTCGGCGCCGGCCTTCGCCTCCCGGTTGGTCCACCACAGCTGGTGGACGACGAGGAGGAGCACCAGCACGCCGGCGGTGACGAGGAGTTCGGCGCCGGTCCACAGCACCCGCCGTCGCCGGGCACTCCGCCGCCGGGTGCCGTGCCCGACGACGGGGACCCGTCGGCCGAGGGGGACGCGTCGGCCGAGAGGGGTCCGCTGCCCGGGGGAAGTCCGCACGCGGGCACGATAGGGGGAAGGGGACAAGGTCTCCAGACCCGTACATACACGGACCGTCCCCGCCCCGCCCGTTCGTCCCCTCGAACCCATTCCGCCCCTTTCTCCACAGGTTTGAGAAAGGGCTGTCAGAACCCTCGACAACTCCACGGACCACACCCGATGCTTCGTGACGCACTGAGCACCGACGCATTGACGCACCCACGCACTGACGCACTGACGCACTGACGCACTCCGACGACGCCGGCGGGGACGACCGGCGGTCGATCGCTGTCATGAAGCGGAGAAGTCATGATCCGACGCAGAACACTGCTGGCGGCCACGGGCGGCGCGCTCCTCGGAAGCACCCTCGCGACGGGCACCGCCCGCGCGGACTCCACGATCGCCGTCAACCCCGCGACGACCTACGGCACCTGGGAGGGCTGGGGCACCTCCCTGGCCTGGTGGGCGAACGTCTTCGGCGCCCGGGACGACTTCGCCGACATCTTCTTCACGACCAAGTCGGTGTCCTACAACGGCAGCGCCCTGCCCGGTCTCGGCCTCAACATCGCCCGCTACAACCTGGGCGCGTGCAGCTGGAACAGCGTGGGCGGAACGTCCATGGTGGCGTCCCCCAACATCCCCCGGTTCAAGCAGATCGCGGGGTACTGGCAGGACTGGAACAACGAGGACCCGACGTCCTCCGCCTGGGACTGGACGGCGGACGCGAACCAGCGCGCGATGCTGCAGAAGGCCGTGTCGCGCGGCGCGACGACCGAACTCTTCGCCAACTCCCCCATGTGGTGGATGTGCCTGAACCACAACCCGTCCGGGGCCTCGGGCGGCGGCAACAACCTCCAGTCCTGGAACTACCGCCAGCACGCCTCCCACCTCGCGGCGGTGGCCCTGCGCGCGAAGAACGACTGGGGCGTGAACTTCGCGACGGTCGACCCCTTCAACGAGCCGTCCTCGTCCTGGTGGACGGCGACCGGGACGCAGGAGGGCTGCCACATGGACGCGACCGTCCAGGCGGCCGTCCTGCCGTACATGCGCAGCGAGCTGGACTCACGGGGTCTGACGGCGACGAAGATCTCGGCCTCGGACGAGACGAACTACGACCTCGCCCGCACCACCTGGAACTCCTTCTCCGCGACGACGAAGGGGTACGTGAACCGGGTCAACGTCCACGGCTACCAGGGCTCCGGCGGCCGCCGCGACCTGCTCTACACGGACGTCGTGACGACGGCGAAGAAGGCGCTGTGGAACTCCGAGACCGGCGACAAGGACGGCACCGGTCTCACGATGGCGAGCAACCTGCTCTACGACTTCCGCTGGCTGCACCCGACGGCGTGGGTGTACTGGCAGGTCATGGACCCGTCGGCGGGCTGGGCGATGATCCGCTACGACGAGAACACGCTGGCGGCCGGCGCGGTCACCACGAAGTACTACGTGATGGCCCAGTTCAGCCGTCACATCCGGCCCGGCATGACGATCCTCGACACGGGCGTGAGTTACGCGGCGGCGGCCATCGACAAGGCGGCGAGGCGGCTCGTGATCGTGGCCGCGAACACGTCCTCCTCGGCCCAGACCCTGACCTTCGACCTCTCCCGCTTCACGACGGTGACGGGCGGCTCGTCGGGCCTCGTCCCCCGCTGGAACACGGTGACGAGCGGTTCCGGCGACCTCTACACGTCCCACTCGGACACGCACCTGAGCGGCAAGTCGATCAGCGTGCCGTTCGCGGCGGGCGCGGTGCAGACCCTCCAGGTGGACGGAGTGACGATCTAGCGGGGCTTCCGGGCGGGCGGGGCGGCGATGTGGTCGCTGGCCTGCAGGTATCTCTCCTTTGTCGCCGGGCGGCGCTACGGTGTCACCCATGCGCCCCGACACGCCTGCCGAGAACGTCGACCACACCGCCGAAGCGGCACGCCTGGAGCGGACCGCCGGCCTGTATCCCGAGGACGCGGAGGCCCTGCTGCTGCAGGCCGCGGCCCATCTGGAACTGGCCGGCGACCGCCCCGCCGCGACGACCCTGTACGACCGTCTCCTGTCCTCCTCGCAGGGTCCGGAGAACCTGGAGAGCCCCCACCTGATCCGTGCCCTGAAGGCCTCCAACCTGTGGGAGTACGGTCATGAGGCCGAGGCCAGAGCGATCATCGACGGCATCCGCGCCGCCGCCCCCCGCGACCCGGCCCCCTGGGTGATCGTCGCGGAGTCGCTGGAGTCCCACGACGAGCTGGAAGCCGCACAGAAGACGTTCACCGAGGGCGTCACCCTGCTCCTGGCGGACGCGGCCGAGACCCCCCACTCCGCCCACCCCCTCCTCTTCGGCCGCCACCGGGTCCGGCGGATGCTCGGCGCCGCCCACGACGAGTGGGACGCGCTCGCGGACACCCTGCACTCCTCCTCCGTCTCCCTGGACGAACTCCACGACCCCAAGCGCGTCTGGTCCCTGGGCTCGGACAACCCGGCCGAACTGCAGGCGGAGATCTCCCGCCTGCGCGCCGAGCTCGGCGCATACCGGGAGGAACTGTCCCGCCCGTTCCCGGTGGCGGTCCTGCACTGGCCCACGGGAGAGCTGGCGGAACTGGTCGGGGCGTACCCGACGCTGGCGGACGAGTACCCCTCGCACGAGGAGCACCTGGCGACGATAGAGGCGTCCCTGCGCGAACTCGCCGCCTCGGGCACCGCCAACCTCGGCATCGTGACAGGCACGGTCCCTTCGTACGAGGCCTTCGCCGCCTCGGAAGGCACCTCCCCGGCCGACACCGACCTCCTCCCCCAGTACGCGACGACCCTGGCAGCCAGGGGCAGGGCCGTGGGCTGGCCGCCCGAGCGGGGGGCGGCGTGCTGGTGCGGGTCGGGGGCGGCTTACGCGGGGTGCCACGGGGTGGAAGCGGGCGCGAGGGTGTAGGCCCGGGCGTTTCAGTCGGCGTTCGGCGCCTGGGGCCGCAGCGCGTCCGAGATGGACTTGACGCCGCCGTGCGCGCTGAAGCCCCCGTCGACGGGGATCTCCGCCCCCGTGATGAAGGAGGACGCGTCACTGAGGAGGAAGACGACGAGCGGCGCGACGTCGTCGACCGTGCCGCTGCGGCCCAGAGGCGTCTCCCGGATGGTCGTCTCACGGAAGGCCGGGGTCGCGGCGGCGGTCATCTCCGTCTCGATGTAGCCGGGGTGCACCGTGTTGACCCGAATCCCCCGCGGCCCCAACTCCGCGGCCGCGACCTTCGAGACGCCCCGCAACGCCCACTTGCTCGCCGTGTAGGCCACCGGGTAGTAGCCGGTGTACGCGGTGGAGGACCCCACGTTGACGATGGACGAGCCCGGCGGCATCAACGGCGAGAGGTACTGGATGCCGAGCAGCGGCCCCGTGGTGTTCACCGCGTGCACCCGCTCGAAATCCTCCGCGCGCACCTCCCCCAGCCGGGCCCGGTGGATGACACCCGCGTTGTTGACCAGCCCGTGAACCTGCCCGTGAGTCTCCCGCAGTTCGGCGGCGAGCTCGGCCCAGTCGCTCTCACTGGCCACGTCGAGCCGCCGGCAGTCCCCTTCGGGGCGGACATCGGTGGCAACCACCACCGCCCCGGCCTGCACAAGAGCCCTGGCCTCGGCAGCGCCTTGGCCCCGGGCGGCCCCGGTGACTACTACGACCTTGCCGGCGAGGGGGTGAGCGATCTGGGGACCGGCCTGGGGGGTGGGATGCATGGTGGACAACCTAGCTTCGCTCGACGACGGCAACTGTCCCGCGATACCGAACCGGTCCTCATTGGAGCACTCGACTCCGTCGTGTCAGCGCCCGCTGTTAAAACTGTTCGTGGCGCAACTAGCGATCTAAGGGGACCCGCGTGGCTCAGCCAGGAGATCTGTCGCAACCCGTCCCGGGTGTGTACGAGAAGCTCGTCACCGAAGGCATGCAGTCACAGATCGAGCAGCTGCACGCGGCCGGGTGGAAGCCGATCCACACGGAGGTGAGTCCCGAGTCCTCACCGCATGTCCTGGCGCGCCACATCGGGGAGGCCGTAGAGCGGCGGTTGAGTCAGCTCTCTCCGGACAAACAGGTGGCCGCGGCCAACGAGATCATACGGTCCCTGGCCAGTAGCATGCCCGATCCGGAGGTGGACGCGGCCGGGACGGCCATCGTCGACGGTCCCCGACAACTTCTCGCCCTGGCCGAGCAGGAAGCTCCCGGCGTGTACGCCATCAGGCCCCTGACGCCTCTGTCCGAGACGGCACTCATCACCAACGCGCCGGACGATCCGAGCTTGGGCGCGGAGTTGCGGGCAGAGCTCGCCACCGCGGACCGCATCGATCTGCTCTGCGCCTTCGTGAAGTGGTACGGGATAAGGGTTCTCGAGGATTCACTCCGCGCCGCCAAGGAACGTGGTGTCCCGATCCGGGTCATCACAACGACCTACATCGGTGCCACCGATCGCCACGCCTTGGATCGGCTGGTGCGCGAGTTCGGTGCTGAGGTCAAGGTCAACTATGAGATCAGATCGACGCGTTTGCACGCCAAGGCCTGGCTGTTTCGCCGCAACACCGGCTTCGACACGGCGTACGTGGGCAGCTCGAACCTTTCCAAGGCCGCCTTGCTGGACGGGTTGGAGTGGAACGTGCGGCTGTCCTCGGTGGCCACTCCCAGGGTCCTCGACAAGTTCGAGGCGACCTTCGACGCGTACTGGGCGGACACGGCCTTCGAGGAGTACGACCCCGATCGCGATGGTGAGCGCCTGGCTCGGGCACTCGCCCAGGCGGGCGGCACCGGGCCTACCGGAGACATCAAGATCAGCCTCTCTGGTCTCGAGGTGCATCCACTCCCGCATCAGAAGGACATGTTGGAGCGACTTCGCGTTGAGCGCGACGTCCGTGGCCGCCATCAGAATCTGCTCGTCGCGGCGACGGGGACGGGCAAGACCGTCATGGCCGCACTGGACTACCGAAGGATGCGAGACGCACGTGGTGGGCAACTTCCCCGCCTGCTCTTCGTCGCCCACCGGAAGGAGATCCTGAGTCAGTCTCTGCGCACCTACCGAGAGGTGCTCGATAACGCCTCCTTCGGTGAACTCCTTCACAGCGGCAAGGAGCCGCGCGACTGGACGCACGTCTTCGCCAGCGTCCAGTCGCTCAACCTCCGGCGCCTGAAGCAACTCGACCCCGAGTGGTTCGACGTCATCGTCATCGACGAGTTCCACCACGCCACCGCCGAGACCTACCGGCGGGTCATCGAGCACTTCAGGCCTGCCGAGCTCCTGGGCCTCACGGCGACCCCGGAGCGGATGGACGGGTGCAATGTTCAGGACGAGTTCTTCAACGGCCGGATCGCCGCCGAGCTACGACTCTGGGAGGCACTGGAAAACGATCTCCTCTGCCCCTTTCACTACTTCGGGCTGCCGGACGGCACGGACCTGACCCGCCTCGACTGGCGTTCGGGCATCTACGACCGGGATCAGCTCGGCCGCCTCTACACAGCTGACGAAGCTCGGGCCCGCATCGTCATCAAGCAGGTCAAAGACAAGATCTCGGCTCCTGACGAGATGCGTGCGCTGGGGTTCTGTGTGACCAAGCGCCATGCGCGATTCATGGCGGAGTGCTTCCAGCGAGCTGGTTTCCGGGCAGCGGCACTCGACAGCGACTCCGAACCTGAGGTGCGCCAACAGACACTGAACGACCTCAAAGCAGGTCGCATCCAGGTGATCTTCTCCGTCGATCTGTTCAACGAGGGTCTGGACATCCCCGACGTCGATACCCTTCTGCTCCTGCGCCCCACCAACAGCGCGACGGTCTTCCTTCAGCAACTCGGTCGCGGACTGCGTCGTACGCCGAACAAACCAGTGCTCACGGTCCTCGACTTCATCGGCCAGCACCGCGCCGAGTTCCGCTTCGAAGAGCAGTTCCGGGCCCTGACCAACCTCTCGCGTAGCCGCCTGGTCGACAACATCGAGCAGGGCTTCCCGCAGTTGCCTTCGGGCTGCCAGATCATCCTGGAAGGCAAGTCCAAGGACCTCGTCCTCGACAACATTCGCACGCAGCTCAAGGCCACCATCACAACGTTGGCGAAGGAGGTGCGGGACTACAGCACCCCGCAGCTGGCCGACTACCTCCGGGAGAGCCGACGCGATATCCAGGAGCTCTACAAGAGCGACAACTCCTGGACCAAGGTCTTGCGTAGAGCGGGGTTCATTCGCGAGGACGAGTCGTCGGGCGAAGCTGAGCTCCTCAAGCGTGTTCACGCCTTCCTGCACGTCGACGACCCGGACCGGATCCACGCCTATCTGCGTCTAGTCGCCGACGACGCTCCAGATTACGACTCGTTGTCTGAGCAGGACCAGGCATACGCCCGCATGCTCTTCTTCAACCTGTGGGACAACGCGGGCGGCTTCTCCAGTTACCGCCAAGGCCTTGAGTCGCTGCGCGGCCAGACGTCACTGCGTGACGAACTCGAGCAGGTCCTGTCGTACGCCATGGAAGAGGCTGACCACTTGCCCCTCCCCCTGGAGGGTTCGCTGGCTCCCATCCCGCTGAAGATCCACAGCTCCTACAACCGCTCCGAGATCCTCTCTGCGTTGGGGATCGCCAAGTTCGGCGGCCAGATGCCGCGCGCCTTCGGACAGGGGGTGCGATGGGTGGAGGAATTCAACACCGATGCCCTTCTGATCACCCTGGAGAAGAGCGAGCGGGACTTCTCGCCGACCGTTCGTTACAAGGACTACGCGCTCAGCCCGACCCGCTTCCATTGGGAGTCTCAGAGCACCACTCCGGCGGACTCCGCGACCGGACTGCGGTACCAGCACCACGCAGAGCGGGGCAGTCACGTCCTGCTCTTCCTCCGCCGTTACACGACCAACAGCATCGGCAAGCCCGAACCTTGGATGCTTCTCGGGCCGGCCACCTACGCCGGGCACACCGGCAGCAAGCCCATGGCGATCACCTGGGACCTCCAGCACGAGCTTCCTGCCGATGTGAGCTCCTACGCATCCATCACGAGCTGACCGATCTGCTCGCGTTTCAGGCAGAGCTTCTGGCTTCTGCCTCGAAGTGCGTCTGCACCCGGTCGAGGAAGTCGTCTGCGTCCCGACCGTGCGTGTGAAGCCAGTGGAGGAGGTCGGCGATGACGTCGATCGCCGCTTCCTCCGCTCGGGCCAAGCTCAGCCGCCGGGAGCCGACGGACGCGGCGTCCGGTGTCCCCTCTCCGCCTGAGACGGCCAACAGCCTTTCGGTTCTCCTCGTGTGGGGATCGTCGTGCGCCGAGGGCGACAGGCTCGGCGCAGTCTCCAACTCGCACCATGTGACTTTCCGATCGGCGTGGGGCTCAACGCCCCAGCGAACGGCCATGGCGTCGATGAGAGCCATCCCGCGGCCGTGCTCGGATTCAGCTCCCGCCTGGAGCAGGGTGGGGAGAGCGCGTGTGTCCGGGTCCTGCATCTCGATCCGCACATGGCCACCGTTCATGGAGACCGAGAGGGTGGTGGGCGTACCCGGACCCACGTGCGTGATGACGTTGGAAAGCATCTCGGTCACGCAGAGTTGAGCGGCCTCGAGCACTCGGGGGACCCCCCACAGCCCTAGGTGGAGGCGCATCAGCCGCCGTAGTGCCACTGCCTCCTCCGGTTCCGCTACGAAGGCAATGCTCCACGGCTTCCTCAGCGCGCGCTGGTCGTTGTGCACCACGGCGAGACCTCCCGACAGGATGCCGATTGCTCCATGCAATCGGACACATACTGAGAGTTGCATTGAAACTCCCAAAATGGAACTCTCATCTCGAGCGGGAAGGAGTGCGAGGCTCGGGAAAGCGCCCCCGCGCACGCCGTCTTGTCTCCGCGCTCCAACAACCAGCACGATCTATCCGATCCACACGAAGGGCCTCGGACATGGCAATTGGACCCACCACCCGCAGACGCCAACTCGGTGCCGCCCTACGTCGTCTGCGCGAAGCGAAGGGACTTCCCCTGGAAGAGGCGGGCGCACGTGTGGGGATCTCCAAGGCGACTCTGAGCCGTTACGAGACGAAGGAGGGCGTCGTCAAGTGGCCAGCGGTCGATGCCCTGTGCCGCGAGTACCAGGCGTCCGAGGAAGAACGGCTGGCCCTGGTCGAACTCGCCAAGGGAGCCAAGATCCAGGGTTGGTGGCGATCACTGGCAGACCCCATCCCGGACTCCATGAATCTCATGCTGACACTAGAGGACGAGGTCGTCCGCGAGGACCACTACGCCTGCATGTACATCCCGGGCCTCCTCCAGACGCGCGCCTACGCCGAAGCCGTACATCGGGCCTCGGAGGTGCAGTGCTCAGAGCAGGAGGTTCAGCACATGGTCGACATCCGCATGAAGCGGCAGGAGCTACTGGACCGGGAGGAGCCGCCCCACCTCTGGTGCGTGGTCGATGAGGCGGCACTACGACGCAGAGTGGGCGGCGACAACGTCATGCGGGAACAACTCCGTCACCTCGTGGGGATGTCCCGACGGTCCCATGTGACGGTCCAGGTACTGCCGTTCTCCAAAGGGGCACACGCGGCGGCCGTCGGCAGCTTCGCCGTCCTCCGGGGCCCGACCCGAGAGCTGGACGTGGTCTATGTGGACATCATCGGCGGCGGCCTCTTCATGGAGAAGCCGCAGGAACTGGAGCGCTATAGGTTGGCGTTCGAGTACCTCAGCGCGCAGGCACTCGACCTGGAGTCTTCAGCGGAGATCATTGACCGCATAAGCAAGGAGTCCTGATGACCTCGCTCTCCCCGCACGAGTGGTTCAAGTCCTCCTACAGCGGCGGCAGCGGGACCGAATGCGTTGAGTGCATGCGAGGGGAGGGCGGCGCCCTTGTTCGCGACTCCAAGCAGGAAAGCGGACCGCTCATAACCGTGCAGCGTCAGGCGTGGGACTTCTTTCTGAGCGCCCTTCAGCGGGGCGACTGGGCCTGAGCGGTGGCACCAGCGTCCCAGTGACACCGACGTGGAGACGCTCGCGGTCGAGCAACAGGCGGACCTCGTCGCCGGGCGGATTGGTCCCGGCCCCACCCGAATGTGACCGACGCCACGGGAACCGGGCGCCCCCGGTGGAGAGGTCCATGTGTGAGGTCCAGCGGAGAGATCGAAGAGGACGACGACGGGCGTCGGTTGCGGGCGCGGGTGCGGGGTGGGGAGCGGGAGGCGTTCGCCGAGCTGTACGAGCGGTACGCCACCGTCGTCTACCAGCATGCCCTGCGGTTGACCGGGAACTGGGCGGTGGCCGAGGAGGTCATGTCGGAGACGTTTCTCGCCGCTTGGCGGGGGCGGGAGGCCGTGGAGGCGGACGGGGGGTCGTTGCGGCCCTGGTTGTTCGGGATCGCCACCAACAAGGCGCGCAACGCGGACCGGAGTCTGCGGCGGCGGCTGGCGTTCCTCGCGCGGCGGGCCGAGGCCGTGGCCGGGGGCGAGGAGGTCGTAGGGGATTTCGCCGAAGCGCTCGTCGGGCGGATCGACGACGCGCGACGGCTCGCCGAGGTGCGGCGGGTGCTGGGGCGGTTGCGGCGGCACGAGCGGGAGGTCATCGCGCTCTGCGTGTGGGGCGGCCTCGACTACGCGCAGGCCGCCGAGGCGCTCGGGGTGCCGGTGGGGACCGTCCGGTCACGGTTGTCCCGCGCGCGGAAGCGGCTGCGGGAGATCGTCGAGCGGGAGGCGCTCGCACGTAGGAAGGAACCCCGCTCGCGTCGCGGAGAGGTGGAGAGTGAGACCGCGTTCGCGGTCCTGCCCATTCAGGAGGAGGCCCGATGAACTCCCCGGAGGAATTCGACGAACTCACGGAGCTGACGCGGCTGTTGCCCGCCGACCCCGTCGAGCGGGGGCTGCCGCCTGAGCGTCACTCCCACCACAAGGATCTACTGATGCAGCTCATCGATCGCGACGCGGCGGCCACGCCCACGCCCTCGGACACGGACACGGACACGGCCGCGGCTCCGTCCCGGTCCCGGCGTCCCTTCCCGCCCCGCCGCCTCTCCCGGCCCGCGCTGCTCGCCGCGTGCGTCGCCGTCGCGGTGGCGGCCACGCTGACCGTGGGACTGGCCGACGGGCGGCAGGAGGCGGGGCGCGGGCACAGCCCGAGCGCCGCGCCGGACACCGGCGGGCATGACGGTCGCGGCACCGGCGGTCGCGGCACCGGCGGGCGCGGCACCGGCGGGCGCGGGGCGGTCGTCACGCTCGACCGGATCGCCGCCGTCGCCCTGCGCACGGACGTCGATCCCGTGCGGGACAGCCAGTACGTGTACGTGCGCACCCGGGTCGCCGAGAACGAGGCGGACTGGGGGCAGCCGGTGCGGCCCGGGTCCCTGCACGACCGGGAGACGTGGTTCTCGCAGGACCGCAAGCCGCTGACCGAGTACGGCATGACCCGCGAGAACGGGGAGGACTACCCGATCAGGATCCTGGTGCCGGAGGGCTCCGCGGGCGAGGCGGCCGGCATCGACCGGCCCACCTACGCCTGGCTCGCCTCCCTGCCCACCGATCCGGCCGCGCTGCTGCGGCGCGTCTACGCCGAGACGCCCGTCGAGGACGGCGAGGACCGCGACCAGGCCGTGTTCGACCGGATCGGCGGGCTGGTCCGGGAGCAGGTCATGCCGTCCGCCACGGCCGCCGCGATCTACCGGGCCACCGCGCGGATTCCCGGCGTGACCGAGGTCGACGACGCCGTGGACGCGGCGGGCCGGCACGGCATCGCCATCGCCCGGGAGGACACGAGGATGGGTCTGCGGACCGAGTGGATCTTCGATCCGGGCACCCTCGAGTACCTCGGCGAGCGGACGGTCCTCAGCCGGAACTCCGCGATGGGCACGGCGGGGACGGTGTTCGACACACGGGCCGTCCTGGAACGGGCCGTCGTCGACCGGAGGGGACAGGAGCCGGGGGGCTCGCAAGGTCCGGGTGGCGGCTCGCGATAGCCGGAGGCCGTTCCCGCTCCCGGCGACGGGGCTCGGGCGTCGGGTGGCGCGGCGGGCGCGTTAGCCTCGGGGGCGGGTTCGGTGATCAGGACGAGGAGGCGGCAGACATGGCGAAGGTTCCCAGTGCGGTGATCGCGGCGGGCGGGCTGGTCGGCGGGTACGGGGTGGCCCGGTGGACGCGGCAGCGGCCGCTGGGCGGGGCCGTCCTCGCCGTGGCGGGGGCCGCGGCCGCGCAGCAGTGGCGGCGGCAGGCCGGCGGGAAGGCCGCGGGGGCGCTGAGCGCCGCGTACGTCGCCGCCTTCGCGGCGTCGCATCCGCTGGCGAAGAGGGTGGGCGCCTGGCCGTCGGTGTTCGGGGTCGCGGGGGCCGTGGCGCTGGCCTCCTGGGCGGTCGCCGACCGCCGCGGGTGAGGTGCCGCGCCGCCTCACCGCCGGGCCGCCTCACCGCTGGTTCGGTGCGTGTGGCGGGTATTGCGGCTGTGGCGCGTAGGCGGGCCCGGGGAGGTGGCCCGGGGCCTGAGGGTAGGTCGGACCCGGGAAGCCGGTACCGCCCGGTGCGTACGCGGGGACCGGTGTGTACGTCGTCGGCGGCACCGGTGCGTACGGCGTCTGCGCCTGCCCCGGCGTGTGTGCCGGGGCAGGCGTGTACGTCGGTTCCGGGGTTCCGCCCCGGCCCAGTGCCGAACGCATCGTCACGCCGTAACGGCGTCTCAGCCGCCGTATCTCCCAGGCCGACAGGGCCGTCACCGAGAGCGGGCCGCCGAGCAGGAAGGCGAGGCCGACGAGCGGCGGGGCGGCCACTTCGGGGCCGTCGGAGTAGCTCAGCGCGAACAGCGCCCACACCAGGAACGGTGAGATCAACGCGGGCAGCAGATCGTGGACGTCGCCGACCCGGAAGCAGGAGTTGAGCGCGAACACCCCGGCGGCCAGCGTGAACACCGCCACCACGGCCAGGACGAACGCGCCGATGAGCATCACGATGACGAACACCAGGAACGACGCGAGCCAGGCGAGGTTGCCGGCGGCGCGGATGTCCGCCCACGGGATGATCTCCGCGTGCAGCAGCCTCACGCCCAGCAGGACGCCGCCGCCGCACACGCCCACGCCGAGCGCGATGACACCGAGCGCGGTGCCGGGGCCGGTGAGACGCCGGACGTAGACGCCGCGCAGCGAGGGGCGGGCCATGCCGATGAAGACGCTCAGGGCGATCGCTCCGGCGACCAGGGCGATCCCGCAGCCGACGACGACGTCCGTCACCTTGCCGAGGAGGATGTCCTGGCCGCTCTCGGCCAGCGGGTAGGCGAACAGCAGTCCCGCCGACGCCACCACGCCGGCCCAGGTGCGAGCGGACTGGAGGCGCTGGACGACCGGGTCCCCGACGCGGTCGGGGCGGGACGCGGCCGCCAGCGCGGCGGCTGCGGCGAGCGGGCCGGGCGCCGAGCGCACCCTGGACGACAGAGTGGAGCGACGGGTGTGCACGGTGACGTCTCCCCCGAGTACGTGACGGTGGTTCACGTGTTCGCACGTGCCACGGCGGGACACCCTATCCGAGCCCTGACCGCCCGGTGGTCACGCCCCCGTCGGCCTCGACCGGAACGCCTGCCGGTAGCCCTGCGGGCTCGTCCCGACGATCTTGCGGAAGCACTCCCGGAACGTCGTCGGGGAGGCGAAGCCCGCCTGGGCGGCGACCCGTTCGACCGGGTAGGCCGTCGCCTCCAGCAGGTACTGCGCGCGCCGCACCCGCGCCCGGTGCAGCCAGCGCAACGGCGTCGTGCCGGTCTGCTCGCGGAAGCGGCGGTTGAGGGTGCGGGTGCTCATGCCGGCCCGTTCGGCGATCCGGTCCAGCGTCAGGTCGTCGCCGCAGTGGTCCTCCAGCCAGGACAGCAGGGGTTCGAGGGTGGCCCCCGCGGGCGCCGGAGCCAGGTCGTGGACGATGAACTGGGCCTGGCCGCCCTCGCGTTCGAGCGGCATGACCGACATCCGGGCCGCCTGCGCGGCGATCGCCGAACCGTAGTCCTTGCGGATCATGTGCAGACACATGTCCAGGGCCGCCGCCGCACCGGCCGAGGTGAGGAACTGGCCGTGGTCGACGTAGAGGACGTTCGGGTCGACCTCCACCTTCGGGTGGCGCTCGGCCAGTTCCCGCGCCGCGAACCAGTGGGTCGTCACGCGCAGTCCGTCCAGCAGGCCCGTCGCCGCGAACAGGAACGCGCCGACGCAGACCGACGCGATACGGGTGCCGTTCGCCGCCGCGTCCCGCAGCGCCTCGGCCACCGCGGGCGGCAGCTCGTGGGGCGGGTCGACGACGCCCGGCAGGATGATGGTGTCCGCCTCCGCCAGCGCCTCGAGCCCGTACGGCGCCCGCACGGTGAACGCCCCCGCGCCGACCTCTCCGGACGCGGACGGCGAGCAGACCCGTACCCGGTACGCCGGACGTCCGTCGGGCAGCCGCGCCCAGCCGAAGGCGTCGATCGGGGCGGACAGGTCGAACGGGACGACCCCGTCCAGGACGAGTACGGCGACGGTGTGCATGGCGCGATCCTAGGCAGCCGACGGATGCCCGCCAACCCGTGGACGCGGCGGAGCCTCGGCGCACGAAGACGACGTCGGCGCCCCGGCCGCGGGCGCCCGCACCCGCGGCACAGGCCGGCCGCAGGAGCGGTGACGGCGGCGGGGCCGGGTGACGGCGGGCGGCGGGGCCGGGTGACGGCGGGCGGCGGGACCGGGTGACAGCGATGGCGGGATTCCGTCGCGTCCTGGCACTCCTGCCACTTCTGTACGGTCCGCGTGCCGCCTACCGTCGGCGCGTGACCAAGTTCCTCCTCGCCGTCCACGTCCTCGCCGCGATCGTCGCGATCGGACCCGTGACCGTCGCCGCCAGCATGTTCCCGCCCGCCGCGCGCCGGGCCCTGGCCGCTCCCGACGACGCGCGCGCCTCCGAGACCGTGCTGCTGCTGCACCGCGTCTGCCGGGTGTACGCCGTCGTCGGCCTCGCCGTCCCGGCGTTCGGGTTCGCCACGGCGGGCGCGATGGGGGTGACCGGCGACCCCTGGCTCATCGCGTCGATCGTGCTGACCGCGCTGGCCGCCGGGGTGCTGCTCGTCCTCGTGCTGCCCCGGCAGGAGGTGCTCGTCGAGGGGCGGGGGGCGCGCGGGACGACCGTGCGACTGGCCATGTACACCGGGGTGTTCAACCTGCTGTGGGCGACTGTGACGGTCCTGATGATCGTGCGGCCGGGATCGACGACGGGCGCGTAGTCGGCGGCCCGGCGGCGGCCGACGGAGCGGCCCGACGTCGGGCCGCTCCGTCGGGCGCTCCGTCGGCCGCCGCGGCGCGGATCAGGCGGTCGCCTTGCGGGTGCCGTCACCCCGCTTCGTCGCCTCGCGGGCCTTCGTCGCCGCGGCTGTCAGCGGCTTGGCGATGTCCTCCAGGGAGCGTCGCTCGGCCTTGACCGCGAGGACCGCCGCGACCAGGCCCGCCAGGCACATCAGGGTCGCGCCGATGGAGAACGCGAGGACCGTGTCGCCGACCTTGCCCGTGTCGGTGAGCTTGGCGAACAGCAGGGGGCCGCTGATGCCGCCCGCGGCCGTGCCGAGGGCGTAGAAGAAGGCGATGGACATCGCCCGGGTCTCCATCGGGAAGACCTCCGACACGGTCAGATAGGCGCTCGACGCGCCCGCCGACGCGAAGAACAGCACCGCGCACCAGCAGGCCGTCATCGTCGTCGCGTCGAGCGAGCCCTGGTCGAACAGCCAGGCCGTGCCGAACAGCAGCACACCCGACAGCAGATACGTCGAGGAGATCATCACCCGCCGGCCGACCGTGTCGAACAGCTTGCCCAGCAGCAGTGGGCCGCAGAAGTTACCGATCGCGATGACGGCGAAGTAGTAGCCGGTGTCGCCGCTCGGCACGTCGAAGAACCTGGTGAGGATCGCGCCGAAGCCGAACGTGATCGCGTTGTACAGGAACGCCTGCCCGATGAAGAGGGAGAAGCCGAGGATCGAGCGGCGCCGGTAGTCGGAGAACACCGTGCGGGCGATCTCGGCGAAGGAGACGCTGCGCCGCTGGTGGATGGTGAGCTCGCCCTCGGCCCGGGGCAGCCGCTCCCCCTTGTCCGCCTCGATCTGCCTCTCGATGGAACTGACGATCTCCTCGGCCTCCCGGTCCCTGCCGTGGATCAGCAGCCAGCGCGGGCTCTCCGGGACGTGCCGCCGTACGAGCAGGATCACCAGGGCGAGGACGGCGCCCAGCGCGAACGTCAGCCGCCAGCCCACGTTCGCCGCGAACAGGTCCGTGTTCAGCGCGACGATCGACAGCAGCGAACCGCCGACCGCGCCGAGCCAGAAGCTGCCGTTGATGATCAGGTCGACGCGGCCCCGGTACTGGGCCGGGATCAGCTCGTCGATCGCGGAGTTGATGGCCGCGTACTCGCCGCCGATGCCGAAGCCGGTGAGGAACCGGAACAGCAGGAACCACCAGGTGTCGAAGGAGATCGCGGTCAGGGCGGTGGCCGCCAGATACACCGCGAGGGTGATCATGAACAGCTTCTTGCGGCCCCATTTGTCGGTCAGCCGGCCCCAGAACAGGGCTCCGGCGCAGGCGCCGGCCACGTACAGCGCCGCCGCGATGCCGGTGACCTGACCGGACGTGATCGGCAGACCGCTGCCCGGCTCGGACAGCCGGGCGGCGATGTTCCCGACGACCGTGACCTCCAGGCCGTCCAGGATCCACACGGTGCCGAGTCCGAAGACGATGGTCCAGTGCCAGTGCGACCAGGGCAGCCGGTCCAGACGGGCGGGGATGTCGGTGGTGATCGTGCGGCCTCTCTCGGCCGGCACTGCGGCTTCGGCGCTGGTCATGGGCTCCCTCCTCGGCACGCGCTCCTCATCGAGCGGAACGCGGTCCGGGTGCCCGCGGCCGACGCCTTTACGCTCCGAGCCAGTGCGCCACGGTGTAGATGAGCAGCCCGGCCAGCGAACCCACCACCGTGCCGTTGATCCGGATGAACTGCAGGTCACGGCCGATGTTGGCCTCGATCTTGCGCGTCGTGTGCTCCGCGTCCCAGCCCGCGACGGTGTCCGTGATCAAAGAGGTGATCTCCCGCCGGTACGTCGTCACCACGTGCACCGCCGCGCCCTCCACCCAGCTGTCGACCTTCTCCTGCACCTTCGGCTCGGTGGCCATCCGCGCCCCCAGCGACAGCAGCGAGGCCCGCACCCGCAGCCGCAGCTCGCTGCGCTCGTCCTCCGCGGCCGCCACGATCATGGAGCGGACGGCCGTCCACACCGACGCGATCAGGTCCTGCACCTCGCCCCGGCCCAGCACCTCGCCCTTGAGCCGCTCCACCCGCGCGCGCGTGTCCGTGTCGGACTGCAGATCGACGGCGAAGTCCCGCAGGAAGCGGTCGAGGGCGCCCCGCGCCGGGTGGGAGGGCATGTCCCGCATCTCCGCGCAGAACCGCAGCAGCTCCTTGTAGACGCGCTCGCCGATCCGCTTGTCGACGAAGCGGGGCGTCCAGCCGGGCGCACCGCCCTGCACCGCGTCCATCACCGAGTCGGCGTGCAGCTCCAGCCAGTCGTGCGCCCTGGACACCACCAGGTCCACGGCCCGCCGGTGACCGCCGTCCGCCACGATCCGCTCCAGCAGCTTCCCGATGCCCGGCGCGATCTCCTGCGCGTCGGCGCGCCGGGTGATCGCCTCGCCGACCACCGCCTGCACGTCCGCGTCGCGCAGCACCGTCAGCGCGCCGCGCAGAGCCGTCGCCAGCTCCGCCGTCACCCGGTCGGCGTGCACCGGCTCGGCCAGCCAGGCGCCCAGCCGGGTGCCGATGCCCACCGACCTCAACCGCTGGCGCACCACGTCCTCGGAGAGGAAGTTCTCCCCGACGAACTCACCCAGCGAGACGCCCAGCTGGTCCTTCTTGTTCGGGATGATCGCCGTGTGGGGAATGGGCAGGCCGAGCGGGTGACGGAACAGCGCCGTCACCGCGAACCAGTCGGCGAGCGCACCGACCATGCCCGCTTCCGCCGCCGCCGCCACATAGGACGCCCACGGGCCCGCCCCCCGGTGCTCGGCCCACTCGGCGAGGACGTACACCACGGCCACGAACAGCAGCAGCCCCGCCGCGGTGAGCTTCATCCGGCGCACCCCGCGCCGCTTCTCGTCGTCGGCGGCGCTGAACACGGTCATCGCGCGCGCCGCCCCGGCACGGGCCGCCCCGGCGCCCGTCGGCTCCTCCGTACGATCCATCCGCTCCACCCGTTCCGATCGGCCGCGCACCGCCTGCGTCCCGCACGCTGATAATGGTCCCTGCCTGACCGACTCCTGGAACGGAACAAGAGTTCCCGTCGTCTGTCAGACGGGGGAGCTCGACGGTGAACTCCTGCATGAACGCGTGCCCCGTCGGCGCACGCACGCATCATCCGGAGCAGCACCGCTCCCCGCACGAGGAGAACCACACCCGCATGACCGCCAAGCATCATGGTTATGCCCTGCTCGCGGCGATCGTCGCCCTCGTCGTGGGCGTGTCCGCCGCCATATACCTGGGCGCCGCCTCCGGTGACGGCGCCGGCTCAGGTCGCCGCTCCGCCGGGGACACGCTCGCAGCGGGCCCCGGCCCGGGCAACGCGGCTCCCGTCTCGACCGGCGTGTGGGTCGGGGCCTGGTCCGCCGCGCCCTCCGGCGGGGAACCGGGCACCGCGACCCACGGCACGGCCGGCCGCACCGTCCGCAACGTCGTGCACACCGGCGTCGGCGGCACCAGCGCCCGCATCACGCTCTCCAACCTCTACGGCGACGCACCGCTGACCGTCACCCACGCCACGCTCGCCGTCGCCGCCGCCGACGACAGCGCGGCCGCGGACCCCGCCACCCTGCGCCGGCTCACCTTCGCCGGATCCACCGCCGTCGTCGTCCCGGCGGGCGGCCAGGCCGTCAGCGACGCCGTCGCCGTCGTCGTCCCGCACGACGCCGACATCCTGGTCAGCACCTACACCCCGACCTCCGCGGGCCCGGTCACCCATCACCCGCGCGCCCGGCAGACCAGCTACGTCGCCGACGGCGAGTCCACCGAGGACGTCACCGGCGCCTCGTTCACCGCGACCAGCGTCTACTGGCGCTACCTGACCGCTCTCGATGTGCTCAGCAACGAGGCCGACGGCACCCTCGTCGCCTTCGGCGACTCCATCACCGACGGCGTCACCTCCACCGCCGGCGAGAACCGCCGCTGGCCGGACGTCCTCGCCGGCCGGCTCCGCACAGCGCTCGCCGCCGGCCGTACCACCGGCGCCGACCCGCCCCGCTACGGCGTCGTCAACGCGGGCATCAGCGGCAACCGCGTCCTCGTCGACGACCCGCTGCGCGGCGCCAGCGGCCTCCACCGGTTCGACCGCGACGTCCTCGACCGGCCGAACGTGAAGGCCGTCGTCATCGACCTCGGCATCAACGACATCCTGCGCGACCGGAACCCCGACGGCCCGCAGGCGATCCTGGCCGGCCTGCGCACCCTCGTGGACCGCGCCCACGCCCGCGGCGTCCGGGTCGTCGGCGCCACCCTCACGCCGTTCCGCGGCCACCGCGGCTACACCGAGGCCCGCGAACGCGTCCGGCAGCAGGTCAACGCGGCGATCCGCACGGGCGACCTGTTCGACGACGTCGTCGACTTCGACAAGGCACTGCGCGACCCCTACGACCCGCGCGGCCTGCGCTCCGAGTACGACTCCGGGGACCATCTGCACCCCAGCGACCGCGGCTACCGGGCGATGGCGCACACCGTCGACCTCGGCGACCTCGCCGGGCCGGCCGCCCCCGCACGACTGTGACGACGCCGGACGCCGAGCGACGCACATCGCCCGCCACCCGGTCCCGGCCACCACGGCCTACCGCAGCCCACGCCGTCCAGCAGACGCGCGCCGGCCCGCCTACTCCTCGCCTCGGCGCTCCCGCCGCTCCTCCCGGCGACCGGACCCCTCCCCCAGACCCAGCCCCTGCTCGTGGCCGTGGCGGTGTCCCCGCAGCAGGTCCTTGTGGCCCTCCAGCATCCGCCGGTGCGCCTCCTGCACGTCGTCCCGGAAAGCGGCGTGCAGCTCCCGCCTCGCCGCCCTGCGGTCCAGCTTCTCCTGCCGCCGGGCGGCCCGCGTCACCTTGCGCTCCACACCGACCCCGCCCCAGAACGCGAACCCGGTCACCACCACCCGCGGCGCCCCCGGCTCGCCCCGCACACCGCTCTCCCGCTGGTCGAAGCCGCCCATCACGCCGATCCCGCGCACCACGACCTCCACCCCCGGCGGCACCGTGATCTGCACCCCGCCCATGACCGCGAAGCAGTTGATCTCGACCTCCCCGGCCGAGAAGTCCGCCTCCCGCAGGTCGATCTCCCCGCCGCCCCAGAAGGCGACGCACGTGAACCGCCGCGGCACCGTCCAGCGGCCCTTGCGCTGGAAGCCCGACATCACCGCCACCGCCCACGTCGACGACCCCTCGCCGCCCACGATCCGCCCGGCCCAACCCCCCTCCGGGGACGGCTCCTTGTGCAACGACACCACGGGCGGCGCAACCATGCCCGAAGCCGGCAGGTCACGCGTGATCGGCGCCAACTCCCGGTACGTGCGCGCCGCGTAGGTCTGCTCCAGCCGCTCCTCGAACTCCGCCATGTCCAGACGACCCTCGGCGACCGCGTCGCGCAACACCTCGGCGACCCGCTCACGATCGGCGTCGGAGGCACGAAGGTCCGAACGGTCCGGGACTGCGTCGTCGGTCATGCCCGCAGCCTACGAGTTCCCGGCCCCCGGCACTACGGTCTCCCGCTCCCCCGGGGACCCGCCGTCCCCCGCCCCGTACAGCATCCTGGCGATCACCGCCTCGATGTCCGGCTCCCGCACCGACAGGTCCACCAGCGGGTACTCCGCCGCGATCCGCGCGACCAGCGCCGCCGCCGACCCCGACGCCGGAAACGCCAGCCACTGACGCGGACCCTCGACCCGCACCACCCGGGCCGCGTCCCCCACCTGGATCGGCGGCGACTCCCGCTCCAGATCCACCACCAGCGTCCGCTCGCTCTCACCCACCTCGTGCAACCCCGCCAGCGCCCCGTCGTACACCAGACGCCCGTGGTCGATCACCATCACCCGCGAGCACAACTGCTCGATGTCCTGCAGATCATGCGTGGTGAGCAGCACCGTCGTACCCCGCTCGGCGTTCAGCTCGCGCAGGAACTCCCGCACCCGCCCCTTCGACACCACGTCCAGACCGATCGTCGGCTCGTCGAGATACAGCACCTCGGGATCGTGCAGCAACGCCGCCGCGATGTCACCGCGCATCCGCTGCCCCAGTGACAACTGCCGCACCGGCACCTCCAACAGGGCCGACAGATCCAGCAGTTCCACCAGCCGGTCGAGATTCTCCCGGTAACGCCCGTCCGGGATGCGGTACATGCGGTGCATCAGCCGGTACGAGTCGATCAGCGGCAGATCCCACCACAGCGTCGTGCGCTGCCCGAAGACCACCCCTATCCGGTGCGCCAGCCGCGTCCGCTCCCGCGACGGATCGATCCCCGCCACCCTCAGCCGGCCACCGCTCGGCGTCAGGATGCCCGTCAGCATCTTGATCGTCGTCGACTTCCCCGCGCCATTGGGCCCGATGTAACCGACCATCTCCCCCCGCGCCACCGAGAACGACAGCTCGTCGACCGCCCGCACCCGCCGCAGCTCACGCTTCAGGAACCCCGTCCGCCTGCGCACGTCGAAGACCTTCTCGACCCGGTCCACCTCGATGAAAGCATCCTCGGACACACTCAACTCCCCGTACTCCGATACGACCTGAGACCCACCCGCCACGCCAGCCCCGCCCCCGCACAGCACACCAGGGCCGCCAGCGGCGAGGCGAACGCCGCCCACCCCGGCAACCCCAACGGATACGGCCGCCCCAGCACATACGCCGCAGGCACCCAGTTGACGAACGCCAACGGCAGCACGAACGTCACCGAACGCAGCAACTCCCTGCCGAACACCGTCGGCGGATACTGCAGCAACGTCTGCCCGCCGTACGTGAACGCCGCCTGCACCTCCGCCGCGTCCTGCGCCACGAACTGGAACGACGCACCCGCCACGAACACCGCCGAGAAGATCAACCCGCCGCACACCAGCATCACCGGCACCAGCAACACCTTCACCGGCGTCCACGCCACATCCAGCGACACCAGCGCCCACCCCAGCACCAGAGCGCCCTGCGTGATCCGCGCCACCCGGCGCAACGCGAACCGGTCCGCCGCCACCTGCGCCAACACCGGCGCCGGCCGCACCAGCAACATGTCCAGCGTCCCGTCCCGCACCCGCGTACCCAGCCGCCCCGCCGAACCGATCGCCAGATCCGCCGCCCCGAACGACGTCGCCGACAACCCGTACAGCAACGCGATCTCCGGCAACGTGTACCCGCCCAACACGTCCACCTGCGAGAACATCAACAAGATCGCGACAAAGTCCAGCCCCGTCACCAGCAGACCGCCCAGCACCGTCATCACGAACGACATCCGGTACGTCAACGTCGAGCGAATCCACATCCCGGCGATCAACCGGTACGCCCGCAACCCCTCCGTCAGCCGGCCGACCTCACCCACCCTGCACCACCACCCGCCGCGTCGCCGCACCCTGCACCAGCCGTCCCACCGCCAGCAGCACCACCGCCCACCCCGCCTGGAACGCGAACGCCGACCACGCCTCCACCCGCCCCATCAGCACGTCCGCCGGCGTCTGCAACAACGCCGACCACGGCAGCAGCATCACGACGTCCCCCAACGGCTGCGGAAACGCGTTCAACGGCAACGCCATCCCCGAACAGAACACCCCCGTGACCATCAGCACCTGCAGCGCCCCCGTACCGTCCAGCAGCCAGAACCCACTGAGCGCCACCAGGAACCGGAGCGCGTAGCTCACCACCATCGCCAGCACCACCGCCACCAGGAACGCCAGCCACACCCCCGCCTCGTCCGGCAACGCCGTCGGGAAGAACAACGCCCCGAACACGAACGGGATCACCCCCCGCCCCAGCAGCTGGAACAACGCCCGCCCCAGGTCCGTCGCCAGCCACCACGCCTGAAGATCGGCCGGCCGGTACAGATCGACCGCCACCTCACCCGTGCGGATGCGCTCGATCAGATCCGCCTCGAAACCGCCGCCCTGGATCGCCAGCGTCGCGAACAACGCCTGCCCCAGCCACACGTACGTCACCGCCTGCGCCTGGTCGTAACCCCCCAGGTGCGGCCGCTCGTCCCACAACGCCAGATATGTGTAGACGAGGATCAGGCCGAAAACGGTGTTCGTGAACACCCCCGCCGCCGTCGCCACCCGGTACGTCGCGTACCTTCGAAAGCCCCCCGCCGCGACGGCCGCGTACAACCGCGCCGATCCCAAGGCAACCCTCCTCCTCGCCCAGTAGTCACCTGGGTGCCCCCTGCGACACCGAAGCGCAGGAGCCTAGTGCGCCGCCCCCGCCGCGTGCCACGCGTTTTCCGGCACAACACGCGCCGATTGTCGGGAACGGAACGCCCGGTGCGAGAGTCTTCAACAGGGGGCGCAGAAGAAATAAACGAGGCGTACGAGGCGTACGGGAACGTACGACGCGAAACAGGAGTCCTGCAACACATGAGCGACGAGCCGCAGCCGCAGCAGCCCACCGAGGGCGCCGCCCCCGGAGAGCCCGAGGCGGGTGACGGAGGGAGCAGCAAGAAGGTGAAGCGACCCAAGCGCACCGGCTGGCGCCGCCTGCTGCCCACCTGGCGGATGGTGCTCAGCACCTTCGTCCTCGGCGTCCTGCTCCTCGCCGGCCTGTTCTTCCTCGGCTACTCCATGGTCAAGATCCCGCCCGCCAACGCCCTCGCCACCAAGCAGTCCAACGTCTACCTCTACGCCGACGGCACCGAGATCGCCCGCGACGGCAAGGTCAACCGCGAGAACGTCGACCTCGCACAGATCTCCAAGGACGCCCAGCACGCCGTCCTCGCCGCCGAGGACCGCGACTTCTACACCGAGTCCGCCATCGACCCCAAGGCGATGCTGCGAGCCGGCTGGAACACCGCCACCGGCAAGGGCAAGCAGTCCGGCTCCACGATCACCCAGCAGTACGTGAAGAACTACTACCTCGCGCAGGAACAGACCGCCACGCGCAAGGTCAAGGAGTTCTTCATCGCGATCAAACTCGACCGCGAGAAGTCCAAGGACGAGATCCTCGAGGGCTACCTCAACACCAGCTACTTCGGCCGCAACGCCTACGGCATCCAGGCCGCCGCCAAGGCCTACTACGGCATCGACGCCCTCAAGCTCAGCGCCGCCCAGGGCGCCTACCTCGCCGCCCTCGTCAACGCCCCCAGCGAATACGACGTCATCGCCCACCCCGAGAACCGCAAGGCCGCCGAGGCCCGCTGGAACTACGTCCTCGACGGCATGGTCACCAAGGGATGGCTCACCGCGTCCCAGCGCACCGGCATGAAGTTCCCCAACCCCAAGGAGACCTCCGGCGCCGACAACGGCATGTCCGGACAGCGCGGCTACCTCGTCAACGCCATCAAGGACTACCTGCGCGACAACAAGATCGTCACCCAGGCCGAACTCGACGCCGGCGGCTACCGCATCACCACCACCCTCGACAAGAAGAAGCAGAACGCCTTCGTCGACGCCGTCAACGACCAGTTGCTGAAGAAGCTCGACAAGAAGAACCGCAAGGTCGACACCTACGTCCGCGCGGGCGGAGCCGCCGTCGAACCGAAGACCGGCAAGATCCTCGCCCTGTACGGCGGCGTCGACTACGTCAAGCAGTACACCAACAACGCCACCCGGCAGGACTTCCAGGTCGGCTCCACCTTCAAGCCGTTCGTCTTCACCTCCGCCGTCCAGAACGACTCCACCACCCAGGACAACCGCCGGATCACCCCCAACACGATCTACGACGGCACCAACAAGCGCCCCGTCCAGGGCTGGTCAGGACCCGTCTACAACCCCGAGAACGAGGACTACGTCAACTACGGCGACATCAACGTGCGCACCGCCACCGACAAGTCCGTCAACTCGGTGTACGCGCAGATGGCCGTCGACGTCGGCCCCGCCAAGGTCAAGCAGACCGCCATCGACCTCGGCCTGCCCACCGACACCCCCGACCTGCAGCCCTACCCCTCCATCGCCCTCGGCACCGCCAACGCCAGCGTCCTGGACATGGCACAGGCCTACGCCACCCTCGCCAACCACGGCAAGCACGGCATGTACACGATGATCAGCAAGGTCACCAAGGACGGCTCCGACGTCGTCCGACTGCCCGCCTACAAGGCCTCCCAGGTCGTCAGCCGCGAAGCCGCCGACACCACCACCTCGATCCTGCGCAGCGTCGTCCAGAACGGCACCGCCAGGAAGGCCCAGGCCATCGGCCGCCCCGCCGCCGGCAAGACCGGCACCGCCGAAGACGACCAGGCCGCCTGGTTCGCCGGCTACACCCCCGACCTCGCCACCGTCGTCGCCGTCATGGGCCAGGACCCGGTCACCGCTCACCACAAGTCCCTCAAGGGCGCCCTCGGCCTCCCCCGCATCAACGGCGGCGACGCCCCCACCCAGATCTGGGCCCAGTTCACCGAGAAGGCCCTCAAGGGCAGCCCCGCCAAGGACTTCGACCTCACCCTCCAGGAAGGCGGCGGCGACTCCGCCGCCCCCTCCGACCCGGCCGACGCCCCGGACGACCCCACCGACGAAGAGACCGGCGGCAGCACCCCGAGCGCCGGCACCAAGGGCCAGACGCAGGGACAGAGCCAGGGCCAGACGGGCGGCGGCAGCACCACCAACGGCAACACGACCGGCGACACCAGCACCGGCGCCACCGGGGGCAACACCGCCGACGGCGGCACCTCGACCGGCACCGCGAACGGCGGATCGGCGACCAACGGGACGACCAGCGGCACCAGCTCCGGCACCACCGACGGCGGCGGCACGTCGACCGGCACCACCGACGGCGGCGGAGGCGGCGACGCCGGCAACTCCACCGGCACGACCGTCGGCCCCCAGCTCACCCCCACCCGCCGGGAATGACCGCCGACCGCCTCAATGACCACCGGTCGCCTTGAGCCCCACCACCGCGACCAGCAACAGACACACGAAGAAGATCCGTGCGGCGGTCACCGGCTCCCCCAGCACCGCCATCCCCACGACCGCCGCACCGGCCGCACCGATCCCCACCCACACGCCGTACGCCGTGCCGATGGGAAGCGAACGCGCCACATACGACAGCAACAGCATGCTGGCGACGATCGCCGCACCGGTGAACAGACTCGGCACGAGCCGCGTGAACCCGTCCGTGTACCTCAACCCCACCGACCAGCCCACCTCGAGCAGACCGGCCACGACCAGCAGAACCCACGCCACGAGACACCTCCGACAGACACGGACGACACAACGCCGATGCGTCGTCTTTGCCTGCATCCCGGTACGGCGCGTCTCGTCGGGCACCTTCGAAGATAGCAAAGCCACAGCAAAAAGGGCTGGTGACAACGGTCACCAGCCCTTTCAGCCATGCAATCAGAGGTACAGCCCCGTGGAATCCTCCGACCCCTCGAACCGGTCCGCAGCCACGGCATGCAGATCGCGCTCCCGCATCAGCACATACGCCACGCCCCGCACCTCCACCTCCGCACGGTCCTCCGGGTCGTACAGCACACGGTCACCCGGCTCCACCGTCCGCACGTTCTGCCCCACCGCGACCACCTGCGCCCACGCCAGCCGGCGACCGACGGCCGCAGTGGCGGGAATCAGGATCCCGCCACCCGAACGCCGCTCGCCCTCACCGGCCTCCTGCCGCACCAGCACACGGTCGTGCAGCATCCGGATGGGCAGCTTGTCGTGCTGCGGATCGAGGTCGTCTCTCTTGGCGCTCACACCACTGAACCTACCTGCCCGCGACGCCCCCGTGAGCGAGCGGGGGTGGTGACGCCCCCGAGCGGATCAGCCCCTGCGGCGACGCGGACCGAAGGCCAACAGGCCCACGACCCCGACGACCAGCAACGCCACCGGCACCACCCGCTCGAGCCGCGGCGCGCCCTCCTCGTCCACGAACTGCGCCTTCACATCACTCACCGCCCGGTTCACCTGGACGTAGGCGCGGCCCAGAGTGTGATCGACGTTGGCGACGACCTTGGCCTTCACGTCCCCGACGATGGTCTTCGGGTGCACCCGCACCCCGATCTCGTCCAGTGTCTCCGCCAGCGCCTCGCGGCGGGCCCTGATGTCCGCCTCGATCTGCGCCGGGGTTCTGGTGTCCGACGTCTCCGCCACGGTCAGCCTCCGAAGTCACCTGGGTCCTGTTCCGGACAGTCTGTCAGCTTCACCCTCGTCCGCACCGCCGGGACCCCCGGTTACGCTGGACCGATGAGCGAGCGACTCCAGCCCGGGGACGTGGCCCCCGCCTTCACCCTCTCCGACGCCGACGGCAACCAGGTGTCCCTGTCGGACCACAAGGGCCGCAAGGTCATCGTCTACTTCTACCCGGCCGCCCTGACCCCCGGCTGCACGAAGCAGGCCTGCGACTTCACCGACAACCTCGACCTCCTGGCCGCCGCGGGCTACGACGTCCTCGGCATCTCCCCGGACAGCCCCGAGAAGCTGGGCAAGTTCCGCGAGAAGGAGTCCCTGAAGGTCACCCTCCTGGCCGACCCCGAGAAGACCGCCCTCGACGCGTACGGCGCGTTCGGCGAGAAGAAGAACTACGGCAAGACCTACATGGGCGTCATCCGCTCCACGATCGTCGTGGACGAGGAGGGCAAGGTCGAACACGCCCTCTACAACGTCCGCGCCACCGGCCACGTCGCCAAGATCATCAAGGACCTGGGCATCTGAGGTCCCCCTCCCCGACACCCGAGCGGTCCGCGTCGAACACCCGACGCGGGCCGCTTCACGTTCCGTGCGTGACTGTCCGATAACCGGTTCGTTACTCCGTACGAGCCCACGAACGGGTGGCCGGGAGACGGAGGGGGTTCGGATGGGCGTGCGGAACTCAGCAGAGACGGCGGACCGTTACAGCGGGGAGAGGCTCGCGCAGGAAGTCGCCGAGGCTCGCTGCTGGGCCGACCTCATGCGACGACTCGGCCTCAAGTCGAGCGGCGGCCAACGCAGGGTGCTGCAAGAGCACGTCACACCGCGCTCTCGGCCTCGAGCATACGCGGCATGGCACGCGCACTGGGCGTCCCCGATGACAACCGCTCCCGGACAGCGCTCGCCCGGATGCTGGCGGCGCAGCGGATCGACGTCGCTCACTTCTCGTACCGGCGCGCGGCGATTCCCGAGGACCGGTTGCGGGACCTCGTACCCGCGTCCACGAGCTACGCCGACGTCATGCGCGGGCTCGGCATGGAGGTCAACGACACCAATCACCGGCGCGTGCGACGCGCCGCCTCCCGCCTGGACCTGGATACCAGTCACTTCACTCGTCGGACTTGGGGACGACCTGAGCGTCCCGCGCCTTCGCCGATTGCGGATCGAGTGCTGGTCGCCCTGCCCGCCCAGGCCGGGCGAACCAACAGGACCCGACTGCACCAAGCTCTGACGGAAGTCGGAAGGTCGTACGCGTGTGCGGAGTGCGCCAACCCCGGCGAGTGGCGGGGTCGGCCGATCACCCTGCAGATCGACCACGTCAACGGCGACTGGCGGGACAATCGCGAGGAGAACCTGCGGTACCTGTGCCCGAACTGCCACGCCTTGACGGCTACGTGGTGCCGCCGCAAGGGTGGAGTGCCACTCGCCGGGTGAGCTGCGACGCCCGTACACTGGTGGCCACCGGTCGAGCTTGATGACCGTTTTTGAGCGGCCGTGATGGAATTTGGTCAGACATGCTGGGTTTAGGTCCCAGTGGGTTAACCACCCGTGTGGGTTCGAGTCCCACCGGCCGCACACCTCGGAAGGGGCCGCCGGATCAGGCGGCCCCTTCTTTTCGCTCAGCCCAGCAACTCCCGGACCGCTGGTACCAGCCCTCGGAATGCCTTGCCTCGGTGGCTGATCGCGTTCTTCTCCTCCGCCGTCAGTTCCGCGCAGGTGCGCGTCTCGCCGTCGGGCTGGAGGATCGGGTCGTAGCCGAAGCCGTTCGTGCCCTCGGGTGCGAAGCGCAGGACGCCCGTCAGCCGGCCTTCGACGACGCGTTCCGTGCCGTCCGGGAGGGCCAGGGCCGCCGCGCAGGCGAAGTGGGCGCCGCGGTGTTCGTCCGCGATGTCGGACAGCTGGGCCAGGAGGAGGTCGAGGTTGGCCTTGTCGTCGCCGTGGCGGCCCGACCAGCGGGCGGAGAAGATGCCGGGGGCGCCGTTCAGGACGTCCACGCAGAGGCCGGAGTCGTCGGCGACGGCCGGGTGGCCGGTGGCCCGGGCGAGGGCGTGGGCTTTCAGCAGCGCGTTCTCGGCGAAGGTGACGCCGGTTTCCCTGACGTCGGGGATGTCGGGGTAGGCGTCCGCGCCGACGAGGTCGTGGGGCAGGCCTGCGTCGGCGAGGATCGACCTGAGTTCGGTGATCTTTCCGGCGTTGCGGGTGGCGAGGATCAGGCGGGTCATGCGCCCAGTATCCCGGCCGCCCGGTCCGGCGCGGCGGTCGCTAGGGGGTGCAGACCTTGGTCAGTTCGCCGGCCGCGTCGGTGACGGGGCTGACGTCGGGGGTGTTGTCGCCGTTCTTGACGGCGGTGCGGACGTTCGCGACGGCTTTGCGGAGGTCGTCGACCGCCTTGTCGACGTCGGCGTTGTCCGTCTTGTCGCCTATCTTGTCGAGGTTGTTCTCGATGGAGGTCAGCGACTCCTGTGTCTGGGTCGGGTCGTTCGCGGCGTTCTCCACGGCCTGCTGGAGGTCGGTGACGCTGTCGGCGATCGAGTCCGCGGTCTGGACGCAGTCGAGGGCCTTGTTGACGGCGTCGCAGCCGGTGGTCGTCAGTCCCAGGGTGAGGGCGACGGCCGCCGTGGTGGCGGCGATGACGGTTCGGCGACGCCGGAGCGGGCGTCGGCTCGCGGCCGTGGACATAACTGTGTTCCTCCCCTTGTCAGGCCCAGGGGCCCCCGTCGGTGTACTGGCCTAGACGCGACGGCGGGCGGACCGGTTGCCCGCGCCCGCCGCCGTTCTTGGTGTGCTCTTTACTTTTCGAGGGCGGCGTCAAGTGCCGTGCGCTGGAGTGCGGTCAGTTCGGCGCAGCCGGAAACGGCGAGGTCGAGGAGGGAGTTGAGTTCGTCGCGGGCGAACGGCTCGGCTTCGGCGGTGCCTTGGACCTCGACGAAGCGGCCGTCGCCGGTGCAGACGACGTTCATGTCGGTCTCGGCGCGGACGTCTTCCTCGTAGCGCAGGTCGAGGAGCGGGACGCCGGCGACGATGCCGACGGAGACGGCGGACACCGTGCCGGTGAGGGGCTGGCGGCCGGCCTTGATCAGCTTCTTGCCCTGGGCCCAGGAGACGGCGTCGGCGAGGGCGACGTACGCGCCGGTGATGGCGGCGGTGCGGGTGCCGCCGTCGGCCTGGAGGACGTCGCAGTCGAGGACGATGGTGTTCTCGCCGAGGGCCTTGTAGTCGATGACGGCGCGCAGGGAGCGGCCGATGAGGCGGGAGATCTCGTGGGTGCGTCCGCCGATCTTGCCGCGGACGGATTCGCGGTCGCCGCGGGTGTTGGTGGCGCGGGGGAGCATGGAGTATTCGGCGGTGACCCAGCCTTCGCCGCTGCCTTTGCGCCAGCGGGGGACGCCTTCGGTGACGGAGGCGGTGCAGAAGACCTTGGTGTCGCCGAAGGAGACGAGGACGGAGCCTTCGGCGTGCTTGCTCCAGCCGCGTTCGATGGTGACGGGGCGGAGCTGTTCGGGGGTGCGGCCGTCGATGCGAGACATGGCGCTGAGCCTAGTGGTACGGGCGAGGGGCTCCTCCCGTGGAGAGGAGGAGCCCCTGGGGTGGAGTCGTCGGGCGGTGGCGTCGGGCGGACTCGCGGGGCCGGTCGCCGTTGAGCTCCGTGGGTGTGGGCGGGGGGCTCACATCATGTCTTCGATCTCCGCTGCGATGGGGTCGGCGTCGGTGCCGATGACGACCTGGATGGCGGTGCCCATCTTGACGACGCCGTGGGCGCCGGCGGCCTTCAGGGCGGCTTCGTCGACGAGTGAGGCGTCGCTGACCTCGGTGCGCAGGCGGGTGATGCAGCCTTCGATCTCTTCGATGTTGTCGAGTCCGCCGAGTCCGGCGACGATCTTCTCAGCCTTGGTGGCCATGTTCGGTCTCCCTGAATTCCCTGGTGCCGGCTGTGATTGCGTGTCGGACCGCTGGGGGCAGTAACCCACAGTTGGCCCAGCTTCGCGAGCGAGTGCGGCGTGTGTGCCGAAGGATGGCGTCACAGTAGCCCCAATCGTCCGTAGCTGGTCTACACCACCTGACAGGCGGTCGCCAAACGATGAGTGCCGAGAGCGCCCCGTCCGAGGTCAGCCCTGCGCGAAGGCGTTGGCACAGCGCGTTCCAGGGTCTGCAGAAGATGGGCCGGAGTCTGCAGTTGCCGATCGCGGTGCTGCCGGCCGCGGGCATTCTCAACCGGCTCGGTCAGCCTGATGTGTTCGGGGACGACGGGCTGGGCTGGACGGACGTGGCGAAGGTGATGGCGGGTGCGGGGGCGGCGCTGCTCGACGGTTCTCTCGGGCTTCCGCTGTTGTTCTGCATCGGTGTGGCGATCGGTATGGCGAAGAAGTCGGACGGTTCGACGGCGCTGGCGGCGGTGGCGGGATTCCTCGTCTACTACAACGTGTTGCGGCAGTTCCCGGAGGACTGCGCGCCCGGTTCGAAGGTGATTCCGAACATCGGGTGCCAGGCGACGGACAACACGGTGGGGGCGTTCACGTACCAGAATCCGGGGGTGTTCGGCGGGATCGTGATGGGTCTGCTGACGGCGTTCTTCTGGCAGCGGTATCACCGGACGAAGTTGGTGGACTGGCTGGGGTTCTTCAACGGGCGGCGGTTGGTGCCGATCATCATGGCGTTCGTCGCGATCGTGTTCGCCGCGTTGTGTCTGTGGGTGTGGCCGCCGATCGGTGACGCGTTGGAGAACTTCAGCGACTGGCTGGACGGGCTGGACGCGTGGGGTGCGGGCATCTTCGGGGTCGCGAACCGGGCGTTGCTGGTGATCGGTCTGCATCAGTTCCTGAACGTGCCCATCTGGTTCCAGTTCGGGAGTTTCACGAAGCCGGACGGGACGGTGGTGCACGGTGACATCAACATGTTCCTGGCGGGCGATCCGGATGCGGGTCAGTTCACCTCGGGGTTCTTCCCGATCATGATGTTCGCGTTGCCGGCGGCGGCGCTGGCGATCACGCACTGTGCGCGGCCGGGGCGGCGCAAGGAGGTCGGGGGGTTGATGCTGTCGGTGGCGTTGACGTCGTTCGTGACGGGCATCACCGAGCCGATCGAGTACTCGTTCCTGTTCGTCGCGCCGTTGCTGTATGCGGTGCACGCGGTGCTGACGGGTGTGTCGATGGCGGTGACATGGGGGCTGGGCGTGCATGACGGGTTCAGTTTCTCGGCGGGGTTGATCGACTACGTCATCAACTGGAACCTGGCGACGCGGCCGTGGGCGATGGTCCCGATCGGTCTGTGTTTCGCGGCCGTCTACTACGTGATCTTCCGGTTCGCGATCACAAGGTTCGATCTGAAGACGCCGGGGCGGGAGCCGGAGGAGGAGCGGGAGGACGTCACGAAGGCGTGAGCGGAGGCCTGCGCGGGCGGTTTGCGGCGGCGGGTGATGGGCCCCTGGGAGCAGGTTCCGGGGGCCCTTTCGTATGCGTGGCGCACGCGCGGTGCACGGCGGAACGAGGGTGCAAGATCCGGCACGGGGCGTAGTTCTTCGGTTGCACGTTTGACGGGTTCCTTATATCGCCACCATCGTGCTAGAACATGGTCTACACCACTGAGTGGTGTAGACCATCACCGATGGAGGAAGTCTATGAGCACCGCCACCGCGCCCACGGCGGCCCCTGCGAAGAAGCGGGGATCCGGCCTTTTCCAGGGCCTCCAGAAGGTCGGCCGAAGCCTTCAGCTGCCCATCGCCGTGCTGCCGGCGGCGGGCATCATGGTCCGGCTCGGCCAGAACGACATCTTCGGCAAGGACGGTCTCGGCTGGGACAAGGTCGCCGCGGTCTTCAACGCCGCGGGCGGGGCCATCACCGGCAGCCTGCCGATGCTGTTCTGTATAGGCGTGGCCATCGGCTTCGCCAAGAAGTCGGACGGCTCCACGGCGCTGGCCGCACTGGTGGGCTTCCTGGTCTACAGCAAGGTGCTCGAGGCGTTCCCCCTCACCGAGGAGCACATCGAGAAGGGCCAGATCGTCGCGGCCTCGTACAACAACCCCGGTGTCCTGGGCGGCATCATCATGGGGCTGCTGTCGGCCCTGATGTGGCAGCGTTTCCATCGCACGAGGCTCGTGGACTGGCTCGGCTTCTTCAACGGCCGCCGTCTGGTGCCGATCCTGATGGCCTTCGTCGGCGCCCTGGTCGGTGTCTTCTTCTCCCTGGTCTGGGAGCCCATCGGCGACGGCATCACCCACTTCGGCGAGTGGATGACGGGCCTCGGAGCCGTCGGCTCGGCCCTGTTCGGCCTGGTCAACCGTGCCCTCATTCCGATCGGCATGCACCAGTTCGTCAACACCGTCGCCTGGTTCCAGCTGGGTGAGTTCAAGGACACGGCCGGTCAGGTCTTCAACGGCGACTACAACCGCTTCCTGCACGGCGACCCGTCGGCCGGTATGTTCATGTCCGGCTTCTTCCCGATCATGATGTTCGGTCTCCCGGCGGCGGCCATCGCGATGGCGCACTGCGCCCGCCCCGAGCGCCGCAAGGCCGTGATGGGCATGATGATCTCGCTCGCGCTGACGTCTTTCGTCACCGGTGTGACCGAGCCGATCGAGTTCTCGTTCATGTTCATCGCCCCGCTCCTGTACGTCATCCACGCGGTGCTGACCGCGGTCTCGATGGCCGTCACGTGGGGACTGGGGGTGCACGCCGGCTTCAACTTCTCGGCCGGCTTCCTCGACTACGCGCTGAACTGGAACCTCGCCACCAAGCCCTGGCTCATCATCCCGATCGGACTGGTCTTCGGCGCGATCTACTACGTCGTCTTCCGCTTCGCCATCATCAAGTGGAACCTCCCCACCCCGGGCCGGGAGCCCGAGGAGGAGGTCGAGGACCTCACGAAGGCGTAGGCGACGCCCTCGGCCGTTCGCCCTCCCCCGCGCGGCACGCGAAGACCCCCGGAGCCCTGAACCGCTCCGGGGGTCTTCGTCTGCTGGGCGTGCGGGGAACTCAGATCTCGTACGTCTGCCGTGGCGCGGCCAGTTCCACCGGGCCGTCGAACACCGCGCGGGCGTCCTCGAGGTTGACCTGGGGGTCCGTCCACGGCGGGATGTGGGTCAGCACCAGTTTGCGCGCGCCCGCCCGGCTCGCCGTCTCTCCGGCCTCGCGGCCGTTGAGGTGCAGGTCGGGGATGTTCTCCTTGCCGTGGGTGAAGGCGGCCTCGCAGAGGAACAGGTCCGTGTCGCGGGCGAGTTCCAGCAGTGCGGGGCTGACGCCCGTGTCGCCGGAGTACGTCAGCGATCTGCCGCCGTGCTCGACGCGGATGCCGTACGCCTCCACCGGGTGGGCGACCCGCTCCGTGTGCACGGTGAACGGGCCGATGTCGAAGGTGGACGGCTTGACGGTGTGGAAGTCGAAGACCTCGCTCATGGAGGAGGCGGAGGGGGTGTCGGCGTAGGCGGTGGTCAGGCGGTGCTCGGTGCCCTCGGGGCCGTAGACCGGGATGGGGTCGCAGCGCCCGCCGTCGTGCCGGTAGTAGCGCGCGACGAAGTACGCGCACATGTCGATGCAGTGGTCGGCGTGCAGATGGCTCAGGAAGATCGCGTCGAGGTCGTAGAGACCGCAGTGGCGCTGCAGCTCGCCGAGGGCGCCGTTGCCCATGTCGAGAAGCAACCGGAAGCCGTCGGCCTCGACGAGGTAGCTCGAGCAGGCCGATTCCGCGGAGGGGAACGACCCCGAGCAGCCGACGACGGTGAGCTTCATAAAGCAGAAACCTCCGCTGGCGGGTAACCGGGAAGGGTCCGGAAGGGACCGTGAACGATTGATCGTCACATGGGGCGACGGGGGTCGTGCGGTTCGTCGAGCGTAAGGCGCAAAACGCCGGGTCGCTCCTCCGCCAGGGGCCGTTGTGGGCGAACTCACCTGCGCTGTCACCGGTTCGGCTGGACCAAGGGCGTGCGGGATGCACCAGGGGGCGCGCGTTGATGGTCGCGCGCTGGTGGGGCCGCCGGTAACGTCGTCGTATGGACACGTCCTGGTGGCTCGCGCTCGCCGCGGTGGTACTGCTGGCGCTGGTCGCCGCGCTCGTGGACGGCTGGGGTCGCGGGCGGCGTCCGCGGGAAGGCGGGACCAGGCCGCCCGGTCGGCCGAAGCGTCCGGCGACGGGACGGCCGGCGCGGGGGCGCGATCGTGCGGGGCGGCCGCAGCCGGCGGAGATCTGGTGGGCGAACGTGCCGTTCGAGGACGGGCCGGAATCATGGGGGGACGGGCGGCGGGGGTCACCGCGCTCCTCCGGCGCCGGGAACGGGTCGGGCCGGACGGCGGCGGGGGACGGGCGGGCCAAGGACCGGCCGTGTCTGGTGCTGGCGGTGCACGGCGACCGGGTGACCGTCGCGAAGATCACCAGCAAGTACCGGGGAGAGCGTCCCGGGGTGATCCCGCTGCCGCCGGGCGCCGTCGGGGACGCGCAGGGGCGGCGGAGTTTCCTGGAGACGGACGAGTTGCGCCAGGTCCGGGTGCGTGAGTTCCGGCGCCGGGTGGGCGTGGTGGACCCGGTCCTGTGGGACCAGGTCCGTCATCTGACCGCCTGAGGTCCGCCGCCGGGTTCCGGGCCTACGGCCGGTGCCCCGGCCTTTCCGGCACCGCGTGCGGCGGGCCCTGTCGGGTCTACGCCCAGAGCTGGCCCTGGAGGGTCTCGATCGCCTCCTCCGTGGTGGCCGCGGTGTAGACGCCGGTCGACAGGTACTTCCAGCCGCCGTCCGCCACGACGAACGCGATGTCGGCGCTCTCCCCCGCCTTCAGCGCCTTGTTGCCGACGCCGATCGCGGCGTGCAGGGCGGCGCCGGTGGAGACTCCGGCGAAGATGCCCTCCTGCTGGAGGAGTTCCCGGGTGCGGGTGACGGCGTCGGCCGAGCCGACGGAGAAGCGGGTGGTGAGGACGGAGGCGTCGTACAGCTCCGGCACGAAGCCCTCGTCGAGGTTGCGCAGGCCGTAGACGAGGTCGTCGTAGCGCGGCTCGGCGGCGACGATCTTCACGTCGGGCTTGTTCTCGCGCAGGAACCGGCCGACGCCCATCAGGGTCCCGGTCGTGCCGAGGCCGGCGACGAAGTGGGTGATGGAGGGGAGGTCGGCGAGGATCTCGGGGCCGGTGGTGGCGTAGTGGGCGCCCGCGTTGTCGGGGTTGCCGTACTGGTAGAGCATCACCCAGTCGGGATGCTCGGCGGCGAGTTCCTTGGCGACGCGCACGGCGGTGTTGGAGCCGCCGGCGGCCGGGGAGGAGATGATCTCGGCGCCCCACATGGCGAGCAGGTCGCGGCGTTCCTGCGAGGTGTTCTCGGGCATCACGCAGACGATGCGGTAGCCCTTGAGCTTGGCCGCCATGGCGAGGGAGATGCCGGTGTTGCCGCTGGTGGGCTCGAGGATGGTGCAGCCGGGGGTGAGGCGGCCGTCCTTCTCGGCCTGCTCGACCATGTGCAGGGCGGGGCGGTCCTTGACGGAGCCGGTGGGGTTGCGGTCCTCGAGCTTCGCCCAGATGCGGACGTCGGCGGACGGCGAGAGCCGCGGCAGGCGCACCAGAGGGGTGTTGCCCACCGCGGCCAGCGGGGAGTCGTAACGCATGGGGTCCGGCGGCCGATCAGGCCATGCCGCCGGCGACGGCCGGCAGGATCGTCACGGTGTCGCCGTCGGTCAGCTTGGTGTCGATGCCGTCGACGAAGCGGACGTCCTCGTCGTTCAGGTACACGTTGACGAAGCGGCGCAGCTTGCCGTCGTCCACGATGCGGGCGTGGATGCCCGCATGGCGGGTCTCGAGGTCGGTGAACAGGTCGGCGAGGGTCTCACCGCTGCCCTCCACCGCCTTCTGGCCGTCGGTGTACTGGCGGAGGATGGTGGGGATGCGGACCTCGATGGCCATGGCTGAGGGCTCCTGTCGGAAGGTGTGGGCAGCGCGGAAACGTGCGTGTGGGACGCCGCGGCTCACGGCCCACGGCGGCAGGGCCTGCGTCAACAGATGGCGCTGGCGAGCCTGCACAGGTCGACGTGCAGCCGCGCCACGAGCAGTGCGCCCGGCGTCTTGTCGCTCACGTCGTTCAGAACCATGGGCTCATCGTATCGATTCCCGGTCAGGCGTCCGGAGTGTGATCCCATATGGCGGACGGATTGGGTCCAGGGGGTGGGATCGTGCCGATGGAGGGCCTCCCGGTGCGGCGGCGGCGAGGGGGCGTCAGACGACGGGCTTTCCGGTCAGGTGGACGCCCGCCGCGCGCATGTCCTCCAGGGCGCGGTCGGTGGTCGCCTCGGCGACGCCGGCGGTGAGGGACAGCAGGACCTGGGTGCGGAAGCCCGCGCGGGCCGCGTCCAGGGCGGTGGCCCGGACGCAGTGGTCGGTGGCGATGCCGACGACGTCGACCTCGTCGATCTGCCGGTCGCGCAGCCAGTCGCCCAGGCCGACGCCGTTCTCGTCGGCGCCCTCGAAACCGCTGTAGGCGGCCGCGTAGTCGCCCTTGGAGAAGACGGCGTCGACCGCCCCGGAGGCGACGGCCGGGGCGAAGTTGGGGTGGAAGCCGACGCCCTCGGTGCCGGCGACGCAGTGCGCGGGCCAGGAGTGGACGTAGTCGGGGTTGTCGGCGAAGTGGCCGCCGGGCGCGATGTGGTGGTCACGGGTGGCGACGACGTGCCGGTACCCGGCGGGGGCCTGGCCGATGAGCTCGGTGATGGCGGCGGCCACGTCGGCGCCGCCGGCGACCGCGAGGCTGCCCCCCTCGCAGAAGTCGTTCTGCACGTCTACGACGATCAAGGCGCGGCGCATGGTCGGTGTCCTTCGGTGGGGGTCCTCCGGTTCTTCCGAGCCGGAGGAAAGGTGAAGTAATTGAGCCTAGAGACTTTGCCGGCGCTGCGGGAGGGGGCGGGCCGGGGGCCCGGCGCGCTCCCTCCCGCCGGGCCCACGCCCTAGCTACCCGACGGGGCGTGCAGATACTCCGTGGGGATGACGGGTTCGCCGCGGGAGAGCTGGGTGGCGGACAGGGGCAGGCCGGCGCGGGCGGCGACATGGCGGTCGCGGACGGCGTCGAGGGGCTCGCGGGCGACGACCGCGCCGTCCCTGACGAGGTCGACGAGGAGCATGCGGTCGGCCAGTTCGGCGGGGACGTCGCCGGTGCCGACGACCTCGGCCTCGGCGACGCCGTGGGCGTCGAGGCGGCGCGCGGCCCACTTGCGGCCGCCGACGGAGGTCTTGCCGCCGGACGACTTCTTCGCCACCGGGACGAGCGGCGCGGCGGGGTCGTCGGACTGCGCGCGGGCGACGAGTTTGTAGACCATGGAGGCCGTGGGGTGTCCGGAGCCGGTGACGAGCTGGGTGCCGACCCCGTAGGCGTCCACGGGGGCCGCGGCGAGGGAGGCGATGGCGTACTCGTCGAGGTCGGAGGTGACGATGATGCGGGTGCCGGTGGCGCCGAGGTCGTCGAGCTGCCGGCGCACCCGGTGGGCGACGAGGAGGAGGTCGCCGGAGTCGATGCGGACGGCGCCGAGCTCGGGTCCGGCGATGTCGACGGCCGTGCGGACGGCCTCGGCGACGTCGTAGGTGTCGACGAGGAGGGTGGTGCCGCGGCCGAGGGAGTCGACCTGGGCGCGGAAGGCGTCGCGCTCCTCGTCGTGGAGGAGGGTGAAGGCGTGGGCGCTGGTGCCGACGGTGGGGATGCCGTAGCGGAAGCCGGCGGCGAGGTCGGAGGTGGTGGTGAAGCCGCCGATGTAGGCGGCGCGGGCGGCGGCGACCGCGGCGAGTTCGTGGGTGCGGCGGGCGCCCATCTCGATGAGGGGGCGTTCGCCGGCGGCGGAGGACATGCGGGAGGCCGCGGCGGCGATGGCGGAGTCGTGGTTGAGGATGGAGAGGATGACGGTCTCGAGGAGGACGCACTCGGCGAAGGAGCCCTCGACGCGCATGATGGGCGAGCCGGGGAAGTAGACCTCGCCCTCGGGGTAGCCGCTGATGTCACCCGAGAAGCGGTATCCGGCGAGCCAGTCGAGGGTGGTCCCGTCGACGATGCGGCGTTCGCGCAGGAAGTCGAGGAGGTCGGCGTCGAAGCGGAAGTTCTCCACCGCGTCCAGGACCCGGCCGGTGCCGGCGACGACGCCGTAGCGCCGGCCGTCCGGCAGCCTGCGGGTGAAGACCTCGAACACGCTGCGGCGTTCGGCGGTGCCCGCCTTCAACGCGGCCTGCAGCATCGTCAGCTCGTACTGGTCCGTGAAGAGCGCCGTCGACGGGACTCGCACCGGCAGCCCAAGGTCCGCTGTGTTCATGACGAGGATGCTACCCCCTTTTCGTCGGTGTGACGATTTCACTGCGGCGTGGCAGCATGGGCCTTGTGACGTCACCCGCTCCCCTTGAGATCGAACGCACCGAGTCGGCGGAGGAGGTCTTCGCCGTACCCGAGCCGGACGTCCCCTGGGTCACGATCGTCCACAACGACCCGGTCAACCTCATGAGCTACGTGACGTACGTCTTCCAGGCGTACTTCGGCTACTCGAAGGACAAGGCCACCAAGCTCATGCTCGACGTCCACCACAAGGGCCGGGCGGTCGTCTCCAGCGGTTCCCGCGAGGAGATGGAACGCGACGTGCAGGCCATGCACGGGTACGGCCTGTGGGCCACCCTCCAGCAGGACCGGAAGTAGCCTCCCCTCATATGCCTGGACACTTCGAACCGCTCCCCGGCGGCGGCGCGGCCGTCGCGCTCGACGACGTCGAGATCTCCATCATCCGGTCGCTGGCCGTGCAGCTCCTGGAGCTGATCGGCCCCGGCCCCGCCGAGGACGCCCCCGACGACCCGCTCGCCGAGCTCTTCGCCGAGGGGCCGAGCGAGCCGCCCGCCGACCCCGTGCTCCGGAGGCTCTTCCCGGACGCCTACACCGACCCGGAGGCCACCCCGGGGCCCCGGGAGGCGGACGAGCAGAAGGCGCACTCCGCCGAGTTCCGCCGCTACACGGAGAACGACCTGCGGGCCGGCAAGCGGGAGAACGCCCTGACGGTGGTCCGCTCGCTGGACGGGCTGGCCTCCGAGGCGGCCGCCGAGGGCGGCGCGGTCCTGAAGCTGACGCCGCAGGAGTCCCAGCAGTGGCTGCGGGCGCTGAACGATCTGCGGCTGGCGATCGGCTCCCGGCTGGAGATCACCGACGAGGAAGACACCGACCTCCTCTACCGGCTGCCGGACGAGGACCCGCGCAAGCCGATGGTGATGGCGTACCTGTGGCTGGGCGGGCTCCAGGAGACCCTGGTGACGACCCTGATGCCGTAACCGCTGCGCGGATGCCGTAGCCGTTACGCGGATGCCGTGGCCGTTACGCGCCGGTTCGTACGCATTTCCCGTTCGCTCAGAGGACGCTCAAATCCGGATAACGATCGCGTCACCGCGACGGCCGGGAGTGTCCTCTTTGTGTCACGTTCATCCGCTTCTTCTGGTGTCGTGCGCCACACGTTCCGCCGCCGACCGACGGTGCGGGCGTGATAAATCTTCACGACCGCCCGGCGAACACCACCCGTATGTTCCGCCGGGTGCGCCACCGAGCCGGTTGATCGCCGGCCAGGCATCGCTCCATCAGTCCGGGGGGATCGAAACCCGATCCGAGGCCGACGAGAGGTCCGGATCGGCATGGAGAAAGGCGCACCACCACATGTCCTCTGAGAAGGTCACTGACACCGCCGTCACTGACACTCCCGAAGAGGGGTACGAACGCGGACTCGGCAGCCGCCAGGTCCAGATGATCGCCATCGGCGGCGCCATCGGCGTCGGCCTCTTCCTGGGCGCCGGGGCGAACATCGCCAAGGCCGGCCCCAGCCTCATCGTGATGTACGCCCTCGCCGGCGCGATCGTCTTCTTCATCATGCGGGCACTCGGCGAGCTGCTGCTGTACCGCCCGGTCTCGGGCTCGTTCGCGGAGTACTCCCGCGAATTCCTCGGCCCGTTCTTCGGGTACTTCACCGGCTGGACCTATTGGCTGATGTGGGTCGTCACCGGCATGGCCGAGCTGACGGCCGCCGCGATCTACGTCAACTACTGGTTCCCGGCCGTCCCCCAGTGGGTGACGGCGCTGGTCTTCCTGGTGATCCTGTTCGGGGTCAACCTGATCTCCGTGAAGGTGTTCGGGGAACTCGAGTTCTGGTTCTCGATGGTCAAGGTCACCGCGCTGATCGGCATGATCGTCATCGGTCTGGGCGTCCTCACCTTCGGTTTCAGCTCGGCCGGCGACACGGCCGCGGTCTCCAACCTGTGGGCCTTCGACGGCTTCTTCCCCAAGGGCGTCGGCTCGTCCCTGATGACCCTGCAGGGCGTCATGTTCGCCTACCTCGCGGTCGAGCTGGTCGGCGTCACGGCCGGTGAGTCGGAGAACCCGGAGAAGACCCTCCCGAAGGCGATCAACACGCTGCCGTGGCGGATCGCGCTGTTCTACGTCGGCGCGCTCACCGTCATCCTGTGCGTAGTGAAGTGGACCGAGTTCGCACCCGGCGTCTCACCGTTCGTCGCGGCCTTCGCGAAGATCGGCATCCCGGCGGGCGCGGGCATCGTCAACTTCGTCGTGCTGACGGCCGCGCTGTCCTCGTGCAACTCCGGCATGTACTCGACCGGCCGCATGCTGCGCAACCTGGCCGACAGCGGCGAGGCCCCGGCGGTCTTCCGCAAGCTGTCCGCGTCCAAGACGCCGGCGTTCGGCATCACCGTCTCGGTCCTCTTCATGGGCATCGGCGTGATCCTGAACTACGTCGTCCCGGAGAAGGCCTTCGGCTACGTCACCTCCGTCGCCACCGCGGCCGGCATCTGGACCTGGCTGATGATCCTGATCAGCCACGTGCTGTACCGCCGCGCGGTCGTCGCGGGCCGGCTGCCCGCGTCCAGCTTCCCGGCCCCGGGCGGCTCGGCGTTCAGCTGGGTGGCCATCGTGTTCCTGCTCTTCGTCACCGGCCTGATCGCGTACGACGCCGACTCGCGGGTCTGTCTGTACGTGATGGCGGGCTGGGCCGCCGCCCTCGGCATCGGCTGGGCGGTCCTGAAGAGCCGCAACCCGCAGGTCGCCGCCCGGCGCGAGCCGGAGTTCGAGAAGGTCGGCTGAGGCGCCGGCCGGGCGTCCGCGCCGCAGGGAGCACTCGTGGCGCTCCCTGCGGCGGACACCCGGACCGTCCGCGATGTGGGCTGTTCCGTACCACTCCTCGGTACGGAGCAGCCCCTTTGCTTATCCTGGCGACCATGCTGACCATCACCCAGGACCTGCACGACCGGATCGTCGCCCACGCGCGCAAGGACCACCCCGACGAGGCGTGCGGCGTGGTCGCGGGGCCGGCGGGCACGGACCGACCGGAGCGCTTCGTCCCGATGCTGAACGCGGCCATGTCCCCCACGTTCTACGAGTTCGACTCGGGCGACCTGCTCAAGCTGTACCGCGAGATGGACGACCGCGACGAGGAGCCGGTGGTCATCTACCACTCCCACACCGCGACCGAGGCCCACCCCTCCCGCACCGACATCTCCTACGCGAACGAGCCCGGCGCGCACTACGTCCTGGTCTCCACCGCCGACACCGACGGCCTCGGCGAGTTCCAGTTCCGCTCGTTCCGCATCGTGGACGGCGTGGTCACGGAGGAGGACGTCCGGGTGGTGGAGGCGTACTGAGCCGCCTGCGGGGCGGGCCGGCCTAGGCCGCCGCCGCGTCGAGGAGGGCCCGGACGGGGCGCCACAGCTGGGGGCCCGCGGGCCCGCCGGCGACGGGGACACCGTTGTCAGGGGTGGTGCGCCAGACCAGGCCGTCGGGGTGGTGCAGGACGGCCGTGATCTCGTCCGGCGTGGGGGGCGCCGCGTTGCCGCGCAGGTAGACGGCCCGCAGGCCCAGGTTGCGGAGCCGGGTCAGGGCGCGTGCGCGGTTGTGGGCGTGGACGAGGAACCGGACGTCCGTGGAGGGGCCTGTGAGGCCCTCCCGCGCCGCGGGGCGGGGCAGGTTCAGCGCCACCACCACCATGCCGTCGGGCAGCTTGCAGAAGCCTCCTGCGGCCATGCGGTCACACCCCCGTGCGCGTCGGTATCGGCATCGGCGCCACGGGCGGCGCCGATGTGCTGGTCAGGGTCGGTGTCGATGCGGGCGTCGATGGCACTGTCAATAAGAAGGGCACAGGAGGCACCTAAACACGATCGGCGGCAACCCGCCAAGGGGTTGCCGCCGATACGCGTCTGACCTGCGGAAACGTCGACTACTTCGCCGAGGGTCCGACCTGCAGGCTGATCGTCGAGCCGTCCGCCGGCTCCTTGACGATCTTGATGCGGGTGTTGGTGTCAGTGATCTTCACGCCCGCGAGCGGGGTCTTCGCGTCCCAGTAGGTGGACGTTCCGTCGTCGAAGACCGGGATGCCGATGCGCGACTTGACCTTGGTCGCGACGCCCGCCTTGTGCAGCGTGAACGCGTCGGTCGCGGCGCGGGTGAAGGTCGAGTCGAAGGACTGGATCCGGCTGTTCATGTACGTGCCGTCGGCCCACTTCATCGGCGTCGGGTGCGAGTCGACCGGCAGGATCAGGCCCGTGCCGTTGTGCTGGCTGGTGTTGTCGTCGGCCTGCGAGGTGTCCCACTTCCAGATCAGCAGACCGTTCTGGTACGGGTAGTGCTCGACCCAGGACGGACGGGTCGTCGAGAAGCCGAAGTTGTACGGGCCGACCTTGAGGGTCTTGTCGTACGACGTGTACTGGCGGTTCTCGGCGATGTAGTACTGCGGGTAGTCGTCCGTGATGGACGCGCCGATGCGGGAGAAGCCGTTCGCCGTCCAGGCGGTGTCCTGGGCCTCGGCGTTGTCGGAGAAGAGGGTCGCGCCGTCGGCGGTCACCGTGATCTCGTCGGCCGCGAAGCCCTTCAGGGCCACGCCGCCGTCGCTCTGGTAGCGGAAGCGCAGGGCGACCTTCTTGCCCGCGTAGGCGTCCAGCGAGTAGGTCAGCTTCTGGTAGGCCGCGACCGAGCCGGTGAGGGCGGGCTTGCCGCTGCCGTCACGGGTGATGGCGCTGCCGTCGGCCAGCTTGCCGTCGATCGGCGTCCAGTTGGCGCCGCCGTCGGTGGACACCTCGGTGTAGAGGAAGTCGTAGTCGGCCTCGATGTCCCACCAGCCGTCGAGGGTGAGGCTCGCGGCGGACTTGCCCGTCAGGTCGACCGAGCGGGACAGGGAGTTGCGCAGGTCGTTGCCGCTGCCGCTCCACCACTGCGTCTTGCCCTGCGCCGGGGCGACCACCTCGGTGGTGACCGTCTTGTCGGGCAGCTGGACGATGAGGGCCTGCGGGTTCTTGGTGTTGTACTCCGCGACGCCCAGCGTGTGGTTCGACTTCTTGCCGGCCGTGGCGACGTCGTAGTCGAGCCAGCCCAGCTGCAGCTTGTCCCAGGCGTTCATGTCGCCGGGGAGGTCGCCGATGGTGTCCTTGCCGGTGCCCAGCCAGGAACCGGAGGACATCAGCGTCCAGAAGCCGGTGGAGTTCTCGCCGCCGCCGGAGGTGTCGTACTCGTCCGGCAGGCCGAGGTCGTGGCCGTACTCGTGCGCGTAGACGCCGAGTCCGCCGTTCTCCGGCTGGATGGTGTAGTCGCCGACCCAGATGCCGGTGTCGCCGACCTGGGCGCCGCCGAGCTTGTTGGTGTCCGGGCCGGTGGAGCCGGCGTCGGTGCCGAAGGCGTACCAGCGGTGGGCCCAGATGGCGTCCTCGCCCTGCGCGCCGCCGCCCGCGGACTCGTCCTCGCCGGCGTGCACGATCTGGAAGTGGTCGATGTAGCCGTCGGGCTCGTTGAAGTCGCCGTCGCCGTCGAAGTCGTAGCGGTCCCACTGGTCGTACTGGGCCAGCTCCGCCTTGATCTCGGCGGCCGTGTCACCGGCGGCCTCGCGCTCGGCGACCCAGGCGTTGACACCGTCCTGGACCGCGTACCAGGCGCCGGTGGAGGCCTTGTTGGAGCCGTAGCGGGCCTCGTTGTAGGGGACCTTGACCCAGTCGGTCACCTCGCCGTCGACCGAGTAGCGGCCCGAGGACTGCTTCTCGTAGTACTTCTTGAGCGACTCGGCGTTCTTGCCGGTGCCGAAGTACAGGTCCTGGAAGTGCTTCTGGTCGTAGTCCGCCTGCCAGGCCGTGGAGTTGTCCTGCTTGCGGTCCGGCTTGGCTATCTGGTTGTGCAGCGGGCCGGGCGTGCCGCCGTAGCGGCTGTCGACCTGGTCGCCGAACTCGACGAGGATCGTGAAGATCTTGTCGGTCTTCTCGCGGCCGAGCTCGACGAACTTGCTGTCGCCCTTCTTGCTCTTGAGCTGGACGACCTTCGAGCCGGCGCGGTTCTTGACCGTCGACCGACCGGCTATGACCTCCTTGAGCGCCTCCTCGCGCTGCGCCTCCTGCGTCTTGCTGAGCGGCCCGTCGAAGTCGTGCTGGCGGGCCTTGGCCGGCTGCGGGTCGTGCCGGCCCGCCGCCGGGGACTGCGCCGAGCTGTTCTCGGCGGCCTGCGCCACGGCGAACGTCGTGAACGTCGCCGTGGCCGCCGCGAGTGCGACGACTGTGGCGGCCGTGCGGAACGTCCAGGATCTACTGGTCACTTGATGTCCTCCCACGCACGCGTCAGCCCGCGCGGTAGGGGGATTCCTGTCAAGGAAAGTCCGCGCGCTGTTATACGCGTGTAGTCAAGTGACGCCATTTGACTACTGGTTTAGAAGAAAAGACAGACCTTGACTTGGACAGGTCAAGTGCATTATTAGGAGACGGCGTCCGCATTGCGGACGCGTGAAGGTTTCTTGACGTAGCCTCCGGCGGGCGCGCGGGGCAGTCCACCTGGTGGACGTCATGACTCCGTGCGCCCCCTGTGCTCCGGCACCGTGGGTTAGGTCACGCTTACCGTTGGTTCCGCTCGGGCATGCAGCCGAATAGAGTCGAGACCGCCCCCGCTCCCGAGGACACGATTGCCATGCCTCGTCCGACAGTCGCACAGCTCACGTACGGTTCCTGCACCGTCATCTTCTCGACGCTCGCCATGCTGCTGCTGTCGCAGACCAGTTCGGGCCCCGGGATCGCCGTCGTCGTCGTCGCCGCGGTCGCCCTCGGCGTGCTCGTCGCCATGACGGTGCCGACGCCGAAGCCCCCGCGAGCCCCCGTCGCCCGTTCCGCGGCGAACCGAGCCGTGAGCCGGACCGCGCCCGTCACGGTTCCCGCGCACACGTCCGGGACCAGGTCCGTGACCCTGCCCGTCCCCGCTTCTGTCGCCTCGGCGCCCGAACCCGTCCGGGAGCCCACCGCTCCCTGACCCGCACCCGCCGTGGGGCGGGGTATGGGCCGCCGGGGGGGGGCGGGGCCGCGGGACCGGCCCCCCCCCCGGCCCCCGGGGGGGCCAACGGGGGGGGCCACCCCCCGCGTAGGGCGCGAGG
>NZ_JBIRUL010000009.1:0-105377 GCF_044335095.1 Streptomyces sp. NPDC020597 | reverse complement strand
CCCCGCCCGGCCCGCCCCCCCTCCCCCCACCCGCCCCCGCCCGCCCGCTCGGGGGCGCGCCGCCCCACCGTACGGCCCGCCCCCGACCCCGCCCCCCCCGCCGCCGCCGTACGGCGCGTCAACGGGTGGCGACCACCACCGTCTTGGCCGCCTTGTCGTGCAGGCCCTGCTTGTAGGGCTTGTCGAAGTAGCTCCAGCCGCCGCAGACCGCCGTCCACAGACAGGCGCAGCAGAACGCGAACGGAACCCACAGCACCAGGGCGCGCACCAGGGACGTCTGTGCGGAGGGCGTCGAGCCGTTGTCGAGGTTGGCCACCCGCATGCCGAGCCACCTCTTGCCCAGCGTCTGACCCGTACGGGCGATGAGGATCGTGTCGTACGCGACGTACAGGATCGCGGCGACGAGCTCCCGCCCGAAGGTCTTGCCGAACTCGATCCGGTCCGCGTCCACGGTGTACTGCGCCACCCCGAACGCCCATGCCAGCAGCGACACCACCACGAAGACGAGGATCATGTCGATGATCCGGGCCAGTGTGCGCCTGCCGCTGTCGGCGAGCGGCGGCATCCCGGCGAGAGGGTCCGCCGGGTAACCGCCGTAAGGGTCGCCCCCGCCGCCGCCGTAGGGATCACCGCCGTAGGGGCCGCCTCCCCGAGGACCGCCTCCGTAGGGTCCTCCGCCGCCCGGCCCGCCCCCGTACGGGTCCTGCGGGGCGTCGTACGGCGAGCCCCGCCCCTGGCCGAACGGGGGCGGCCCCTCGTCGGGCGGTGGCTGCGGCGGCCGCTTCCAGAGCGGGTCGTCCTCCGGCGGCTCGCCACCGCCGGATCCGGGAGGCGGTTCGTTGGTCATGCCCCCGAGTCGACCGCGAACCCCCCGGCTCCGCACCCGGCGAGCGGCCGTCCGGGGTACGCCCGCCGGGCCGGGCCGGCCGGGGCCCCGGTCAGCCGGCGACGAACGTGTGCGCCGCCTTGTCGTGCCAGCACTGCCGCCACGGCCGGTCGAACAGGCCCCACAGGACGCCCACCACTCCGACGGCCAGCAGACCGGGCACGCTGTAGACCAGCCAGCGGCTCAGGGCCGCCCCGTAGGACGGGGGTTCGCCGCCCTCGATGTCGCGCACCTGGAGCCCCAGCAGCTTCTTGCCCAGCGTGCGGCCCCACCTGGCGGTCGGCAGCGCCTCGTAGAGGATCCCGAAGACCAGCAGGACGGCGAGGACGATCCCCAGGTACACCGCCGTCGTGCCGTCCAGCAGCCAGACCGTGACGGTCTCTCCGCTCAGCTTGGCCGCGTCGATCTTCTCGTCGACGTGGTCGAGGGCCCGCACGCCGAGCGGCAGGGCGGCTCCGGCGGTGACGGCCCCGAGGACGAGCGTGTCCACGAGGCGGGCGGCCAGCCGCTTGCCCAGGCCCGCGGGACGCGCCTCGGCCTGACGCCGGGCGGCCGCCTGGAAGACATCGTCGACCGGCGGCTTCCAGGGCGTGACGGGTCCGTCCTCGGCTCCGGTGAGCCGGTGCACCTGCTGCGCCCAGGAGGGCTGGCCGCCCCCGGCCCCCGCGGCCATGGGGGCGGATGCGGCGGGGGCCGCGGCCGGCCGTGACTGAACGGCGCCCGGGCCGCCTGGGCCGGTGCTCTGGTGGGGCACGCCCGGAGCAGGCTGACCGGGCTGGGCGGGCTGACCGGGCTGAGGGAACTGCTGAGGCGCGGACGGCGGCGCGGAGGCGGACGCGGGCGCGGGCGCCTGTGCGACGGACGGCCCGGCGGACTGGGCAGCGGAGGGCGCCGAGGGCGCGGGCGGGAACCCGTGGCCCTGCGGGCCGGGAGCCGCCGCGGCCTGCGCGGGACCCTGCGGGGACGGGATCCGCGCGGGCCCCTGCGGAGCCGGGGCGCCCGGTCCCGGCGCGGCCGCCCGGTCGGCCGCCGCCTTGCCGGCTCCGAACCCGGGGGGCGCGGCCGGGGTGCCGTCGCCCGCGGTCGGCCGGCGGAAGACGAACGTGCCCCCGGAGACCACGTCCCCGGCGGCCGCGCCCGCCTCCGGCTCGGCGGGCGGGATCGTCGTCATGCCGTCGGTGCTCGTCGAGGCGCCGTCGGGCTGGACCTGGGCGGGCGAGGGCCTTCTCGGGTCGGCGGCCGGCGGAGCGCCCCAGGAGACCCGGCGGTCCTGGTCGCCGCCGAAGCCGGACTGGTGGGAACGGTCCGCGCCCCACGCCGCGGCCGGTTCGGGACGGCCGCTGTACGGGTTCACCGGGGCGGGACCGTCGGGCTGGGGGTCCTCGTCGAAGAAGTGCGGGCCGGTCTCCTCCACCGGGGCGGCGGGCGAGCCGCCGGACGGGGCGGTGAGCGGTCGGCCGTCGGACGGGGCCGGCCGGCTGGTGCCCGGCACCCAGGCGGAACCGTTCCAGTACCGGACGTATCCAGGGATGGACGGGTCCGGGTAATACCCCTCGCGGGGCCTGTCGTCGCCGGGTGCCGGGGTTGGGGCGCTCATGTCCGTCGTCCCGTATCTGCTCGGGGGTGGGATGGGGGGCTCCACATCTATCAGACGGACGCAAGCCCCACCGCCAGTCCTGGCGGACCCGCCCCTTTCCGGGCAACCCCGTGCACGCTCTTCACACGTTCGGAACCGTCCGCAGCGGACTCGGAGGGTCCGCACCGGGCCGGTGCCGGAAGTCCGCCGAAAAAATTTCCGCAGACCCGCGTAATGGATGCGGCGCCGGCGGCTCTCCACTCGTACGAGCCCGCACACGGGCCCGCCCACGGGCCGCGAACGGGCCCGTCGACGAGAGGAGAACGACATGCAGCACACCGTGGTGGAGCGCGAGCTGGAGCTCAGACTGATCCTGTCGCCGGAGCGCGCCGTCCCGGTGCCGGCCCGGCTCGGCTACCGCACCGACGACCCGTTCGCCGTCCACGTGACCTTCCACATCAACTCCGCGCACCCGGTGGGCTGGACGTTCGCCCGCGAACTGCTGGTGGAGGGGGTGTTCCGGCCGTGCGGGTACGGGGACGTACGGGTGTGGCCGACGAAGTCGGAGGGGCGCAGCGTGGTGCTGATGGCGCTGAGCTCGCCCGACGGGGACGCCCTGCTCGAAGCGCCGGCGGCCCAGGTCTCGGCCTGGCTGGAGCGGACCCTGCGGGCGGTGCCCCCGGGCGCCGAGGGCGACCGGCTCGGCATCGACGACGCGCTGGCCGAGCTGCTCGCCCCGACGCCCGCGGACGACCTGTGGCTGTGCGACCCGTGGCCGTCGGACGAGTCCCGGGACGGCGAGTGAGCCGCCGGGGCGGAGGCCGGGCGGCTCACGAGGGCGTGCCCGGTCTCAGAACAGCTTGCCCGGGTTGAGGATGCCCAGCGGGTCGAAGGCGGCTTTGACGGCGCGCTGCATCTCGACGCCCACCGGGCCGATCTCGCGGGCCAGCCACTCCTTCTTCAGCACGCCGACGCCGTGCTCGCCGGTGATGGTGCCGCCGAGTTCCAGGCCGAGGCCCATGATCTCGTCGAAGGACGCGCGGGCGCGCCGGCACTCGTCGGGGTCCGCCGCGTCGAAGCAGACCGTGGGGTGGGTGTTGCCGTCTCCGGCGTGGGCGACGACCCCGATGGTCAGTCCGTGTGCGTGGGCGATGCGTTCAACGCCCTCGATCATCTCGGCGAGCCGGGAGCGCGGCACGCACACGTCGTCGATCATCGTCGTGCCCTTGACGGCCTCCAGCGCGACGAGCGACGACCGCCGTGCCTGGAGCAGGAGTTCGGACTCGGCAGCGTCGTCGGCGGGGACCACCCGGGTGGCGCCGGCCGCCTCGCACAGCGCGCCGACGACGGCGAGGTCCGCGGCCGGGTCGGGGGTGTCGAAGGCCGCGAGCAGCAGGGCCTCGGTGGACTCCGGCAGGCCCATGCGGGTCAGGGCGTTGACGGCCCTGACGGTCGTGCGGTCCATCAGTTCGAGGAGGGACGGCACGTGTCCGCCCGCCATGATCCGGCACACCGCGTCGCAGGCGGAGGAGGACGAGGCGAACTCGGCCGCCAGCACCAACTGCTGCGGCGGCCGCGGCTTCAGGGCGAGGACGGCCCGCACGACGACGCCCAGCGAGCCCTCGGAGCCGACGAACAGGCGGGTGAGGTCGTACCCGGCGACGCCCTTCGCGGTGCGGCGGCCGGTGGACATCAGCCGTCCGTCGGCGAGCACCACGTCGAGTCCGAGGACGTACTCGGCCGTCACCCCGTACTTCACGCAGCACAGTCCGCCCGAGGCGGTGCCGATGTTGCCGCCGATCGTGCACGTCTCCCAGCTCGACGGGTCGGGCGGGTAGTACAGGCCGTGCTCGCCCACGGCACGCGAGAGGGCCGCGTTGACGACGCCGGGTTCGACGACGGCGATCCGGTCGACCGGGTTGATCTCGAGGATGCGGTCCATCCGGGTCAGGGACAGGACGATGCAGCCGTCGGAGGCGTTGGCGGCTCCGGACAGACCGGTGCGGGCGCCCTGCGGGACGACCGGGACGCGCAGCTCGCTCGCCGTGCGCAGGACGTGCTGCACCTCTTCCGCGGTGCGCGGCAGCACGACGACGGCCGGGACGCCGGACGGGCAGAAGCTCGCCATGTCGTTGGCGTAGGAGGCCGTGACGTCGGGGTCGGTGAGGACGGACCCGTCCGGCAGGCCGGCGCGCAGCCGGTCCAGCAGGCCGCCGGCCGCCGCGATGCCGTGCGCCGCCGCCGTGTCGTGCGGCGGCGCGGTTTCGTCGGTCGTCGTGGTTTCGTCGGTGGCCGCGGTCTCGTCGGTCGCCGCGGTGTCTTCTTCGGCTGGTGCTTCCCAACGGCTCATGATCACAGGCTCGCACTCCGGGGCCATCGGTGTGAACCCCCGTCCGGGGACCCTCCGGCTGACGTCGCACGGTCGTCGTACTGACGCACAGTGAGCGCCATGGAGAACGAGGAGCGCGCCGCCGAAGAGCGCACCGCCCCCGACGGGACTCCTGCGGAGGCGCTCGCGGCAGCCGCCGGGGAACCCGCCGCGCAGGCCGTCGACGAAGCCGCCGCAGGAGCCGCGGAGGAGGGTTCCGGGGAGGGCGAGGAAGCCTCCGCCGTGCGCCGGCGACGGCGCCGGCGTCTGGTCGTCGGCTCGCTCGCGGGGTGTCTGGTGCTGGGAGGCGGGGTGCTGGTGTGTCTGCCCGGCGAGGGGCCGTCGGGACACGGCGCGCCGGTGGCGGCTCCGGGTGCCCAGGCGGGATCGGCGGTGCGGGCGGGGGTGGCGGCCGCGCTGCCCGAACTGGCGGCACTGATCGAGGAACGGGAGCGGGCGGTGCGGGAGCGTCCCGGGGACGCCCGGTCCTGGGCGGTGCTCGGCACGGCGTACCTCGAGCAGGGCCGGCGCACCGCCGAGGTCGCCGTCCTGTACCCGAAGGCCGAGCGGGCGTTGCGGGCCTCGCTCAAGGCCCGCCCCCGGGGCAACGCGGACGCCCTCGGCGGTCTCGCCGCGCTGGCCAACGCCCGCCGGGACTTCCCCGCGGCACTGCGCTGGGGCGAGGCCGCGCGCAAGGAGGCGCCGAAGCGCTGGACGACGTATCCGCAGCTCATCGACGCGTACACCGGCATGGGGGACTACAAGAAGGCCCTGAAGGCCCTGGACGCGATGACGGCGCTGCACTCCGGTCCTGCCGTGCGGGGACGGGCGGCGGGCGTCTACTGGGACCGGGGCCGGCGTGAGGACGCGCAGGCCGCGCTGGCGGACGCGGCGGTCGGCGCCGTCTCCCCCGCCGAGCAGGCGGCGTGGCTGGAGCGGGCCGGGCAGCTCGCCTGGGAGCGCGGTGAGCCGCAGGACGCGCTGCGGCACTTCCAGGAGGCGGTCCGGCTCGACCCGGACCAGCGGGCGGCGCAGGCCGGTCAGGGCAGGGCGCTGGCGGCGCTGGGGCGGACGACGGAGGCGCTGAGCGCGTACCGGGTGGCGCTGGAACGGCAGCCGCTGCCGCAGTACGCGCTGGAGCTGGGCGAGCTGTACGAGTCGCTGGGGCTGGCCCAGGCGGCGCGGGTGCAGTACGACCGGCTGCGGGCACTGGTCCGGCAGGAGTCGGCCGGCGGCGTCGACGGGGAGCTGACGCTCGGCCGGTTCGAGGCGGACCACGGGGACCCGGCGTCGGCGGTGCGGCGACTGCGGGCCGAGTGGCGGCGGCAGCCGGGCGTCGCCGTCGCGGACGCGCTGGGCTGGGCGCTGCACCGGGCCGGGGACGACGAGGCGGCGCTGAGGTTCGCCTCGATCGCCACCGACCGGGTGCACGGGGGCGCGGTGTACAGCGCGCCGTACGTGCACCACCTGGCGGTGATCGAACGGGCGCTGGGGAAGGACGGCCCCGCGCGACGCCATCTTCAGGAGGCGCTGCGGATCAACCCGAACTTCTCGCCCCTGTTCGGCCCGGCGGCCCGGGCCGCCCTCGCCGGCCTCGGCGAGGAGCCGCCCCCGGCCGAACTGCCCGACTAGCGCCGCGGCCGGAATCGGCGCGCGTGCGCGGTGTGGCGCGACCCGACGGTCGGCCCGCCGGTCACAGGTTGCCGCGCTTGTCCTGCTCCCGTTCGATCGCCTCGAAGAGGGCCTTGAAGTTGCCCTTGCCGAATCCCATCGAGCCGTGGCGTTCGATGATCTCGAAGAACACGGTCGGCTTGTCCTGGACCGGCTTGGTGAAGATCTGCAGCAGGTAGCCGTCCTCGTCGCGGTCGGCGAGGATCTTCAGCTCGCGCAGGGTGTCGACGGGGACGCGGGTGTCGCCGACCCACTCGCCGAGGGTGTCGTAGTAGGAGTCGGGGGTGTCGAGGAACCGCACCCCGGCCGCGCGCATCGTGCGGACGGTCTGCACGATGTCGTTGGTGTTGAGCGCGATGTGCTGGACGCCGGCGCCGCCGTAGAACTCGAGGTACTCGTCGATCTGGGACTTCTTCTTGGCGACGGCGGGCTCGTTGATCGGGAACTTGACCTTGAGCGTGCCGTCGGCCACCACCTTCGACATCAGCGCGCTGTACTCGGTGGCGATGTCGTCGCCCACGAACTCCTTCATGTTCGTGAAGCCCATGACCGTGTTGTAGAAGCCGACCCACTCGTTCATCCGGCCGAGCTCGACGTTGCCGACGCAGTGGTCGATGGCCTGGAAGGTGCGCTGGGCGGGGGGCTCGACGATCGGGTCGGCGCTCACGTAGCCGGGGAGGTAGGGGCCGTCGTAGCCGGAGCGGTCGACGAGGGTGTGCCGGGTCTCGCCGTAGGTGGCGATCGCGGCGAGGACGACCGTGCCGTGCTCGTCCTTGAGCTCGTAGGGCTCGGCGACGGAGCGGGCGCCGTGCTCGATGGCGTAGGCGTAGGCGGCGCGGGCGTCCGGGACCTCGATGGCGAGGTCGACGACGCCGTCGCCGTGCTCGGCCACATGCCGCTCCAGGAATCCGCCCCAGGCGGTGGCGGCCTTGACGACCGAGGTGAGGACGAAGCGGGCCGAGCCGTTGGTGAGCACGTACGAGGCGGTCTCGCGGTTACCGGTCTCGGGTCCGCAGTAGGCGACCAGTTTCATGCCGAAGGCGGTGGAGTAGTAGTGCGCCGCCTGTTTGGCGTTGCCCACGGCGAAGACGACCGCGTCCATTCCCTTGACCGGGAAGGGGTCTGCCTGCCGCGCGGTGTCGGGAGTGAGGTGTGTGGTCTGGGTCATAACGAAAGCCTCGCGCCAGCACTGCAAGATGCGCAATAGTTCGCGTATCGCCTGGGCAACCTGTACAGCTGCTCGGCGGTTTCGGCGGGCTTTCTGTACAGGGTGACCATCGTGGAGGCGGACGCCATGGGGATCGATCGTCTGGACGGCCGGATCATCGTGCTGCTGGCACGGGAGCCGCGGCTGGGGGTGCTGGAGATGTCCCGGCGGCTGGGCGTGGCCCGCGGGACGGTGCAGGCACGTCTCGACCGGCTGCAGGCGAACGGCGTCATCCGGGGATTCGGTCCCGAGGTCGATCCGGCGGCCCTCGGCTACCCGGTCACCGCGTTCGCCACACTGCAGATCCGACAGGGCCAGGGGGCCGACGTCCGGGCCCACCTGGGTTCGGTGCCCGAGGTGCTGGAGCTGCACACCACCACCGGCGGCGGGGACATGCTGTGCCGGCTGGTGGCCCGCTCCAACGCCGATCTCCAGCGGGTGATCGACCGGGTCGTCGGCTTCGACGGCATCGTCCGGGCCTCCACCGCGATCGTGATGGAGAACCCCGTCCCGCTGCGGGTCATCCCACTCGTGGAACAGGCGGCGGAGCAGGCCGCGGAGCAGGCCGCACGACGGCCCGGAGAGGACGCGGTCGACAGAGGGCGGTGAGGCCGGGCGGGGCCGGGGGCTGGCGGCAGAGCCAAGGGGGCGGGGGCCGGGCAGGGTCGGGGGGAGCGGAGGCCGGGCGGACGGCCGACCGGAGGAGGGCCGTGCGGTGGCCGGCGCTCAGCAGCTGGGGACCGGGCCCCTGCCCTTCTCCAGCGCGACGAGCGCGTTCACCGCGCCCTTGAGCGTGGTGACCGGGACCAGCCGAAGCCCCTTGGGCAGCTCTGACTTCGCGTCGGAGCACTCCTCCTTGGGGACGAGGAACACGGTCGCGCCGTCCCGCCGGGCGGCCTGCGTCTTCAGGGCCACCCCGCCGACCGCGCCGACCTTGCCGCCGGCGTCGATGGTGCCCGTGCCGGCGATCGTGCGGCCTCCCGTGAGGTCGCCGCCGGAGCCGTCGCCGTCGAGCTTGTCGACGATTCCGAGCGAGAACAGCAGCCCGGCGCTGGGGCCGCCCACGTCGGCCAGTTTCAGCGTGACGTCGACGTCGTCCTCGCCCAGCTTCAGATAGGCCAGCGCCGCCTGGGTCGCCGCGTCCTGGGAGTCCTGCATCTGCTCGGTGTTGTGCCGCTCGATCTCCTTGGTGCTCTCCCCGCTGGGGTACACCGCGTCGCGCGGCATGATCGCCTGGTCGGTGCGGAACCAGCCGTCGAGCACATCACCGAGCGTGACGCGCGCGTCGGGGCCGGTCGCCTCGATCGTCGTCATGCGCAGCTGTCCGCTGGTGTCCCGCACGGGCGCGCCGGAGATCGTGATCACCGGGGTGCCCTTGTTGTCGCCGAGGACGTTCGCCGTCATCCCCGGCTGCGCCACCGAGAACGGCAGTGGCGCGAACGCGGCCGTGGCGAGCAGCACCACGAGGGGCAGGGCGCAGACGGCGAGAGCCCGGGGGCGTGAGAGGCGAGAGAGCACGGAGTCAATCTAACGTGACGAGGCGCCGGGACTCGCGGCTGGACGACGCCCCCGCTGGAGACGACCGTGCTCGAGACGACCGTGCCTGCGGTGCCCATGCCCGTGCCCCCGACTGCCCTCGCGCTCGCCACCCGCACTCCGCCCGCGCGACCGGCGTGCGTGCGGGGCGAGCGGAGCGCGTGTGGGAAGACCGCAGTGCGGGCGGCACGGCCCGGACGCGGGTGGCACGGCCCGGACGCAGGTGGCCAAGTGGCCGGGTGGCCGGGTGGCCGGGTGGCCGGGTGGCCGGGTGGCCGGGTGGCCGGGTGGCCGGGTGGCCGGGTGGCGCGATGCGGCCCAGGTCAGCGCAGCGCCTCCGCCACTTCGCGAGCCGCGTCCACGACGCGCGGGCCGACCCGCTCCGGCACGGCGTCGGCCAGCATCACCACGCCCACGCTGCCCTCGACGCCGGTCACGCCCAGCAGCGGGGCCGCCGCGCCGCTCGCGCCGGCCTCCAGCTCACCGTGCGTCAGCGTGTAGCCGGGCTCGTCCGCGTGACGTGCCGTCTTCTGCCGGGCGGAGAGGATCGCCCGGCCCGCCGCCCCCCGGTCCAGGGGATGCCGGAACCCCGCCCGGTACGCCACGTGGTAATCCGTCCAGGTCGGCTCGACGACGGCGACGGCGAGCGCCTCCGTCCCGTCCACCAACGTCAGATGCGCGGTCGCGCCTATGTCCTCGGCCAGCGAGCGCAGCGCGGGCAGCGCGGCCTCCCGCACCAGCGGATGCACCTGGCGGCCGAGCCGCAGCACGCCGAGGCCGACCCGGGCTCGTCCGCCCAGGTCACGCCGTACCAGCGCGTGCTGCTCCAGTGTGGCGAGCAACCGGTACACGACGGTCCGGTTGACGCCCAGTTTGTTGGAAAGCTCGGTGACGGTCAGCCCGTGGTCGGTGTCGGCCAGCAGCTTGAGGACTTTCAGTCCCCGGTCGAGCGTCTGAGAGGTCTCCGCGGTCACGACGCCCACTCCTTAAGTGGTGAGGTCGGCTGCCTCCGTCGCGGCGGGGGCGTCACCGAGTCCCGTCAGTGACGCGCCACAGAGGCCTCCGATCGACAGACGGCCCCGGCGTGTCCGGGCCCGGTCGCTTCACGGCTGCGCTCCGCGGCGGCGCTGCCACGGGGCGTGTGCGTAGCGGGACAGTAGCGAAGCCGGTTCGCTGAGCGGAAGGCTCCGTCCAGAATCCGGTCAAGGACCGGTGGGGACTACCTGCATTTATCCCGGTACGTACGGAGCGCGGCGGCGGCGCATGCGCCCCGCGGGACCGACGGGGCCAGTGAGGCGCAAGGGGTCGCAGGGAACCGCGAGGACGCGCCACGGGGTCTCCGCGGGCCCGGCGCGACGCGCTTCGTCGGGGTCGACGCGGCGGCGCCCCCGCGGCCGGGATCCACCCCGCCCGGTCGCCCACCCCCGGTCGCCCACTCCCGGTCACCCGTTCCCGGGCTTCGGCGACCGGGACTCACTTCATCCGGGTCGCCCACTCCTGCACCTTGGCGATGCGCTGGCGCAGTTGTCCCGCGGTCGCCTCCGCGCTCGGCGGTCCGCCGCACACCCGCCGCAGTTCGGTGTGGATCACCCCGTGCGGCTTGCCGCTCTGGTGCACGTACGCGGCCACCATCGTGTTGAGCTGCTTGCGCAGCTCCATCATCTCCTTGTGCGAGACGACCGGCCGACGCTCGGCGGGCAGCTCCAGCAGATCGGCCTCGGCGTCCGGCCGCTTCCTGCTGTGCGCGATCTGCTTGGCCTGCCGCTTCTGCAGCAGCAGTTGCACCTGGTCGGGCTCCAGCAGCCCCGGGATGCCGAGGTAGTCCTGCTCCTCCTCGCTGCCCGGGTGGGCCTGCATGCCGAACTCGGCCCCGTTGTACGTCACCCGGTCGAAGACGGCCTCGGACTCCAGCGCCTCGAAGGCGAACTGCTCCTGCTCGCCGGTGTCCTCGTCCTGCTCGCGGTTCGCCTCGTCCATCTCCTTCTCGGACTCGGCGTACGGATCCTCCTCGCCCTGCTTCTTGGGCTTGTCGAGGACGTGGTCGCGCTCGCGCTCCATCTCCCCCGCGAAACCGAGCAGGTCGGGCACGGTCGGCAGGAAGACCGACGCGGTCTCGCCGCGCCGCCGGGACCGCACGAAACGTCCCACGGCCTGGGCGAAGAACAGCGGGGTGGAGATGGTGGTGGCGTACACCCCGACCGCGAGCCGCGGCACGTCGACGCCCTCGGACACCATCCGCACGGCGACCATCCAGCGGTCCGTGCTGCCGCTGAAGTCGTCGATGCGACGGGACGCCCCGGTGTCGTCGGACAGGACGAGGGTCGCCTTCGAGCCGGTGATCTCCCGGATCAGCTTGGCGTAGGCGCGGGCGGAGTCCTGGTCGGAGGCGATGACGAGCGCACCGGCGTCCGGGATGGCCTTCCTGACCTCGGTGAGGCGCTGGTCGGCGGCGCGCAGCACGCTCGGCATCCACTCGCCGCGCGGGTCGAGGGCGGTGCGCCAGGCCTGGCTGATCGCGTCCTTCGTCATCGGCTCGCCGAGCCGGGCCGCGATCTCGTCGCCGGCCTTCGTCCGCCAGCGCATGTTGCCGCTGTAGGAGAGGAAGATGACGGGCCGCACGACGTGGTCGGCGAGCGCCGACCCGTACCCGTAGGTGTAGTCGGCGGCGGACCGCCGGATGCCGTCGTCGCCCTCCTCGTACGTCACGAACGGGATGGGGTTGGTGTCCGACCGGAACGGCGTGCCGGTGAGCGCGAGACGGCGGGTCGCCGGCTCGAACGCCTCGAGGCACGCCTCGCCCCACGACTTGCTGTCGCCCGCGTGGTGGATCTCGTCGAGGATGACGAGCGTCTTGCGCTGCTCGCTGCGGTTGCGGTGCAGCATCGGGCGCACGCCGACGCCCGCGTAGGTCACGGCGACGCCGTGGTAGTCCTTGCTGAGCGGGCCCGCGCTGTACTCGGGGTCGAGCCGGATGCCTATCCGGGACGCCGCCTCCGCCCACTGCTTCTTCAGGTGCTCGGTCGGCGCGACCACGGTGACCTGCTGCACGACGTGATGGTGCAGCAGCCAGGAGGCGAGGGTCAGCGCGAACGTCGTCTTGCCGGCGCCGGGGGTGGCGACGGCGAGGAAGTCGCGCGGCTGCTCCTGGATGTACTTCTCCATCGCCCCCTGCTGCCAGGCTCGCAGCTTGCCGGCGGTGCCCCAGGGGGCGCGGCCGGGGAAGGCGGGCGACAGGTGGTGGGAGGTGGAGGTGGCGGCGGTGGTAGTCACGGTCTCCGGTTCGGGGGGTCGGGCTGCTCGTTACTCGGCTACGTATGACAACCGGGCCACCCTACCGGCGGCCCGGATGTCAACGCGCCGACGAGGCCGCGTCGCCCGCCGGTGGGACCCAGCTCACAGCGGAGCGGCAACGGCGGCAACGGCGGCAACGGCGGCAACGGCGGCAACGGCGCGAGCATGTCGCCCTCGCCTCGCTCTGCCCTGCCCGTCGGCGTACCGGCCTTCCTGCTCGGCGTGACGTTCCTCGCCCGGACCCCGGCCCCGGTCACCGCCGGCCGGCGCCCCTTCCCTTCGGGGAGGCTCGCCACCCGTGGGCCGCCGGGCCGGTCACGCCGGCCGCTCGTGCAGTCGGGTCGCCACCCAGGCGCCCGCGAGTGCCACCGCGGCCATCGGCAGGAAGACGGCGGCGAAGGCGGCCGGGTGCGAGGAGCCGTCGGCGGTCGTGGCCGCGTGCGCGACACCGCCGCCGCCGAGCGCCGCGAAGGCCGCTCCCCCGGCGGCGAGCAGCAGCACGTTGGAGAGCCCGTCCGAGATCTGCAGGGCGGCGGAGTTGGCGCCGGCCTCCTCGGGCGCGGAGAGCTGCAGCAGCAGCACGCTGGTCGAGGAGATGACGAGGCCCATCCCGAAGCACCCGAAGCCCCAGGCGACGGCCACGGTCCACACCGGCACGGAAGCCACCAGCACGCTGGGCGCCGCGGCGACGGCGGCGGCCGCCAGCACCATCCCGAGCACGGTGAGGCGCTGCCGGTAGGGCTCCGACCCCGGCCGCGACTGCACCCACGAGCCCAGCGCCCAGGTCCCTCCGCCGGCCGCGAGCGAGAACCCGGCGAGGGTGGGGCTCAGTCCGCGCTGCGTGACGAGCATCAGCGGCACGAAGGACTCGGCGGCGATGAACGACCCGGCGGCCAGGCCGCGCAGCAGCACGACCGAGGGCAGCCCGCGCGCCGCACGCCAGGTGCCGCGCGGCAGCAGTCCGAGCGCGGCGGGGACGAGCAGCGCGCACCCCGCGACGGCGGGCGCCGCGGAGAGCGGCCGCAGATCCTGCGCGGCGTACTGCAGGAGTCCGGCCCCGAGGGAGACGGCGAGCGCGAGGCGGATCCGCCGTCGGTCGAAGGCCGCGACCGCCGTGCCCGCCACGGGACCCCCCGCGCGCCGCCGTATCTGGGGCAGGGCCAGCGCGAGCGGAAGCACGACGAGGGCCGGTATCCCGAGGAAGACCCAGCGCCATCCCAGCCGTTCGGTCACCGCGCCGGCGGCCAGCGGCCCCACCACCGACGGCACGACCCAGCACGCGGCGAACGCGGCCATGATCGCGGGCCGCAGCCGCTCCGGATAGGCCCGTCCGACGACGACGTACAGCGCGACGATCACCAGGCCGCCCCCGAGCCCCTGCACGGCCCGCCCGAGGACGAACACCCACATGGTCCCGGCGCTGCCGGAGAGCACGAGGCCCGCCGCGAAGGCCGCGATCCCGCCCGCGAGCGACCCGAGCGGGCCTCTGCGGTCCGACAACTGCCCGGCGAGCACCATCCCGAACAGGCTCGTCGTGAAGTACCCCGAGAACGCGAACGCGTAGAGCGACACCCCGTCGAGCTCCCGCGCCGCCACAGGCATGGCCGTCCCGACGGCGGTCGCCTCGAAGGCGATGAGCAGCACGACGGAGACGATGCCGATGCTGAGGGCGCGATAGGGACGTCCGAGGACGGTCTCGTCGGGACCCGGTGACGTGCCGGGGTCCTCCGGGGCGTCGGCGACGACGGCGTCGCGTGGTTCGAGGGCTGCCATGCCCGCCAGCGTAAGGTGCGCAACCGCGGTTGACACCTGTCGGAAGGCGGATCCCCACCCGGGACCTCGGTACTAGGTCCAGGGCTCCCATCCGCCCCGGCAGGCTCCCTGGCCCCCTTTCATGAACGGCGTGTGGCAGTCCCGTTGCAGCACCGTCCGGCTGCTTGAGCCCGGTCCGGGCCCGCCCGTACGGTCGTCACATCGAGTACGGCGGGGCCGGCATCCCGCCACCGACCCGACCGCGTGCCCGAGAGGCTCAGGGGCTCGCCTGCAAAGCGAGTAACACGGGTTCGAATCCCGTCGCGGTCTCCAGCGCCCGACCGGGCAAGGGGCAAGGGCGGCACCCCCGGAGGGTGTCGCCCTTGCCTTCGTCCGTCGCCAGGACACCGGGTGGTGGTGCCGGATCGTCAGGCGTCCGCCGGGTCGGCCGGGGTGGCGTCGCAGGGGACCGGACCGGGCCGGCGGGCCCCGTCGGTGGCCGCCAGGTTGCGGGACATCGTGCCGGCGAGCCGGCCGCAGGCCTCGGTCAGTTCGCGCAGCGCGTCCAGGGCCCGCTCGCGCCTCAGCAGCCAGAGGGTGAACGCGAGGGTGGAGATGTCGGCGTTGAGCGGGCGCAGGGCGAGGTCCGGCTCGCTCCAGCTCAGCACCGCGCCCGTGGCGCCGTCCACGACGAGACCGGTGTCCGCGACGAGACCGGTGTCCGCGACGAGGCTCCCCAGCCGGATGAGGCGGTCGGCGTGCGCCGGGAGGCGGCTTCCGGCGCCGACCCCGTCGCGGTCGGCCTCCCGGCCGTCGTGGGCGGCCCGGTCGTCGGCGTGATGCTCGGCGAGTGTGCGCAGCGGCATGTCCGGATCCAGGGAGAACGGCGCGGCCTCCTCCGGCAGGCCCGTCGCGCGCAGGAAGCGCCGGGTCGGAGCGTGCGTGAGAGCGGCGGGGACGTCGACGTCCTCGAAGCGGACGACGCGCGCCGAGCCGAACTCCTCGTCCAGCAACCGGACCGGCAGGTCCAGGGCCAGGCCTGACGTCGTGCCCGGGCCGGCCATCAGGGCCAGCGGGCGGATCACCGCGGCCAGCTTCCAGAACAGGGCGCCGGCGTCGCCCGGGCCCTCGGCGCCCGCCTCGAACACCGCCAGCAGCCGGCGGGAGGCCTCGGCCACCGCCTGCGGTCCGAGCCGTCCGGCGTAGCAGGCGAACTGGCCGCGCAGGGCCGCCAGTTCGTCCACGGCCGTGGCGCAGCGGAGCAGCTTCTCCAGGGCCGGTGCGAGCGGCGGGGCGTCCATCAGGTCGAGGCGGTCGTGGAAGAAGTACGTCGTCGAGATCTCTCCCGTCATCCCGTCGAGCAGGACGGACTCCGTCTCCCGTCGCTCGGCGCCCGGCAGGCCGCGCAGGCCCGGGCCGGTCGGCCGGCGGCGGGCCGGGGCGTGTGCGATGTACGGGTTCAGCTCGTCCTCGGTGAAGGTGATCGTCGTCATGGCGGTGGTGGTCCTGGTCGTGCTCATCGGTCCCCCTGGCGGAATTCGCGTGCGCCGTCCCACTGCTCCGCAGCCTATGCGGCCCCACTGACAACGACTGTGACCAGCGGCGACGCCCGACCGTGCCGGGTTCCGCCCCGCGCACCCGGCACCGGTCCGCACCGGAAGACGTCGCGTCGGCCCCGTGCGTTCCCTTCCCACCCGGATCGCCCGGTCCGGCGGGAGCCGAGCCCGGTGTTCGACCCCGGTTTCCCACCCGGTGTCCAAGCCCGGTGTCACGGGGCGTCGGTGCGCGCCCGTCAGGTGAAGTACACGCCGCCCAGCACCACGGCCAGCGCCGCGGTCACGAACAGGAGGATCCAGAGCAGCAACTTGCCCGCGCTCGGAGGGGGTTCGTACTGCCGGGCTTCGGGCCGGCGCTCGTCCGACGGGTCCCCCGCCGGCAGGCCGTCCGCCGGCAGGCCGTCCGGGGCCGGGTCGCTCACCGGTCCGTCACCACCGCGGCCTGCGGCCTTATCGGGAGGCGGTTCACGGGGCGGCCCGTCGCGGCGCGGACGGCGGAGGCGATCGCCGCCGGCGAGGTGACGACGGGGACCGCGCTGGCCGCCTTCGCCCCGAACGGCGCGACCACGTCCCGCTCCTCGACCAGTTTGACGATCCGGATGTCCGGGGCGTCCAGCGCCGTGGGCAGCGCGTAGCCGGTGAGGTCGGGGTGGCGGATCAGGCCGCGGGGGGTGCGCAGGTTCTCGGTGAGCGCGATGCCCACGCCCTGCGTCACGCCCGCCTCGATGCGGGCGGCGAGCTGGGCCGGGTTCAGGATCCGGCCGACGTCCTGGGCGACGGCGAGTTCCACGACCCGCACCGAGCCGAGCTCGATGTCGACGTCCACGACCGCGCGGATCGCGCAGAAGGCGAGGCCGACGAAGGCGTCGCCCTGGCCGGCCGCGTCCAGCGGCTCGGTGGGGTGCGGGCGGCACTGTGCGGTCGCCCACAGCTCCTTGCCGTGCATCTCCTCCGTGACGGTCGTCGACAGGACGCCGTCGTAGGAGGTGATCTTGCCGTCGGTGATCTGCAGCAGTTCCGTGGACATGCCGAACTTGTGCGCCAGCGGCTGGAGCAGCTGGGTGCGGACCATCTTCGCCGCCCGTTCCACCGCGCCGCCGGAGACCCAGGTGTGACGGCCCCGGCAGCCGGGCCCCGCGGGGGGCTGGTCGGTGTCCACGGGCGCCACGTGGACCTCGTCGACGCCCAGCGTCTCCTGGACGATCTGACGGGCCAGCGTGGTGAAGCCCTGGCCGGTCTCGACGGCCGCGCACAGCACCGTCGCGACGCCGTCCTGAACCTTCACGGTGGCGGTGGAGACCTCGTCGGCGCCCTCCGCGCCCAGCATGTGGACCATGCCCAGGCCGTAGCCGACGCCGCGGCGCACCGCGCCCGGCTCGCCCGCGCCCTCGGGGCCGCCGGGCAGCAGCCAGTCCTCTTCGGGCGCGTCCTTGGGAAGCGACGGAAGGGGGAACTCCTGGACGGCCTGGAGGAGTTCGGCGACCGGTGCGGGGCACGTCACCGTCTGGCCGGTCGGCAGGACGTCGCCGGTCGCCATGACGTTGCGCAGCCGCAGCTCCGCGGGGTCGACGCCGAGCTTCTTCGCCAGCTTGTCCATCTGCGCCTCGTAGGCGGCGCACACCTGCATCGCGCCCTCGCCGCGCACATGGCCCGACGGCGGGTTGTTGGTGCGCACCGCCCAGCCCTCGATGAAGGCGTTCGGCACGACGTACGGGCCGCAGGCGAAGGAGACGGCGGCGGCCAGGGCCTCGGCGGAGGTGTCGGCGTAGGCGCCCGCGTCCAGCAGGATCTGCGCCTCGACCTTCACCAGCCGGCCCTCGGCGTCGGCGTGGTGACGGTAGCGCAGCAGTGTGGGGTGGCGGTGGGCGTGGCCGAGGAAGGACTCCTCGCGGGTCGCCGTGAGCTTCACCGGGCAGCCGGTCCTGAGGGCCAGCAGGCCCAGCGGGAGCTGGAAGCCCTGGTCCTCGCGGTCGGCGGTGGCGCCGGGCACGCCGGTGACGACGATCTTCACCCGTTCGGGGTCGAGGCCGAAGCAGGCCGCGGCGGTGTCCCGGTCGGTGTGCGGGTCGGTGGAGGCGAGGTAGAGCTCCACGCCGCCGTCGGGACGGGGCACGGCGAGACCGGCCTCGGCGCCGATGGGGGCGGGGTCGGCGCGCCCGATGCGGTACTGGCCCTCGACGACGACCACGCCGGCCGCGTCGGGGTCGCCGTGGTGCAGCGGGATGTGCCGGATCAGGTTGCCGTCGGGGTGCAGGGGCTCCGCCTCGAAGGCCAGCTCCGGGTCGATCACCGGGTCGAGCGTCTCGTACTCGACGATGACGGCCGCGGCGGCCATGCGCGCGGTGTCCGGGTGGTCGGCGGCGACGGCCGCGATGGGCTCGCCGTGGTGGCGGACGACGTCGGAGGCGAACACGGGCCGGTCCACGGCGCCCCGGCCGTGCAGCGCGCGGCCCGGGACGTCCTCGTGGGTGACGACGGCGCGCACGCCGGGCATCTCACGCGCGTGGGAGGTGTCGATGGACACGATGCGCGCGTGCGGGTGCGGTGAGCGCAGGACGGCCGCCCAGAGCAGACCCTCGGCCCACAGGTCGGCCGCGTACGGGAAGGTGCCCTCGGTCTTGGCGCGCACGTCGGCGGGCTGCAGGGACACGCCGAGGCCGTGCGGGGCGGGCTCGGGTGCCGGGGCCGCCTCGACGGGGGTCGCCGCGGTGGCTGTCTCGTTCGTCACGCCTGGCCTCCGTCCTGGCCCTGTCCGTATGCGGGGTCATGCGGGTGGGGCTGCGCCGGGTTCTCGAACGCCGACGCGTGCACGCCGCCGGCGCCCGGGCCCGCCTGGTGAGGGATACGTGCCTCGTCGCCGTCCGTCTCGGCGTCGGCGTGCGCCCGGCGCTCGGCGACGACGTCCTGGACGGCCTGCAGGACGCCCCGGTAGCCGGAGCAGCGGCACAGGTTGCCGCACAGGGCCTGGCGGGCCTCGAGTTCGGACGGCGCCGGGTTGCCCTCGAGCAGGTCGTGCACGGTCATCGCCATGCCGGGCACGCAGAAGCCGCACTGGACGGCGCCGCAGGCGGCGAGGGCCCGCTGCACGTCCGAGGGCTGCCCGTCGACGGCCAGCCCCTCGACGGTGCGGATCTCGCTGCCGGCGGTGGTGACGGCCGGGACCAGGCAGGAGGCGACGAGCCGCCCGTCCACCTGCACGTTGCAGGCGCCGCACTCGCCCTGCGAGCAGCCGTCCTTGGCGCCCGCGAGGCCGAGTCGCTCGCGCAGCACGTAGAGCAGCGACTCGCCGATCCAGGCGTCGGTGACGGGGCGGTCGGAGCCGTTGACGCGCAGCACGTAACCGGCGAGGGGGTGCTCCTCGTGGAACGGCGGCGTGGCGTCGTCGGCGCCCTCGTCCGCCGCCGGCTCCGGCTGCGGGTCCGACGGTTGCGGGTCGGAGACGTGCGGGTCGGAGGCGTGCGGTTGCGGGGTCCGCGGGTCGTCGCCTGCGGGCGCGTCGTCGTGCGCGGCGCCAGGCTCGGCGGGCGGCCGCGCGGGCCGGTGGGCGGCTTCCGCGGGGCCGTGGGCGCCGTCGCGGGCGCTCGCCGGCTCCCCGGACGTCTCGGCGGTCCCCTCGGCCTCGGCGGCCCGCGGGGCGGTCGCGGCGGGGCCGTCGGCGGGCACCGTGTACGCCTCGGCGGAGACTTCCGGGGCGAACGCGCCGCCCGGGTCGGGGCGCCGGCCGGCGTGCTCGGCGTCGGGGCGGGCCCGGTCGGGGGCCGCGGCCGACGGGTCGTGCTCCGGCGCGAACGCGGTCCCGGTCTCGTGCGGGGACAGGTGCGCGGGCGGGTGGCCGTGCGACGCCGGTTCCGCGGCCCCGGGGCCGGCCTCGTCGGCGGCCCGGTCCCACGTCTGGTGCGCGGTCCCGGACGGCTCGGTCGCCCAGGGCGCGGCCGCGCCGCCGGGCAGGGTGGCCGGAGGCGTCCCGCCCCACTGCTCGACCAGGGAGGACGCGGTGAACTCGCCCGATTCGTCGGGAAGGTCGCCGCCCGCGACGGGGATCGACCACTGGCCGGTCACGTCGTGGCCCGGGGCGGGAGGCGCCTGCGGCGTGCCCTGGCCCGCCGAGGCGTCCTCGAACGCCCACTGGCCGGTCGCGCCCGGGTTGTACCGGAAGCGGTCGTCGCCCACCGTCTGCGGGGTGTCCTGCGCGGGCGGCCAGTCGCCGCCGCCGGCCGGGGCCGCCCAGGTGGCGGCGTCGTCCGCGGGGGGCGCCACCGCTATCTGGGGCGGCACGTACCCGTGCCCAGGGGCGGCCAGCGGGCTGTCGCCGCGGCCCGCGAGAAGGGCGTCGATGCCTCCCTCGGGGAGCTTCACGAAGGCGGTCGCGCCGTCGTCGTAGTCCCCTTGGGGCAACGGGTCCCAGCGGCCGACGCCCTGCGGCGCGCCCTGGTCCTGCCCGTTCTCCTGTCCGTGTCCGGGTCCCTGCCGGTCGTCGGTCACGACAGCGCCCTCCCCAGTGCTCGTCGGGCCAGTGCGGCGACGGTGCGCCGCAGGTGCAGTACGGCGGGCGGAAGTTCCGGCACGGAGCCGTCCACGCCGGGCGTCGGGTCGGGGATGCAGGCGGCGGCGACGTACTCGCCGAAGGCCGCGAGGGCCTCGGGGACGATCGCGCGGCCGTTGTCCCAGTCGATCAGCCGGGCGACCCACTGCTCGGCCTCGAGCGGCCGCAGCGGCATCGGCGCTATGGCGCCCACCGCGCATCTGACCCCGCGCCGTGCGGGGTCGAGGACCAGTGCGACGGAGGCCACCGCGCGGCCCGGACCGGTGCGGCCGGTGGCCTTCAGGAAGACCTGCGGGGCGTGCAGCAGGGGCACGCGCACGTACCCGATGAGTTCGCCGCCGCGCAGCATCTCCATGCCGGCCAGCAGGTGCGACACCGGGACCTCCCGGCGGGCTCCGCCCGGGCCCGCGACGATCAGGGTCGCCTCCAGCGCGGCCAGCACGGGCAGCGCGTCGCCCGTGGGGGCGGCCGAGGCGACGTTGCCGCCCAGGGTGCCCGCGTTGCGGATCTGCGGCGGACCGGCGGCGCGGGCGGCCGCGGCGAGCGCCGGGATCAGGGCGGCGAAGTCGGGGCGGCCCATGCGCGCGTGGGTGAGTCCGGCGCCGAGCAGGGCGTGGCCGTCCTGGTACTGCCAGCCGCGGATCTCGCTGATCCGGCCGAGGCCCACCAGCCCGGCAGGGCGCAGCTGACCCGAGTTCACGGCGGCCATGAGGTCGGTGCCGCCGGCCACGGGGACGGCGGCGGGCATGGCCGCCAGGGCCGCCACGGCGTCGTCCAGTGTCGTGGGCAGCGTGACGGCCTGCGCCGCCTGCGGTGCGTGCGTGCTCAAAACCGGCTGCCCCTTCCCGCTGCCCCACCTGGTCCCACCTGTGAAGCCGTACGGTACGTGCTGACAGGGCGGACGTGGCAACTCTGGCACATCTTCGCAACACCCGAGAGCGGGGGTCCGCTAGGAGGCATTCGCCCACCTCGTCCCGGTGATGGTCCGTTTTCGCACGGCATCACCGGTGCGCGTGAATTGCCTCTCTTCGGTGACCCTGACGGGGTTTCTCCGTGACGCACCGGATCACCGGTTCGGGGGCCGTCCCTCGAGGGGCCGCCCGAGGACGCCGGGGCGCCGCTGCCACGGCCGGGGCCCGCCCGGCGGGCGGTAGCCGACGCCCAGGGCGTCGAGCCGCGCGTAGTGGGACCGCATCCGCCGCTCGAAGCCGGCGAAGTCCCGTTCCGCCGGGGCGGGCAGGTCGCTCCAGGCGACCTCGGCGAAGGCGGCGAGGCGGGGAAAGGCCTGGTAGTCCACGCGCGCCTGGTCCTCCATCGCCTCGGTCCACAGGTTGGCCTGGGCGCCGAGCACGTGCCGCGCCTGCGCCGGCGTCAACTCCGTGGGAACGGGCTCGAACCGATAGACGTCCTCCAGGGTGCGGACGTAGCCGATCGGCACGGGTTCGTCCGCGCCGTCCGCCTGCCGGTGGTCGAGGTACACCTGCTGCTCCGGGCACATCACCACGTCGTGCCCGGCCCGCGCGGCGGCGATCCCGCCCGCGCTGCCGCGCCAGGAGGACACGGCCGCCCCGTTGGCGAGCCCGCCCTCCAAAATCTCGTCCCAGCCGATCAGCCGCCGCCCGCGCGCCGTGAGCCAGGCGTCGAAGTGGCGGATGAACCAGGACTGCAGCTGGTCCTCGTCCGCGAGGCCGAGTTCGGCGATGCGGGCCTGCGCGGCCGGTGAACGCCGCCACTGGTCCTTGAGGCATTCGTCACCCCCGACGTGGACGAACCGCGAGGGGAAGAGTTCCAGCACCTCCTCGAAGACCCCCTCGTAGAAGCGCAGGGTGACGTCGGCGGGGGCCAGCACGTTCGGACTGATCCCCCAGTTGTCCCAGACGGTCAGGGCGGCGGTGTCGACGACGTCGGCGTTGCCGAGTTCCGGATACGCGGCGATCGCGGCCTGCGAGTGGCCGGGCACGTCGATCTCGGGGACGACGGTGATGTGCCGCTGCTCCGCATAGGCGACGATCTCCCGGATGTCGTCCTGGGTGTAGAAGCCGCCGTGCGGCTTGTCCTCCCACAGCGGCGAGGCGCGATGGCCGAATTTCGTGCGGGCCCGCCAGGAGCCGACCTCGGTGAGCCGGGGGTGTCTGCGGATCTCGATCCGCCAGCCCTGGTCGTCCGTCAGATGGAGGTGGAAGACGTTGAGTTTGTGCGCCGCCATCAGGTCCAGGTAGCGCAGGACGCCGTCCTTGGGCATGAAGTGCCGGGCCACGTCCAGCATGAGGCCGCGCCAGCGGAACCGGGGCGCGTCCTCGACGATCCGCTGCGGGACGCCGTACTTGACGCCGCGTCGGACGGGCGCGCGCCGGAAGGCTTCCGGGCCGAGCAGCTGCCGCAGGGTCTGGGCGCCCCAGAAGACGCCGGCGGGATCCCCGCCGCGGATCTCGACGCCCGAGTCCGCGACGACGCTCAGCCGGTACGCCTCGGGCTCCAGCGTGTCGTCCAGGCACAGCCGCACGCAGTCGCGGGCGTCCCGCGGTCCGGGCCGCAGGGGCAGGCCGAGCGCCGCGCCGAGCGTGGCGCGCAGCCAGCGTTCGGCGCTCTCCGTGCCGGGAGCGGCCCACAGGGTGGTGGCCTCGTCGAACAGGACCGCACCGCGGGGCGTCGGGCCGTCGACGGAGCGGGGCGCGGGGACGAGATCCATCGCAGACGTCACGTCAGTCCTTCGGGGCTCCGGAACCGCTTTCGCACTGCTTCGCACGACACACCGGAGGCTAGGGCCGGGAGATCACCCCGACAAGAGGTCTGGACCAATCTGTGACCTGGACCGATCGGCGACCTGGGCCGATCCGCGACCTGGGCCGATCCGCGACCGGCCGGCGCCGCCCGCGCGCCCCGCGCGGCCGGGCGCACACGCCGAAGCCCCCAGGGCGCGCCGAAACGCGCCCCGGGGGCCCAGGAAGCTCCGCGGGCTACTTCTTGTCGCCGCCCTTGCCCTTGTCGTCCCCGCCGCCCGCCATGGACTCGAAGATCTCCTTGCACATGGGGCACACCGGATACTTCTTCGGGTCGCGACCCGGCACCCAGACCTTGCCGCACAGCGCCACGACGGGCGTCCCGTCGAGGGCGCTCGCCATGATCTTGTCCTTCTGGACGTAGTGGGCGAAGCGCTCGTGGTCCCCGTCGCCGTGCGACACCTGCGGCGTCGGCTCCACGAGGGTCCCCGTCCCCGTGCCTCGCTGGGGCTGGGTCTCAGGCTCAAGAGTGCTCATGGCGCCAAGCGTACTGAAGCCGGGCCGGGATGCTCACGCGCGTCAGTTCAGCGAGGCGTCGTCCGGGTAGGTCGCGACCATCGCCAGGTCGTTGCGCTGGCGGCGCAGCACCTCGCGCCAGAGCCGTTCGGGGGACGGCGAGGAGACGTCGCCGGGCTCGGACTCCACGACGTACCAGGCGCCCTCCACCAGCTCGTCCTCCAGCTGGCCGGGCCCCCAGCCCGCGTATCCGGCGAAGATCCGCAGGGAGCCGAGAGCCGCGGCGAGGAGCTCCGGCGGGGCCTCCAGGTCGACCAGGCCGATCGCGCCGTGCACCCGGCGCCAGCCGAGCGGAGCGCCGTCGACGGCCGCACCGCCCGGGATGACGGCGATGCCGAGGGCCGAGTCGAGGGAGACCGGGCCGCCCTGGAAGACGACGCCGGGTTCGCCCGCGAGCTCCGCCCAGTCCTCCAGGATGTCGCCGACGCCCACCGGGGTGGGCCGGTTGAGGACGACGCCGAGCGAGCCCTCCTCGTCGTGGTCGAGGAGGAGCACCACCGCACGGTCGAAGTTCGGGTCCGCCAGGGCGGGCGTGGCCACGAGCAGCCGCCCTGTGAGCGAGGACACCTCGGTCATGCCAGACATGATCCCGCATCTTCCCGCCGAGTGGGGAGGCAATGCGCGGTGCGCGGGTGCGTGCGAGGGAACGAGGAGGTGCGAGCCGGTGGGACGCACGTCGAGGGGGGCGGCGGGAGCCGGACGGGCGCACGGACGCGGACCGGGCGCACGGGCCGCGACGAGGTGCGGCGGTGACCTTCCGTGCCCGGCGGGGAACCGTTCGTGTTGTGACACAGCCATGACGATCCTGAGGCGTCCTCGGGCTTACGGCACAGGGGCCGACGGCGATTACCCTGTCTCATCTGGCCCTGCCCCCACCCCAACGGCCCTGCCCTGATCCACCATCCATGGAACGCGAGACACATGACCGTCAACGGCTCTGACGACGTACTGCTTGTCCACGGCGGCACCCCGCTCGAGGGCGAGATCCGGGTCCGCGGTGCGAAGAACCTCGTACCCAAGGCCATGGTCGCCGCCCTGCTGGGCAGTGAGCCGAGCCGGCTGCGCAACGTCCCGGACATCCGTGACGTGCGGGTCGTGCGCGGTCTGCTGCAACTGCACGGGGTGACGGTCCGTCCGGGCGAGGAGCCGGGCGAGCTGGTGCTCGACCCGACCTACGTGGAGAGCGCCAACGTCGCCGACATCGACGCCCACGCGGGCTCCAGCCGGATCCCGATCCTGTTCTGCGGCCCGCTGCTGCACCGCCTCGGGCACGCCTTCATCCCGGGCCTCGGCGGCTGCGACATCGGCGGCCGGCCCATCGACTTCCACTTCGACGTGCTGCGGCAGTTCGGCGCGAAGATCGAGAAGCGGGAGGACGGCCAGTACCTGGAGGCCCCGCAGCGGCTGCGCGGCACGAAGATCCGGCTGCCGTACCCGTCGGTCGGCGCGACCGAGCAGGTGCTGCTGACGGCGGTCCTGGCGGAGGGCGTCACCGAGCTCTCGAACGCGGCCGTGGAGCCGGAGATCGAGGACCTCATCTGCGTGCTGCAGAAGATGGGCGCCATCATCGCGATGGACACCGACCGCACGATCCGCATCACCGGTGTGGACAAGCTCGGCGGCTACAACCACGCGGCCCTGTCGGACCGTCTGGAGGCCGCGTCCTGGGCGTCGGCGGCGCTGGCGACGGAGGGCAACATCTACGTCCGCGGGGCCCAGCAGCGGTCGATGATGACGTTCCTGAACACCTACCGCAAGGTGGGCGGCGCCTTCGAGATCGACGACGAGGGCATCCGCTTCTGGCACCCCGGCGGCAACCTGAAGTCCATCGCGCTCGAGACGGACGTGCACCCCGGCTTCCAGACCGACTGGCAGCAGCCGCTGGTCGTCGCCCTCACCCAGGCCACCGGCCTGTCGATCGTCCACGAGACGGTCTACGAGTCCCGGCTGGGCTTCACCTCGGCGCTCAACCAGATGGGCGCCCACATCCAGCTCTACCGCGAGTGCCTCGGCGGCTCCGACTGCCGCTTCGGGCAGCGCAACTTCCTGCACTCCGCAGTCGTGTCGGGCCCCACGAAGCTCCAGGGCGCCGATCTGGTCATCCCCGACCTGCGCGGCGGCTTCTCGTACCTGATCGCCGCGCTCGCGGCCCAGGGCACGTCCCGCGTGCACGGCATCGAGCTCATCAACCGCGGCTACGAGAACTTCATGGAGAAGCTGGTGGAGCTCGGCGCGAAGGTGGAGCTGCCGGGCAAGGCCCTCGGCTAGCCCACCCGCTGTCCGCGCACGACGATGGGGCGGCTCCTCCGAGGGGAGCCGCCCCATTCGCGTTGCCGAGCCTCGTACGCGGATCCCGTCGCGTACGCGAAGGCCTACTTGCCCTTGGCGGCTTCCTTGAGCTTGCTGCCCGCGGAGACCTTGACGCTGTAGCCGGCCGGGATCTGGATCGGGTCACCGGTCTGCGGGTTGCGCGCCGTACGAGCGGCACGGTGGGTGCGCTCGAAGGTCAGGAAGCCGGGGATGGTGACCTTCTCGTCGCCCTTGGCGACGATCTCGCCGACGGTCTCGGCGAACGCGGCCAGAACGGCGTCGGCGTCCTTACGGGTCACCTCGGCGCGGTCGGCCAGCGCGGCCACCAGCTCACTGCGGTTCATGTTGTTACTCCCGTGTTCTTCTTGCCGTTGAGGCGTGCCACGCGGCAGAGCCGCCTGTGGGGCACAGCGAAGTCGTTGTGCTCGCGCCCAGAGACGCATCCTGCCCCTACCTGCGGCGGGAAAGCCAATCCGGCACCCGCTCGGAGTCGTGAGACAACCCTTGGGAGTCACACGAGAGCGCTTGGCTCGGGCGCAACCCTAGAGGGCCGTCCACGGCCCGGGGTTCCACGACGCGCCGGTGCGGGGGCCGTCGTGGCGATCGTCACAGACCGCCCGGGCCCCCGCGTGCCGCAGGGCAGAGCCTGCAAAGGCTACGAGGCCGACGCCCCGGCGGCCTTGGCGGCCTCGCGCACCGCGCCCGCCACCGCGCCCGCGACCTTGTCGTTGAAGACGCTCGGGATGATGTAGTTCGCGTTGAGCTCGTCATCGCTCACGACGTCGGCGAGGGCCTTCGCGGCCGCGAGCATCATCTCCGTGTTCACGGTGCGGGACTGCGCGTCCAGCAGGCCGCGGAAGACGCCCGGGAAGACCAGCACGTTGTTGATCTGGTTGGGGAAGTCGGAGCGGCCGGTGGCCACGACCGCGGCCGTCAGGCGGGCGACCGCCGGGTCGACCTCGGGGTCGGGGTTCGCGAGCGCGAACACGATCGAGCCCTCGGCCATCGCGGCCACGTCGTCGCCGTCGAGCACGTTCGGGGCGGAGACGCCGATGAAGACGTCGGCGCCGCGCACGGCCTCCTTCAGGGTGCCGGTGAGGCCCTCGGGGTTGGTGTTGTCGGCGATCCAGCACAGCGCCGAGTCGGGGGCCGCGTCGACGAGGTCCGGACGGTCCGCGTGGACCACGCCGTGGATGTCGGCGACGACCGCGTTCTTGACCCCGGCGGCGAGCAGCAGCTTGAGGATGGCCGTGCCGGCCGCGCCCGCGCCGGACATGACCACGCGCACGTCGCCGATGCCCTTGCCGACGACACGCAGGGCGTTGGTGAGGGAGGCGAGGACGACGATCGCGGTGCCGTGCTGGTCGTCGTGGAAGACGGGGATGTCGAGGGCCTCGCGCAGCCGGGCCTCGATCTCGAAGCAGCGGGGGGCGGAGATGTCCTCGAGGTTGATGCCCGCGAAGCCGGGGGCGATCGCCTTGACGATCTCGACGATGGCGTCGGTGTCCTGGGTGTCCAGGCACAGCGGCCAGGCGTCGATGCCGGCGAACCGCTTGAACAGGGCCGCCTTGCCCTCCATGACGGGCAGCGCGGCCTTCGGGCCGATGTTGCCGAGGCCCAGCACGGCCGAGCCGTCCGTCACGACCGCAACGGAGTTGCGCTTGATGGTGAGGCGGCGGGCGTCCTCGGGGTTCTCGGCGATCGCCATGCAGACGCGGGCCACACCCGGCGTGTAGATCATCGAGAGGTCGTCGCGGTTGCGGATGGGGTGCTTCGACGCCATCTCGATCTTGCCGCCGAGGTGCATCAGGAACGTACGGTCGGAGACCTTGCCGAGCGTGACGCCCTCGATGCCGCGCAACTGCTCGACGATCTCGTCGGCGTGGGAGGTGGAGGTGGCGGCGATGGTGACGTCGATGCGGAGCTTCTCGTGGCCGGACGCCGTGACGTCGAGGCCGGTCACCGAGCCTCCGTGGGACTCGACGGCCCCGGTGAGCTGGGAGACCGCGGTACCGCTCGCGGGCACCTCCAGCCGGACCGTCATCGAGTAGGAGACGCTGGGCGCCGTTGCCATGGCCGACTTCCTCTGCACTGCTGGGTCGCGGGATTGCGGTCCGATCGTCGCACCTACCGACGAGTACGGGAAAGCCGCCCCGAATTGCGATCGTTTTGTTCTCGGTGGACGGGCGGGCGAGGCCGTGTCCGGGCGCAGAAAAAGGCCCGCATCACAGCTGATGCGGGCCTCTTCCCTCGTTCATGACACCGACCCGCCATGCTCGCCTCGCGGCAAGTGGTCGCTCGTGGCGACGAAGGTTGGGCCCGGGGGCTTGGATCGAGCCGGTGTCACGACCAGGCTAACAAACGGATGCCCGAACGCCATTCCCGTGCGGGCAGTTCACTGCGATCAGTCCCGCAGAAGGTCCGGCACTCCCTGTCCGTCCGGCTCGTCCCGCTCCCCGGACACCACCGTGAGCTGCTGCGTCGCCCGGGTGAGGGCGACGTACAGCACCCGCAGGCCCGCCGGCGACTCGTCGGCGATCTCCGCCGGCGAGACGACGACCGTGGCGTCGTACTCCAGGCCCTTGGCCTCCAGGCTGCCGAGCGCCACCACGCGGTCCCCCAGGCCGGCCAGCCAGCGCCTGGCCTCCTCACGGCGGTTCATGGCGACGACGACGCCGACGGTGCCGTCCACGCGTTCCAGGAGCCGCTCGGCCTCCGCGCGCACCGTCGGCGCCAGGGAGCCGCGCGCGGCCGTGAAGCGGGGCACGACACCCGTCGACCTGACCGCCGACGGGGACTCGGCGCCCGGCATGGCCAGCGCCAGCACCCTGGCGGCCAGCTCGGCGATCTCGGCCGGGTTGCGGTAGTTCACCGTCAGCTGGAAGCGGCGGCGGGGGCGGGTGCCGAGCGCCTCGTCGCGGGCCTCGGCGGCCTCGTCGGGGTCGGACCAGGAGGACTGGGCCGGGTCGCCGACGACCGTCCAGGTCGCGTGCCGGCCGCGGCGGCCGACCATGCGCCACTGCATCGGGGTGAGGTCCTGCGCCTCGTCGACGATGACGTGCGCGTACTCGGTGCGCTCCTGCGCGAGGCGCTCGGCGCGCTCGCGCTGGGTCTCCTCGCGCGTCGGCATCAGCTCCTCGAGGCCGGTGAGCTGGTCCAGCGGGTCGAGCTCGCGCCTCTTGCGCGGGCGGGCCGGGGAGCCGAGGACCGCCTGGAGCTCGTCGAGCATGGCGATGTCGTGCACGGACAGCCCGTCCCGTCTGAGGGAGCGGGCGACCTTGCGGACCTCGCCGGGGTTGAGGATCCGGCGGGCCCAGCGGCCCAGCCGCCGTTCGTCGGCCATGGCGCCGAGGACGGCCTGCGGGGTCAGCTCGGGCCACCAGGCGTCGAGGAAGGCGACGAAGGCGTCCTCGGTGCTCACGTCCTCGTCGAAGGAGGAGCGCAGCTCGGCGGCGAGCTCCGGGTCGCTGTGCCGGCCGGCCGCGCCGGAGCGCTCCCACAGGGCGTCCAGGAGCAGCTTGCGGGCGCGCGGGCGCAGCAGGTTCACCGGGGCGGTGCCGCTGAGCGCGCTGTGCCGCACGCGCTGCAGATCGGCGGCCTCCAGCTCCAGCCGGCGGCCGAAGGCGACGACGCGCAGCCGGCCGGGCGTGCCCGGGGTCTCGGGGGCCTCGTCCGGCCCGTCGTCGAAGCCGAGCTGTGTCTGCTGCCGCGCGCCGCGGCCGCCGCCGTCGCCGTTCTCCAGGGCGCCGCGGGCGGCTTTGCGCAGCACCTTGAGCATCCTGTACGACCCCTTGGCCCGGGCCACCGCCGGGGAGTCGTACAGGGTGGCCTCGGCGCCGTCGACGAGGGAGCCGATGGCGCGGATGGCGACCTGGCCCTCCTCGCCGAGGGAGGGGAGCACGCCCTCGGTGTACGCCACCAGCAGGGGGGTGGGCGACACGATCAGGATGCCGCCGGAGTACCGGCGCCGGTCCTGGTAGAGGAGGTAGGCGGCCCGGTGCAGCGCGACGGCGGTCTTCCCGGTGCCCGGCCCGCCCTCGACGTAGGTGACGGAGGCGGCGGGGGCGCGGATGACGAGGTCCTGCTCGGCCTGGATGGAGGCGACGATGTCGCGCATGGTGTGGCTGCGGGCCTGGCCGAGTGCGGCCATGAGGGCGCCGTCGCCGATGACGGGCAGTTCGCGGCCGTCCAGGGAGGCTCGCAGCTCGGGACGCATCAGGTCGTCCTCGACGCCGAGGACGCGGCGCCCCTTGGAGCGGATGACCCGGCGGCGCACGACACGCCCCGGATCGACGGGGGTGGAGCGGTAGAACGGGGCGGCGGCGGGCGCCCGCCAGTCGATGACCAGCGGCGCGTACTCGGAGTCGAGGACGCCGATCCGGCCGATGTGCAGCGTCTCGGCGATGTCGGCCGTGTTGTCGGGGCGGACGGCGCCCTCGGCGGGCTCCACGGCGGTGTAGGCGCCGTCCGGGCCCTTCTTGCCGTCCTTGCCGAGCAGCAGGTCGATCCGCCCGAACAGGAAGTCCTCGAACTCGTTGTTGAGCCGGTTGAGGTGGACGCCGGCCCGGAAGACCTGTGCGTCCCGTTCGGCGAGGGCGCCGGGCGTGCCGACCTGGCCGCGCTGGGCCGCGTCGTTCATGAGGAACTCGGCCTCGTGGATCTTCTCCTCGAGGCGGCGGTACACCCGGTCGAGGTGTACCTGTTCGACGCTGATCTCACGGTCCCGCACCGAATCCCCCACGGAATCCTGTGCGGCTTCGTCGACCGATCCGACCACGGTCTCCTGCTGTGCCTGAGCGGCCACCGGGCCCCCTTCTGACGTGCTGGGCAGCCGTCAACCGTACGCGAAGGGGGCCCGTGAAGCCATGCGGGACTACGCGTCGACCTGGACGAGCTTCTTGCCGTCGAAGGTCATGACCTCGAAGTGGTCGATCTCGTTGGTCTTGAAGGCTGCGCCGCCGGACACGTAGAGCGGGTTCTTGGCCTGTTCGGTCTTGGCGCCGGGAAGGCCGTAGCCCCACTCCGGGACCGACCAGGAGGAGACCGTCTCGCGCTCGCCGTTCTTGCCGACGGCGATCAGCGAGCACTTCTCCGGGCCCTTGACGTTCTTCAGCTCGACGCCGATCTCCGTGCCCCACGCCTTCTCGCCCATGGCGACGGTCGCGGAGACCTTGGTGGCGGAGTCGGTCGCGGAGACCCGCTGGGCGAGCGTGTCGAAGGCGTCCTTGGCGGAGTTCGCGGACTTGGTGGAGCCCGCCTGGACGCCCTTGCTCCCGCCGTCGCCGCCGGTCGCGGCCAGCACCGTGAGGGGGCCGCCGATGATCAGCGCGGCCGCGGCCGCCACCAGGAAGAAGGAGCGGCGGCGCTTGAGCGCGCGGCGCTCGGAGATCTCGTCGACCAGCCGCTCGGCGAGACGCGGGCTGGGGCGGGCGGACAGGGAGTCGCCGATCGCCGGGGTGCCGGAACCGGGCAGGTCCGCGAGCGCGGCAAGCATCGGTTCCATCCCGGCCAGCTCGTCGAGCTGCTGGGCGCACCATTCGCAGCCGGCAAGATGGGCTTCGAAGGCGGTCGCCTCGGCGTCGTCGAGGATGCCGAGGGCGTAGGCGCCGACGGTCTCGTGTTCGCTCGGGCTCGGAGATCCCACAGATCCCTGCATGGGGCCAGACATACCCGGCCCACCTGCTCCGAACCCCCCGTAAATGCTCATCACGCCGTCACCCCCCGCTCCTCCAGAGCCAGCTTCATCGACCGCAGGGCGTAGAACACCCTTGAGCGCACGGTGCCGCTGGGTATGCCGAGCGTCTCGGCCGCCTCGTTGACGGTACGCCCCTTGAAGTACGTCTCGACGAGCACCTCCCGGTGGGCCGGGGTCAGGTCGTCGAGCGCGTCGGACAGCGTCATCAGCCACAGCGCCTTGTCGATCTCGTCCTCCGCAGGAATGACCTCCAGCGGCGACGGGTCGACCTCCTGCGGCCGGGCCTGCCGGCTGCGGTGGCCGTCGATGACGATGCGACGAGCGACCGTCACCAGCCAGGGGCGTACCGATCCGGTCGCCCGATTGAGCTGACCGGCGTTCTTCCAGGCACGGATGAGCGTCTCCTGCACGACGTCCTCGGCACGCTGCCGATCTCCGGCAACCAGGCGCAGGACATACGCAAGCAGGGGTCCGGCATGCTCCCGATACAGAGCACGCATCAGCTCCTCGTCAGGTTCCGAGGGCTGGGACATGCGATGTCGGGCCCTCGATCCACGTTCATTGGCCACGGCCGCATCTTTGCGCACGCCCACCTCCGGTGTCCGGGGGATCCCCCCTTCGGTCGCTCGACGACGGGTACGCAGGGGGGGTGTTGAGCGTTCAAACCGCGGGGACACTTTTCTTCGGGGTGTCATGACGAGGGGGACATGGCGGCACATTCCCACCGTCTTTTCTTTACAAATCCACCACACCGACAAGATCACGCCGACTGCCCGTCGACCGGCGCGAGTAAACGGTGTGTAATCGAAATCACTTCGAAGACCGCCAGGCCGCGGCTCCACGAAAGCCGCATACCCGACAGGGCAGTTGGCGGTCGGTCACCCGGAGTACGCCCGGCGCCGCCCTCCACGGACGCCCGGACGGCGCCCGACGGGTCCTCAGGCGCGCGCGAGCGCGGCGCGCCGGCGGTGCCTCGCGACCCGCTCCCGGTTCCCGCAGGTCTCGCTCGAGCACCAGCGCCGACGGCGCCCCCGGGAGGTGTCGACGTACACGATGGGGCAGTTGTCCCCCGCGCACTGCCGCAGTGCGGCCCGGGCGACCGGATCGGTGAGCAACTCCACCGCGTCCAGGGCCACCGCGGCGAGCAGCGCGGCGCAACCGGGCGGTCGTTCCAACTCACGCACCAGCGAGCCGTCCTCGCCGGGCACTGCGCGCGGGACGGGCGGCGCGACCCGGGCGGCGTCGTTGACCCGGGCGAGCGCGGGGTCGTGTGCGGCGGTGGCGGTGTGGGCGAGCCACCCGTGCACCAACTGTCCTATATTGCGGCGCAGTTCCCGGAAGGCCGGCGGCCACGACGGGTCGGCGTGGGTCAGCGGGGTGCCCGGCGGGACGAGTCCGCAGCCGCGGATCCACGCGCACAACGGCGCGACGCCGTCGAGATGTTCCTGGGGGTGACTGGTCGCCAGCAGGTCGAGACAACACCGCCCGGCGTCGAACCGCAGCTCGTGGAAGTCCGTGACCGTCCCCAGTGCCATGCGCCACCGCCTTGGGCGTTCTCCCGGAAGAACCCTTCCCCTCACAGTGCCAGCGCGGGAGGCCGATAACCAGCCCGTCCGGGGCGGTTGCGGCCCCGGGGCGGGCAAACCGCTCAGACGTCCGCGTACTTGGCGTCCGCGGCCGGATCGAGCGCCAGCCGGTACCCGCGCTTCACCACGGTCTGGATCAGCTTCGGCGCCCCGAGAGCCGTCCGCAGCCGGGCCATCGCCGTCTCGACGGCGTGCTCGTCCCGTCCGGCCCCGGGCAGCGCCCGCAGCAGATCGGACCGCGGCACCACCCACCCCGGCCGCCGCGAGAGCGCCCGCAGCAGCGACATCCCGGCCGGCGGCACCGGCCGCAGCGCCCCGTCCACCAGCACCGCGTGCCCCCGGATCTCCACCCGGTGTCCGGCGAGCGGCAGGGCCCGGGCCCGGGTCGGCAGCTCCTGGCACAGCAGCTGCACGAGCGGCCCGAGCCGGAACCGCTCCGGCTGGATCGTGTCCACGCCGCGCGCCTGCAGCGGAAGCGCGGTGACGGGACCGACACAGGCCGGCAGCACGTCGTGGTGCAGGGCGGTGAGCAGCTCGGACAGCAGCCCGCGCTCCTCCGCCCGGGAGAACAGCGAGACGGCCGCGGGCGCGCTGGTGAAGGTGATCGCGTCCAGCCCGCGCGCGACGGCGGCGTCGATGAGCCGGTCGAGCGGCGAGATGTCCTCCGGCGGCATCCACCGGTAGACGGGCACTCCCACCACTTCGGCGCCCGCCGCGCGCAGCGACTCCACGAACCCGGGCAGCGGTTCGCCGTGCAGCTGGACGGCGACCCGGCGCCCCTCGACGCCCTCCTCCAGGAGCCGGTCGAGCACCTCGGCCATGGACTCGCTGGACGGCGACCACGCCTCCGTCAGACCGGCGGCCCGGACGGCGCCCTTCACCTTGGGGCCGCGGGCGAGCAGCTCCACCCCGCCCAGCCGGGCGAGCAGCTGCTCGCCGAGTCCCCAGCCGTCGGCGGCCTCGACCCAGCCTCGGAAGCCGATGGCGGTGGTGGCGACCACGACGTCGGGCGCCTGTTCGATGAGCTCCCTGGTGGCGGCGAGCAGCTCGCCGTCGTCGGCGAGCGGCACGATCCGCAGGGCGGGCGCGTGCAGCACCGCCGAGCCGCGCCGCTGGAGCAGCGCGCCGAGCTCCTCGGCCCGGCGCGCGGCCGTCACGCCCACGGTGAAGCCCGCGAGAGGCCCGTGTTCGACGGCGGCCCGTTGGCCGGTGGCCGGTTGTTGCTGTTCCTGGTGCATAGCTCTCGTCCCGCAGTCGCGTCTGACCTACATGCCGACGAGCCTGTCAACGGTGCGTGACAGGCTCGGTTCGGCTTGATGTCGCCCGTGTTACGTCACACCTCGGCGTAGCTGAGCTGCGGCTTCGCCTCGGATGCCGAGCCGGAGGCAGTCACCCGGCCGGCCGGACGGCGAAGGTATACGGCCCAGGTGACCGCGAAGCAGACGGCGTAGAAGGCGAGGAAGGCCACGAAGGCGCCGGTGCCGGAGCCGTAGGAGAGGAACGACTGCCGGAAGGCCAGGTTGATGCCGACGCCGCCGAGCGCGCCCACCGCGCCGATCAGTCCCATGGAGGCGCCGGACAGACGCCGGCCGTAGGCGGCCGCGGCCTCGCCCTGCAGGCCCTTCGCGACGGCCTTGGCCTGGAAGATGCCGGGGATCATCTTGTACGTCGACCCGTTGCCGAGGCCGCTGAGCACGAACAGCACCACGAAGGCGGTGACGAAGAGTCCGAGCGACTTCTGCATGCTGGCGAAGACCAGGACGCCGGTCGCGGCGGCCATCCCGACGTAGTTGTAGAGCGTGATCCTCGCGCCGCCGTACTTGTCGGCCAGCCAGCCGCCGACCGGGCGGATCAGGGAGCCGAGCAGCGGGCCGATGAAGGTGAGGTAGGCCGCCTGGAGGGGCGTCCGGCCGAACTGGTTCGTCAGGACCTGCCCGAAGGCGAAGCTGTAGCCGATGAACGACCCGAACGTGCCGACGTACAGGAAGGACATGATCCAGGTGTGGGCGTCCTTCGCGGAGTCGATCGCGGCGCCGGTGTCGTTCTTCACGGACGCCAGGTTGTCCATGAACAGCGCGGCCAGGGTCGCGGCGATCACGATCAGCGGGATGTAGATCCCGAGCAGCACGCGCGGGCCGCCGCTCGCGCCGATGACGGCGAGGCCGATCAGCTGGAGGACCGGCACGCCGATGTTGCCGCCGCCGGCGTTGAGCCCGAGCGCCCAGCCCTTCTTGCGGAGCGGGAAGAAGGCGTTGATGTTGGTCATGGAGGAGGCGAAGTTGCCGCCTCCGATGCCCGCGATCAGGCCGACCAGCAGGAAGGTGTCGAAGGAGGTCCCCGGCTCCATCACCGTGAAGGCGGCGACGGTGGGGATGAGCAGCAGGCCGGCGGAGATGATCGTCCAGTTCCGGCCGCCGAAGATCGCGACGGCGAAGGTGTACGGCACCCGCACCACCGCTCCGACCAGCGTCACCATCGACGTCAGCAGGAACTTGTCGGCGGGGGTGAGGCCGTACTCCGGGCCCATGAAGAGCACCAGCACGGACCACATGGTCCAGATCGAGAACCCGATGTGCTCGGAGAGGACGGAGAAGACGAGGTTGCGGCGGGCGATCTTCTCGCCCTTCTCGTTCCAGAAGGCCTCGTTCTCGGGGTCCCACTCCTCGATCCAGCGGCTCCCCTTCTTGGCGGGGGACGGCGGTGCGGGGGCTGTACTCGGGGCTGTCATGACGCCTCCACGTGCTCCGGGCTCGGGTGGTCCGGGGGGATGAGCGGTGATGAGTCCCGAAGGTAGGGAGAGCGCGTTTCCGGGCTGTGGCTGTGGGTGACCGGAAAGGAACGTTGCTCTCACCTTGCCCGGACCGCCGGTGAGAGGTCGCGCAACGAGCTCAGTCCTGGGGCGGCCGGCCGTAGGGGGCGGGCGGCTGGGGCTGGGGCTGCGGCTGCGGATAGGGCGGGGCCTGCGGGGCCTGGGAAGAGTACGGGTACTGCTGGGGCCCGGGGTACGGCTGGGGGCCCGGGTACGGCTGGGGGGCGGGCTGGTGCTGGGGGTGCGGCGGGTGCTGGGCGGAAGGACCGGGCTGGGGCTGGGCGTACGGCCCCGGCTGCTGGTGGGGGTACTGGTACGGCTGCGGCTGCTGGTACGGCGTGGGCTCCTGGTACGGCGTGGGCTCCTGGTACGGCGCCGGCTGGTACGCCTGCTGCGGGTAGCCGTAGCCGGGGGCGGCCGCCGGAGCGGTGCCGTACGGACCGTACGGGGGCTGGGCCGGGGCGTGGGCGGGCGCCTGGGCCGGGAGCCCGCCGCCGTACGCGTTCCCGCCGGGACCGGCCGCCGCTCCCGCCCCCGTTCCCGGGGGCAGGTACCGCAGGCGGCCCGTCGCGTCGGTCACCGGGGCGAAGCCGGCGGCCTTCAGCCGGGCGCCGGACGCGGCGTTGCGGCGCCGGTTGACGGCGAAGCCGGCGCCGCAGACGGCCATGAGGACGACCCAGACGGCGGAGGCGACGCCGAAGTCGGCGCCCGTGGCCCCGAGCCGTATCCCGAGGACCGCGCACCCCGCGGTGGCGCCCAGCGCGCCGTACCCCATCCGCTTCTCGGCCTGCCTGCCGGTGAGGTCGAAGGTGATGCGGGTCCTGAGGAGTTCGAAGGCGTCCGGGACCAGCGGCGGCAGGGAGAACCCGTCGTGCGCGTTCGGGTACTGCGCCCAGTTCTGCGCGGCACGCGCGCGTGCCTGCGGGCTGGGATCGGGGACGATCAGCAGTTTCAGCGCGTTGCCCTGGGAGCCACCGTGCCCGGCGTCCGCGTACTCGTATCCGAACTGCTGGGCCACGAAGGCGAGCCGGGCCAGCTTCTTCACCGAGGCCAGCGGGCTGGTGACCTCGACGGGCCCGCCGCCCGCCATCGACTTCAGCATGCTTCGCATCTGCCGCTTGCTCACCGGCACTCACTCCCCCACCAGCCGAACGGCTGTTCACTCACGCAACGCGGGCAGTCTTCCACACGCCCGCGGCCCCGGTGATCGGCAGCGGCCCGCTCGACCTGCCCCTCACCCCCGCCCGGCGAGCGGGCAGGGGCGGAACACGCTCCCGGTCACGCGCGGTGCGCGCCGACGCGTCCGTCCGGCCACAGACGGGGCCTGCGGCGGGCCGCCAGGTCCTCGACCCAGCCGAAGCAGACGACGCAGACCGCCGTGAGAAGCCAGACGAACGGCAGTTGGGGCCACGGGCTCACCAGGATCCAGTGGGCGTCGTCCTCCAGCCACGGGACGGCCCACAGCCGGTCCCACAGCGCCTCGACGACGCCGATGCACACGTTGTGCCAGAGATAGATCGTCACCGCACGGGAGTTGAGCAGCGTGATCACCCGGTCCCAGCGGCGCAGCCGGGCCGGCCACTCGGTCCAGGACGGACTGAGGTGCAGAAGCAGCAGCACCGCGGCGAAGGACCACAGGGACTGCGCGAACGGCATGTCGTCGAGGTCGTGCCCCTCCCTGAGGTGGTGGCCCAGGGCGTACCAGAGACCGGTCGCCGCCACCGCCGGGGCCAGGGACGGCACCACATAGCGGGGCAGTCGGCGCAGCAGTCCCTCCTGGTGCGCCATGCCCAGCAGCCAGCACGCGCCGAACGTGCCGAGATCCGTGAGGGCGGCCTGCAGCCGCCAGCCGGGCAGCGAGAGGGCGCCGAACTCCAGCGCGGCGGACAGCGCGAGCGGCGCGAGAACCGTCGGCCAGGGCAGCCGGCGCAGGGCGCGCAGCAGGAGCGGGGAGAGCAGGACGAACCACAGGTAGGCGCGGAGGTACCACAGGGGCACACCCATGTCGGTGGCCCAGTCGTCGCCGACCAGGCCGTGCACGCCCGGCAGGGAATCGCCGTACGGCGGGTCGCTCAGCGGGAGGATCCAGTACGCGAGGTGGAGCCACCACCAGCCGGGGTGCCCTTCCTCGTCCGGGCCCCACCCCGCGGCCAGCATGCCGCTCACCCCGACGGCGCCCAGCAGCCACAGCGGCGGCAGCAGCCTGCGCATGCGCCCGCGTACGACCTCCAGCGCGGGGCGCCGGGTGAGCGAGCGGGCCATCAGGTTGCCGGCGAGCGCGAACATCACGCCCATCGAGGGGAACACGACGGGGAGCCAGGCCCAGCCCATCAGGTGGTACAGGACGACACGGAACAGGGCGATCGCCCGGAGGAGGTCGAAGTAGCGGTCGCGTCCGCCGCTCTTCCTCCTCGCCTCCGAACCCGCGGTCGCGCCCGGCTGCGCTGGCAGCCCGGTCGCCTCGGCGGGCCCGGTCGACTCGGCGGGCCCGGTCGACTCGGTCAGTCGGGGCAGCCGCGCGGTGCTGTCCACCGGACGACCGTGCGCCGGCCTGCCGTCCCCCGGCCTGCCGTCCGCCGGACGGCTGCTCGGCCGGCCGCTCGACTCCGTCCTCGGCTCGGTGCTCATCCGACCGCACCCCCGTCCAGGCTCGGGGCCGGCGTCGCCGCGCCCGGCGGGGCGGCCACCTGTCCCTTGCGGCGCAGCTTCTGCCAGCGCAGCCGGCCGCCGGTGAGCGCGGTGATCCAGGACTGGAGGAGCACGATGTACATCAGCTGCCGGTACAGGAGTTGCTGGAGCGGGAGGGAGATCAGCGGAGTGAGCCGCTCGCGGTCGAGGACGAACGCGTAGGCCGCACAGCCCGCCTGGACGGCGAGCACGCCGAACCAGGCCGCGATCGTCTGACCGGTCGGGCCGAAGAGCAGGCCGTAGACGAGGAACAGGTCGATGAGGGGCGCGAGGAGCGGGGCGACGACCATGAAGAGGGAGACGAGCGGGAGGCCCACCCGCCCGAAGCGGCCCGAGGGTCCGCGTTCGACGAGCGCGCGGCGGTGCTTCCAGATCGCCTGCATCGTGCCGTAGCACCAGCGGTAGCGCTGCGACCACAGCTGCTGGACGGACTCCGGGGCCTCGGTCCAGGCGCGTGCCTTCTCCGCGTACACGACGTGCCAGCCGTCCCGGTGGATGGCCATGGTGATGTCGGTGTCCTCGGCGAGGGTGTCGTCGCTCATGCCGCCGACGCGGTCGAGCGCGCTGCGGCGGAACGCCCCGACGGCTCCCGGGATGGTGGGCATGCAGCGCAGGACGTCGTACATGCGGCGGTCGAGGTTGAAGCCCATCACGTACTCGATGTGCTGCCAGGCGCCGATGAGGGTGTCCTTGTTGCCGACCTTGGCGTTGCCGGCGACCGCGCCGACCTTCGGGTCGGCGAACGGCTGGACGAGCTCGCGGACCGTGGACGGCTCGAAGACCGTGTCGCCGTCCATCATGACGATGAGGTCGTGCCGGGCGTTGGCGATGCCCCGGTTGAGGGCGGCCGGTTTGCCCGCGTTGCGCTGGCGCACGACGCGGACACCGGGCAGGCGCAGGTCCTCGACGATGCGGGCGGTGCCGTCGCTGGAGCCGTCGTCGACCACCAGGATCTCGATCGGGTGCTCGCTCTTCATCAGCGAACGCACCGTGTTCTCGATGCACTTGGCCTCGTTGTAGGCAGGGACGAGCACCGAGGCCGGTTCGGTGACGGGCGCGTCGGGGCCCCAGACGAAACCCCGGCGGCGGGTACGGCGGGTGTGGATCGCCGAGAGCAGCAGCATCAGGCCGAAGCGGGCGAAGACGAGGACGCCGATGACGGCGAGACCGACGACCAGCACGGCGGTGATGTCGTCGGAGGCTCCGACCAGGAAGACCCAGGCCTTGCCCTTCCACAGGTCGGTCCCGGTGACCGGGGTGTGCGCGCTCGGCGCCTGCAGGGCTTCGGTGAGGTTCTCGAAGGCGTAACCCTTCCGCATGAGTTCGGGGAGGTAGACGTCGAGGGCCTGGACGGTCTGCCGGCGGTCGCCGCCGGAGTCGTGCATGAGCACGATGGCGCCCTTGCCGTTCTCGGGCGTGGCGTTGCGGACGATCTGCCGTACGCCCGGCCGTTGCCAGTCCTCGCTGTCGGCGGTGGTGAAGACGGTGAGGTAGCCGCGCGTTCCGACATAGCGGGTGACCGGCCAGGACGCGTCGTCGAGGGCGTCCGCACTGGAGGAGTACGGCGGCCGGAAGAGGGACGTCCGGATGCCGGCGGCTCCCGCCAGGGCCAGCTGGTTCTGGGTGAGCTCCCAGTCGATGCGCTTCTTCGACTGGTAGGAGAGGTCGGGGTGGTTGAAGGTGTGCAGGCCGATCTCGTGGCCCTCGTCCACCATCCGCCGGACCAGGTCGGGGTACCGGGAGGCCATGGTGCCGGTGATGAAGAAGACGGCGTGCACGCGGTGCTTCTTCAGGACGTCGAGGACCTTGGGGGTCCAGGTGGGGTCGGGCCCGTCGTCGAAGGTGAGCACGATCCGGTGGTCGGGCACCTGCAGGCTGGTCTCCTGCCCGCCGCGGGTGTCGACGACCGGACCGCCGTCGAGGATCTTCTCGGGCACCGTGCCGGCGGCGGCGTCGGGGCGGATGCGGTGGTCGGCGAGGATCTCGCTGTGCACATAGCCGCGCAGCATCAGCATCGCCATCAGCGCGACGAGCACGAGCAGCGGCAGCAAGCGGCGCAGCCTGAGAGGAGGCATCAGACGGCGGCGTCCGGGCGGGGCTGCGCCGTGTGCGGGGCTGCCCGCGGCCCGGCCGCGTCGTGCGCCGGACCGCCGGACGGCCTTTCGTCCACTGCCCGGCTCGCCTTCGGGCGGGGCGGCGGTGGAGGCGGTCTGGCCGCCGGAGGCGTGCGCGGAATGCCGGACGGCGGACCGTCGGGCCGAACGCCGGCTGGTATGGGGTGCCATGAGAGCTGGTTCTCCGGGGACGAGAGTCGGACGGGGATTTGCCGCCGCCCCGTCGGGTCGGCGGCAGGGGACCGGGTCGGCCGGACGGCGGGGTCGGCCGACCGGGCTCCGGGCGCGCGGCGGGAACCGGGACGGGCTCCGGCCGTACGGCAGGAAGCGGACGGGCTCCGAGCGGACGGCGCGGAGCGGGACGGGTTGCGGACGCCGCCCGGAGGGCCGGCAACGGTCGGCAACGGTCGGCAACGGTCGGCGGGAGCGGGACGGATTGCGGGGGCCCGACGGATGCGGGTCCGGGACAGCGGGGCGACCGGCGGATGCGGGAGCGGGACGGATTGCCGACGGCGGGCGGACGGCGGGGAGCGTGCCGGGTCAGGGACCCCGCCAGTGCCCCGGGCAGCGCGCCGGTCGCAGGCACGCGGCCGGCGGGTGACGACGGGCGGCCGACGGGAACCGGGCCGGGCGAAACCGTGGCGGCCGAGCCGGAATCGAGCACGTCAGGCCGGCGCGGCGCGCAGCCGCCCACGGCCGAGCCGCTGCTCCCGCCCTGCCGCGGGTCCCCGTTCCTGCCCCGTCCCCCGCGCCCCGCGGGATTCCCCCCGTCCCTTCCCGTCCGCACGCCGTCGGCCGGCCGTGCTCACGGGGCTTCCTCAGGCCGCCGGGGTCGATGCGGCCGGGGCCGGTTCCGCGGGGCCGCCCGCGACGGTGGTCGAGGCTCCGCCGGCCGGGGACGGGGACGAGACCGGTGAGGGGGACTCCGCGGGCGGGGAGGCCGGCGGCGGTGGCGTGGACGCCGGCGGCGCGACCACCGGGCCGGTCGGACCCGAGGCCGGGGACCCCGAGGCCGTCGGGCCGTCGCTGGGCCGGACGGCTCCGCCGGCCGAGGGCCGGGCCGTCGCGGACGCCCCACCGGTCGGCGCGGCGCTGCCCGAGGCGCCCGGCGACCTGCTCGCCCCCGGCTTGCCCGGTGCGGCGGCGGCCCCGGAGGCCGTGGCCCCCGTCCCGCCGGGACGCGCGGAGCCCGGCGCTCCGGGGTGCGAGGAGGCGGAGTCGTCGGGCGCCGAGGAGCTGCCCACCTCGCCGGCCGCCGGCTTGTCGTCGGCCTGGCCCGGCACCGGTACCGGCAGCCAGGGCGCGCCGGCGTTGCCCGAGAGCAGCGCGACCACGATGATCACGGCGTACGCACCGCACGCGATGCCCACGAAGATGCCGATGCGGCGGAACGTCCGGCTGCGGCGACCGGACTCGTCGACGAAGACCGGGACGTCGCAGGCGGCGTCGGAGCCGTCCGGCCGACCCTGCTTCAGCGGGTCGAGCTGGACGGTCACCTCGCCTGGATCGGCGCCCTCCCCGTCCGGGCCGCCAGGCTTCTCGCCCCAGGGGTCCCGGAGATCGCTCGAAGGTCCGCCTCCGGGCGCCCCGTTCGCGTCCGCAGGGGCCGGCAGCAGGCCGTTGTCACGCGGTGCGTCCATCAGCGAGCGGTATCTTCCGCCGCCCGTCATCGGCGCCAGGGAGTGGCCCCCGAGCCCAGGAGCGCTCTGAGATCCTGCCGGTCCCGCCCCCGCGACCGGCACGCCCCTCGTCGGGAACACGGCCTCGGGCCACTCCGGTTGGGCTTCTTCTCGCCAATTCTTCACGTGCGCACTACCCCCACAGAACTGTTCCGGGAGCGCCTACGACTCCGAGCCCACGCCGACGGAACCAGGCCCCCACCCAGCCCTCGCGCCCCTTTTATCCCATTGCGCTCAGATCCACGAACCTAGCGCAGGCATGGGCCCGGCATTCGCGTTGTGTCATTTATGGACACAAGTCATGCCCATGCCTGTGGCTGGATTGCATCCCCGCCCGGGGCGCAGAAGGGGCGTTCCGGCACCCGGCGGCGGACGGGCGCTTCGCGGTCGGGCCGTGGACGCCGGAGAGGACCAGCCCATTCGTCATACCGGCGACGGACGGGAGACAGAAAGGCGGCCTCGACGGCCCGCACGGGGCGCCCCTCCAGGCATGGCCGGAAAATACACCCTGATGGATGTCGGATTGCCTGCTTTTCTGACCGCGCACCGACATCTACCGATCGTCCGTGCATGCTCATGCGGAAGGTGACCGAGGCGCAGGCGCAGAGCCGGCCGCACACGCACAGGGGGCGATACGCCGCGCCGGGTACGCAGGACCGCTCGCGCGCGGAGCCGCACGCAAAAAGACCCCGCTCCCTGAGGGAGCGGGGTCTTCATGTCACATGGGATGAGTGGAGATGGCGGGAATCGAACCCGCGTCCAACGGTGCAGAATCAGGGCTTCTCCGTGTGCAGTTCGCTGTGATTTTCTCGGCCCCGGCGATCACGCGAACAAGTCGCCGACGGGCCCAGTCACTGTTTGATTTCCCATCTCACCCCGTGACCGGGCCAGATGGTTTAGTTCCCTAGATTATGCCAGGATCCGGGCCGGGAACACTCCCGGGCTGACACCCTTTAGGGTCCTACCTCACTGCTTATTAGGCAGCGAGAGCGTAGGACTGGGAATCGCTCTTGGTATTGGCGATTATTTTTTGCGACATATGGTTTACGAGATCATTGCCGCTTCCTCGACACGCTTCCCCTGTTTCAACAGTCGCTGTCGAAACCGATCATCCCCATGTTGATTTTTCAAATCCCTCCGAGGAGGGCCCGTGCCCACCGTGGGGCACAGGTGCCATCGTACGTGACCAACGCACGACGATGCCACCGTATTCCCGGCGAGGCCGTCCGCGTCGGCTACGCGTGCCGCTGCCTGCGCTTGGCCGCCGAGATCGCTCGGTCCGTCTCCCGGCGGTCCTGCTTCTCGCGCAGGGTCTGCCGCTTGTCGTACTCCTTCTTGCCTCGCGCCAGCGCGATCTCGGCCTTGGCCCGGCCGTCCTTGAAGTACAGGGCGAGCGGCACGATCGTGTGCCCGGTCTCCTCCGACTTCACCGCCAGCTTGTCGATCTCCTCGCGGTGCAGCAGCAGCTTGCGCTTGCGGCGCGCGGAGTGGTTGGTCCAGCTGCCCTGGCTGTACTCGGGGATGTGCGCGGCGTGCAGCCACGCCTCGTCGCCCTCGATCTGCACGAAGCCGTCGGTCAGCGAGGCGCGCCCCTGGCGCAGCGACTTCACCTCGGTGCCGGTGAGCACCAGGCCGGCCTCGTACACGTCGATGATCGCGTAGTCGTGCCGGGCCTTCTTGTTCTGCGCGACGATCTTGCGCTTGCCGTCCTTGGCCTTGGCCGGGGCGGCCGCCCCGCCCTGCTTCGGCTGGGACTCCTTCGGTACGTACATTCCCTTGCTCATAGTCCCGCCATTTTCGCACCTGCACGGGGCCTAAGGGAAAGCCGATTACGGGTGGATCCGCGGCGGCGGTCGTTCAGGACGTGTCCCCGAGCCCGCTCAGCACGGTCTCGGCCCGTCCCAGCGCCCCGTCGTCCGCCTCCAGGTCGGGGGTGATGCCGCGGCCGTCGACGCCGTGGCCGGAGGGGGTGCGGTAGTGCCCGACGGTGAGCTCGGCGACGGAGCCGTCGGGCAGCCGGCGCGGCATCTGCACGGAGCCCTTGCCGAAGGTGCGCGATCCCACGACGATCGCCCGGCCGCGGTCCTGCAGGGCACCGGTGAGCAGTTCGGCCGCGCTCATCGTGCCGCCGTCGACGAGGACGACCAGGGGCTTGCGGGTGTCGCCGCCCGCCTCGGCGTGCAGGGCGCGCTGGTCGCCGTCGACGTCGTAGGTGGCGACGAGGCCGCCGTCGAGGAAGGCGGAGGCGGTGGTGACGGCCTCGGTGACCAGGCCGCCGGAGTTGCCGCGCAGGTCCAGCACGATCCTGCCGTCGGCCGGCGCACGGCGCACGGCACCGCGCACGGCGCTGCCGACGCCCTTGGTGAAGGCGGCGACGGTGACGACGGTGACCCGGTCGGCGACTTCCCGGACGGTGACGGAGTCCGTGGACAGCAGCGCCCGGCGCACGGTCTCGGTCCACGCGCGCTTGCCGCGCTCCAGTCCGAGACGGACGGGGGTGCCGGCGGACGCGTCCTCGGCGTCACCGCGCAGTAACGCGACGACGTCGGTGACCGGGAGGCCGTCCACGGGCCGTCCGTCGACGGTGCGCAGCCGGTCGCCCGGGCGGACCCCGGCGGCGGCCGCCGGCGAGCCCGGCTGCACCTTGGTGACCTCGATCCGGCCGCCCCGCTCGCGCCGGGCCTCCAGACCCACGCCGGTGTACCGGCCGTCGAGGGATGCCTCGAACTCCTCGTACTCGCCCGGGGAGTAGACGGCCGCCCAGCGGTCCCCGCTGCGGCTGACGGCCCGCTCGGCGGCCTCCATGGGGGACTTGCCGTCGGCGGCGGCCTCCTCGGCGGCGCGGGCGACGGCCTCCGAGTGACCGGCCGGGGCTGTGGCGGGTGCGGCGCCCGAGGCGTTCCGCGGCCCGTCGCCCGGCACCCGCGGAAGCGACCCGGTCGCCGCACCGGCGACGAGAACGCTCGCGAACACCAATGTCAGCGTGGCCCCGCGGCCGAAACGGCGGGGCTGACAGAACAGGTCACGGCCTGACATGGCGGTGAGTCTAGGGGAACCCGAAGAACCGTACGGACGGTTGACCGTACGACCCTCGGGGCATGCGTCACACCTTCAGGTACTTGCGCAACGCGAAGAAAGCGGCAAGCGCGGGCATCAGCAGACTCGTGGCGAGGATGAGTGGAAGCTTCGTCAACACGGCGTCCCAGCCGATGAAGTTGATCAAGTTCAGCTTCTCGGACAGCGCCAGGCCGTTGTCGATGATGAAGTACCGGCCGATCACCAGGAATCCGCAGGCGACCGTGCCGCCGATGAGCCCGGCCACCGCGGCCTCCGCGATGAACGGCGCCTGGATGTAGAACCCCGACGCGCCCACGAGCCGCATGATCCCCGTCTCGCGCCGACGGCTGAACGCCGAGACGCGCACGGTGTTGACGATCAGCATCAGCGCGACCACGAGCATCAGCGCCATCACCGCCCGCGCCGCCCAGTTCATGCCGTTGAGCAGCCCGAAGAGGTTGTCCAGGATGCCCTTCTGGTCCTGCACCGACTGCACGCCGTCCCGCCCGTCGAAGGCGGTCGCGATGACCTGGTACTTCTCCGGGTCCTTCAGCTTGATCCGGTACGACTCCTGCATCTGGTCCGGGGTGAGGGAGCTGGCCAGCGGCGAGTCGCCGAACTGCTCCTTGTAGTGCTTGTACGCGTCGTCCTGCGACTCGTACGTCACCTTCTCGACGACGCCCATCTTGTCGAGGTCGGCCTTGATCTGCTTCTTCTGGTCCGCGGTGACCGCGCCCTTGGCGCAGTTGGCGTCCGACTCGGCGTCGCTCTTGTTGCAGAGGAAGACCGAGACGTTGACCTTGTCGTACCAGTAGCCCTTCATCGTGCTGACCTGGTCGCTCATCAGGAGGGACCCACCGAAGAGCGCCAGGGACAGGGCTACGGAGACGACGACGGCGAAGGTCATCGTCAGGTTGCGGCGGAGACCTACGCCGATCTCCGACAGTACGAACTGGGCGCGCATGGCGTGTTGTTCAGGCCTTTCCGGGGGCGTCCGCGAGGGCGGGGGCGATGGCGGGGGCGGTCAGTGCTGGTAGCCGTAGACGCCGCGCGCCTGGTCGCGGACGAGGCGGCCCTGCTCCAGCTCGATGACGCGCTTGCGCATCTGGTCCACGATGTTCTGGTCGTGCGTGGCCATCAGCACGGTCGTGCCCGTCCGGTTGATCCGGTCGAGCAGTTTCATGATGCCCACGGAGGTCTGCGGGTCGAGGTTTCCGGTCGGCTCGTCCGCGATCAGCAGCTTGGGCCGGTTCACGAACGCGCGCGCGATGGCCACGCGCTGCTGCTCACCGCCGGACAGCTCACCCGGCATCCGGTCCTCCTTGCCGCCGAGCCCGACGAGGTCGAGCACCTGCGGCACGGACTTGCGGATCTCACCCTTCGACTTGCCGATGACCTCCTGCGCGAAGGCCACGTTCTCCGCCACCGTCTTGTTCGGCAGCAGCCGGAAGTCCTGGAACACCGTCCCCAGCTGGCGGCGCATCTGCGGCACCTTCCAGTTGGACAGACGCGCGAGGTCCTTGCCCAGGACGTGCACCTGCCCCTGGCTGGTCCGCTCCTCGCGGAGCACCAGCCGCAGGAAGGTGGACTTGCCGGAACCGGAGGATCCCACGAGGAACACGAACTCGCCCTTCTCCACCTCGAGGGAGACATCCCTCAGTGCGGGGCGGGTCTGCTTGGGGTAGACCTTGGAGACGTTGTCGAATCGGATCACGGATGCACCACGGGTCGCCGGGGGTAGATGAGCGTGACCATACGCGAACCAGGGAGGGCGGCGCAGGCGTCGGGAGGGGTTGGGTGGGGCTTGTGCGTTTTTGTACGGGACTCTGTACGCCCAGCGCTCTTCGAGTGAGCCGCGCGGTCACCGGAGGAACCTGGCACAGTGGAAGGGGAACGTTCGCGCCCTCGGAGGCGTTGTGTCCATGGAACCGGTGCAAGGAGGGCGAGGCGCATGACGTACGACCGGCTGGTGTGCGCTAACTGCGCGGCCCCCGTGAGCGAGGGCCGGTGCCCCGTGTGCCGCGCGAACCGCGAGCGGCTGCAGCAGCAGGAGAACTTCTTCGCGGGGCTGAACCCGATGGCGCTGATCGCGCTGCTGGCGGTGCTGGTGGCGGCGGTGGCGCTCCTCGCCCACCAGACCGCGTAGCCCGCCTGCCACACCGCATACGCGCATGACAAGGGGCCCGGAGCTGATCGCTCCGGGCCCCTTGCTCTCACGTCACGTGCGCGTACGGCTGCTCACCGTCAGGCAGCGGCTCCGCCGCGGCCGGCCACGAGGCGCGGCAGCACCCGGAAGCCGATACCGCCGGCGATCATCGTGGCGGCGCCGAGGATGAGGAACGTGGTCTCGCCGGCACCGGTCTCGGCCAGCTCCTTGCCGCCGCCCTGGGCGGCCGCGTCGGAGGTGGTGTCCGAGGTGTCGGTCAGCGCGGAGCTGCCCTCCTCCTGAGTGGAGGTGCCATCGGTGTCCGGACCACCGGTGGTGGAACCGGTCGAGCCGGTGGTGCCGGTCGAACCCGTGGTGCCGGTGGTGCCGGTCGAACCCGTGGTGCCGGTGGTGCCGGTCGAACCCGTGGTGCCGGTGGTGCCGGTGGACCCCGTCGTACCGGTGGACCCCGTGGTACCGGTCGTGCCCGTGGTGCCGGTCGTACCCGTCGTGCCCGTGGTACCGGTCGTGCCCGTCGTACCGGTGGTGCCCGTCGTGCCGGTCGTACCGGTGGTGCCGGTGGTGCCGGTGGTGCCGGTGGTGCCCGTCGTACCGGTCGTGCCCGTGGTACCGGTCGTGCCCGTGGTACCGGTCGTGCCCGTCGTACCGGTGGTGCCGGTCGTGCCCGTCGTACCTGTCGTGCCCGTCGTACCGGTGGTACCCGTCGTACCGGTCGTGCCCGTGGTACCGGTCGTGCCCGTGGTGGCCGGGTCGCAGTCGGGAGTGGTGACGATGTCGCACGGGTCGCCACCCGGGTTCGGGTCGTCGGGGCCGCCCACGGTCGCGACGAGACCGCTGAGGCCGCCGTCGTTGCCGGTGGCCGAGGCGACGCCGGCCACCGTCAGCGAGGCGCCGGCGGCGATCACGGCGCCGGCGGCTATGCGCGCGACCCGGATACGCGTCTTCTTGGTCATAAGGTTGCTACCCCCAGTAGCTGAATCGTCGATGAGGCCGCGCCGGAGGCTGTGATCGACGGGGGTAGCTGAGATCTAGCTGAATCCCCCCGGTTCACATGCGCCCCGGAGATACGCATGCCACACTGCACCCTCCCCATTTTTCAAAGCAGCGTCAAGGCCGTTGCGTACGCAATGTCCAACTCAGGGGGCTTTGCGTGATGTTGGTGCTGTGAATGTGACGTAAAAAGCAACCGCCCCTGAATCAGGGGCGGTTGCTGTGTCGACAAACCTACTTCTCCTGCTGCTTGCGCCAGCGAATTCCGGCTTCCAGGAACCCGTCGATCTCACCGTTGAAAACGGCCTCGGGGTTGCCGACCTCGTACTCGGTGCGCAGGTCCTTGACCATCTGGTACGGGTGCAGGACGTACGAACGCATCTGGTTGCCCCAGGAGCTGCCGCCGTCCTTGAGGGCGTCCATCTTGGCCCGCTCCTCCTGGCGCTGACGCTCCAGCAGCTTCGCCTGGAGGACGTTCATGGCGGTCGCCTTGTTCTGGATCTGCGACCGCTCGTTCTGACAGGAGACGACGATGCCGGTGGGGAGGTGGGTCAGACGCACCGCGGAGTCGGTGGTGTTGACGCCCTGGCCGCCCGGACCGGACGAGCGGTACACGTCCACGCGCAGCTCGGACTCGTCGATCTCGATGTGGTCGGTCTGCTCGACCACGGGGAGGATCTCGACGCCCGCGAAGGAGGTCTGTCGGCGGCCCTGGTTGTCGAACGGCGAGATGCGCACGAGGCGGTGCGTGCCCTGCTCCACGGAGAGCGTGCCGTAGGCGTACGGCACCTGCACGGCGAAGGTGGTCGACTTGATGCCGGCCTCTTCGGCGTAGGACGTCTCGTAGACCTCGGTCTTGTAGCCCTTCTGCTCCGCCCACCGCAGGTACATGCGCTGCAGCTTCTCGGCGAAGTCGGCCGCGTCGACGCCGCCGGCCTCGGCGCGGATGTTGACGAGCGCCTCACGGGCGTCGTACTCCCCGCTGAGGAGCGTGCGCACCTCCATCTCGTCGAGCGCCTTCCTGACGGAAGTGAGCTCGGACTCGGCCTCCGCGAGGGTGTCCGGGTCGTCCTCCTCCTCGGCCATCTCGAACAGCACGGCGAGATCGTCGATCCGGCCGCGCAGCGCGTCGGCCTTCCTGACCTCGGCCTGGAGGTGGGAGAGCTTGCTGGTGATCTTCTGCGCCTCGTCCGGGTTGTCCCACAGGGACGGCGCGGCCGCCTGCTCCTCGAGCACGGCGATGTCTGCCCTCAGCTTGTCGAGGTCCAGAACGGCCTCGATCGACTCCATGGTCGAGGAGAGGGACTTGAGCTCTTCGGATACATCGACGACTGCCACGCCTCCAGCCTAACGGACCCGGCATCCGGGCCCGCCCGGCCTTGACGTCCCGGCCCGTCCGGCGATCGAGGACGAGGCACCTTCGAGGCGAAGCGGGGGCCGGAGACCCCGGGGTCAGGGAGACGCCGGCGCCGAGTTCTTCGTGTCCTGCGGGGTGGCTCCCGCGTCGTCGCCCGAGGTGACCGCCCACGTGCCGATTCCGGCGGCCGCGACCAGCGCCGCCGCCGCCACGCTCAGCGTGATGCGCCGGCGCCGGGCGGCGGAACGGTTCCGTGCCGATCCGGGACGCGGCGCCCCGGCGGCCCTCGGCACCCGCGCGGTGCCGTGCGCACCGCCCGCCAGCTCGTCCGGCGCGGGCACCCGCATCGACGTGTGGGTGTCCCGGTTGGAGTCGGGCTTCGCGCCCGGCACCAGCGGGACCGAGCCCCGGCGCTCCCGCCGCGCGGAGACGGGAGCGGCGGACGCGGCGGGCGTCACGTTGCCGGACTCGCCGCCCTCCGGCTCGGTGTCCGGCTCGTCCACGTCCAGCGGCGGCATCCCGGCCAGCGACGGCAGCTGCTCGCGCAGCCGGGCGGCCAGCTCGGACGCCCGCAGCCGGGACGCCGGCGCCTTCGCCAGGCACTGCACGATGAGCTGCCACAACTCGTCCGGGATGCCGGGGAGCGGGGCGACGGACTCCGTCACATGCCGGCGCAGCACCGCGCCCGGGTGACCGCCGCCGAACGGGGTGAAGCCCGCCAGCAGCTCGTAGAGCACCGTCGCCAGCGCGTAGATGTCGACGGAGGCGCGTGGCGGCAGGCCCTCGACGATCTCCGGCGCCAGATAGTCCGGCGTGCCGATGATCTTGGTGGCGCGGGTCCTTTTGGGGGTGTCGATCAGTTTCGCGACGCCGAAGTCGGTCAGCAGGGCGCGGTGCGAGCCCCCGGGGCCGAGCGGGCCCTGCATGTCGAGGAGCACGTTCTCCGGTTTGACGTCGCGGTGCACGACCCCGGCCGCGTGCGCGGCGGCCAGCCCTTCGGCGATGTCGGCCACGATCGCCACGGCGGCCTCCGGCGCGAGCCGTCGTTCACGTTCGAGGCGGGTGCGCAGGTCGGTGCCGCGGACCAGGTCCATGACGAGCGCCAGGTCGTTGCCGTCGACCACGAGATCGCGGACGGACACCACATGGGGGTGCTCCAGGCCGAGCAGCGCGGTGCGCTCCTGCACGAAGCGCCCCACGAGCTCCTCGTCGGAGGCGAGGTCCTCGCGCAGCAGCTTGACGGCGACGGGCCCCTCCGGTCCCTCGCCCAGCCACACCGTGCCGGCGCTGCCCCGTCCCAGGATCTGGTGGGCGGTGTACCGGCTGCCGATCTTCCGTGCCAAGGCTGCTCCTACAGACGCGTGTTGCCCATCAAAGTACGCGTCCTGGGAGCCAACCTTCACCGCGGAGACGGAAATCACCCGCTGGATGTCGACAAATCCACAGACTCACGGGGCTCGCGCCCGGAGCGGAGCCTGCGGGAGGGGTCAGCCGGTTCCGCTGCCGCCGGAGCTCGAGCCCAGATCGCTGATCCAGCCCGTGATGTCGTGGAACCAGCCGCTGATGAGCTTCCAGTAGCTCTGCCCCGTGCCGATCCAGTCCTGCAGCGGGGTCAGCTCCCAGACCAGCCAGCCGGCCACGAACAGGATGACGATCGTGAACAGGCAGCCCTTGAGGCAGCCCAGCCCGGGGATCTTCATCGGGTTGGCGCTGCGCTGCCGGGGCTCGCGCGGCTGCCGGGGCTCGGCCTGCGGCCGCTGGCGCGGCTGCTGCTGGGGCGTGGGCGCCGGCGCGTACCGCTGGGGCTGCGGCTGCTGGGCCGGCGCGTACTGCTGCTGCGGCGGCTGCGCCGGGTACCCGTAGCCGGCCTGCGGCTGGGGGCGCTGCTGCTGACGCTGCGGCGGCCGCTGCTGCTGGTAGGGCTGGGGCGGCTGCTGCGGCTGTCGGGACACCTGCCGCTGGGGGCGGCGGCGCAGCGGGTCCTCGCCCGGGTCGAGGTACTGCTGCACCTGGGTCTGCTCGTTGCGGTCGCGGGCGCCCTGCATCTGGGTCTGCCAGGGGTGCGGCTGCTCGGGCGGCTGCGCCGGCCCGCCGTACTGGTCCGGCGGCACCGGCGGCAGGACGGCCGTCGGGTCGGCCGCGCCGTGCGGACCGCCCGTGTGGGGCAGGACGGCGGTGGGGTCGGCGGCGCCGGCCGGTCCCCCCGTGTGCGGCAGGACGCTGGTGGCGGCGTTCGGGTCGTAGCCGCCGCCGGGTACGGCGGCGGGCGCCGGGTCGGGCGCGAGCACATGGCCGACGCCGTCCGCCGCGGCGATCTGCATCGAGTTGGCGTGCACCCCGATGCCCTCGGCGACGATCCGCAGCCCGCGCGCGAGGTTCTCGGCGCTCGGACGGTCGTCGGGGTTCTTGCGCAGGCAGCGCTCGATGACCGTCCAGAGCGGGTCGGGGACGGTGGAGGGCCGGCGCGGCTCGGCGTTCAGGTGCTGGTGCAGGACCTCGAGGGCGGAGCCGCCGGAGAATGGCGGACGGCCGGTGACCAGCTCGTACAGCAGGATGCCGGCGCCGTAGATGTCGACGGCGGAGGTCTGCGGGCGGCCCTCGGCGGACTCCGGGGCCACGTACGCGGGCGTGCCGACGAATTCGCTGGTCCGGGTCAGGCCCGGGGAGTCGGCGAGGCGCGCGATGCCGAAGTCCGTGAGCAGCGGGTGCATCTGCCCGCCGTTCTGCATCATCAGGACGTTGGCGGGCTTCAGGTCGCGGTGCACGACGCCGTCGGCGTGGCTGGCGGCGAGCGCGTCGGCGACCTGCGCGGTCAGCAGGGCTGCGGCGACGGGCGTGAAGGGGCCGTTCTCGCGCAGGTAGCGGTGCAGGTCGGGGCCGTCGACGAGGTCCATGACCAGCGCCAGCAGGTCGCCCTCGACCACCAGGTCGCGGACCCGGACGATGTTCGGGTGGGTCAGGCGCAGCAGCACGGACCGCTCCCGCAGGAAGCGCATCACGACGTCGGGGTCGTTCGCGAGCTCCTCCTTGAGGACCTTGATCGCGACGGTCTCCCCGGGCTGGCCGGCCACGGCCGCCTCGGCGCCCGCGGTCTCGCGCTGGCGGGCTCGCCAGACGGTGCCCGTGGCGCCGCGTCCGAGCGGCTCCTCGAGCAGGTACTTGCTGCCTACCGGCCGCACGTCATGCGCTCCCTGCTGCTTGCTTGCCAGTCCTGGCAGTCCCGCCGATCCGCCGGGCTTCCCGGTCCCGCTCGGCTGTCCTGCCGGTGTTCCGACCCACTGTAGTGCCGCGGTGCTGACACCGGGCTGTCGTCGCATTTCGAAGGAAAGACGTTTTGCCCGGTCGTCTTGGTTGCCCGAGCCGGACGTGACCGATCTCAACTGATCGTCGGCGGGCCACTTGTCCGGCACTTTTGCGGGCAGAGCCGACCAATCAAGATCACTTCTCCCCGGCTGGTGGGCACGTTGTCAGTGACAGGTGCGAGGATGCCTGCAGTACTGGCCGCTGTGCTCGTGTGGGGTGGGGGGAAGCCCGCGCCCGTGCAGAAGGGACCGCTGACGGCGATGCAGATCCGGCTGACCGTCGTAGACCCGCAGGGCCCGCCCGGCCCGCCTGCCGAGGTCCGGGCCCGGGCCGCGAGCTGCGACGTAATGGTCACCGCTCCCGCCGGCACGGCCCTGGCCGAGGTGGCGTCCGCGCTGGCCGCCGCCGTCTGCGGGGAGGGCTCCGCCTCGTCGCCGTCCGCCGCGGCGGTCGTGCTGTACGCGGGCGTGGAGCGGCTCGACGGCCGGCGGTGCACTCTCGGCGAGCCCCCGCTGATCGACGGCGCGGTGCTGTCCCTGGGCGCGCCGGCCGACCCCGAGCCGCACCCCGAGGTCGACGAGGCCCCGGCCCGCCTGCACGTGGTGGCCGGACCGGACGCGGGCGGAGTGCATCTGCTGCACGGCGGCCAGGTCCGGGTGGGCCGTTCGGCCGACGCCGACATCCCGCTGGACGACCCGGACGTCTCCCGGCTGCACTGCGCGGTGACGCTCTCGGCCGACGGGCGGGTCACGGTCGCCGACCTCGGCTCCACCAACGGCACCGCGCTGGACGGCACGCGCGTGCAGGCCCGCCCCGTGCGCCTCGCCCCCGGCGCCCTGCTGCGGGTCGGCGAGTCGGCCCTGCGGCTGGCCCCGCCCGGCGGCCCGGGCCCCCGGGTGGCGACGACACCGGACGGCGAGGGGCACGTACGGGTGCCCTGCGGGGACGGGGACACGGCGGCCGTACCCGCGGCGGGGTCTTCGGGCGGCGCTCCCTCCGCCGGGACGTCGGGCGCCGCTCCCGCGGGTCCGGCGGGTCCGGCGGGTCCGGCGGGTCCGGCGGGTCCGGCGGGTCCGGCGGGTCCGGCGAGCGTCACGGGATCGGTGGGGCCGACGCAGTCGGCGCAACCGGCGGGGCCGTCCGGTGAGACCGGCCACGCGTACGGCACCGCGGACTGGAGCGCCTCGGGGGACACCCGCGGCGAACGGCTGCGGGGCGCCCGGGACGTCCCCCGCACGTCCCCTGTCGTGCCGGGGCAGGGCGCGGCGCCGCACATCGAGAGCCGGTTCGCCGGCGACGGTTTGGCGCGCGCGGCGGACGCGGGTTCCGCCGCCACCCACGGCGGCCACGCGGGCCTCGGCGCGTTCACGGCCGCGCACGACGAGGGCGCCCGCGGACCGCACACCGCCCACCGCCCGGCCTCCGACGCCGCCGAAGGCACCGGCGCGGGCGCCGGCTCGCGGTACGACTCCGCCAAGGCCGGCGGCTCCTCCTCGTCCCCCTCCTTCGGTGACGCCTCCGGCGGGCCCGGGGACGTCGACCACGCCGGTCCCGGCCGCAAGGGCACGCCCCTGCGCGGTACCGACGTCCCGGCGGGCGTGCGCCGCCGCGGAGGCCTCTCCGCCTGGGCGCGGCGGCTGGCCGGAGGCCGCGGCGGCGGCCAGGACGAGGCCGCCGCCGGCGCGCCCGACGCAGAGACGGCAGCGGCCGAGGACCGGCCTTCGGCCGCCGTGCCCGCCGCGCCCGAGACCTGGCCGGACCCGGCGGCGCTGCTGCTGACGGCGCTGGGCCCCGGCCCCCGGCTGTGGGAGCGCGGTCCGAGGCACCCGGAGACGCTCACCGTGCGGCTCGGCACGGCCGACCGGCCGGCGCCCGACGGCTCGGGACTGCTGCCCGCGGTGCCGGTCACGGCGGACCTGCGCGAGGTCGGCGCGCTCGGCCTGGCCGGGCCGCGCCCGCGGCTGTCCGGGCTGGCGCGCGCGGTGCTGGCCCAGCTCGCCGCGCTGCACTCCCCCGACGCCCTGGAGATCGTCCTGATCAGCACGGACCGGGCGCGTTCCGAGGAGGAGCGCACCGCCGAGTGGTCCTGGCTGGGCTGGCTGCCCCATCTGCGCCCCGGGCACGGACAGGACTGCCGGCTGCTCCTCGCCTACGACCGCGAGCAGGCCGCGGCCCGCGCGGACGAGCTCCTGCGCCGCCTGGAGGACTGCCTCGCGGACCACGCGGGCGCAACCGACGGCGCGGGCCGGGCGGTCGGCGAGGGCGGGCCGGGCGGCGAGGGCGGGCCGGGCGCGCCACGTGCCTTCGTCCCCGGCCAGGCGTCCGCGCCCCGCAACGCGGTCCGCCGCCCCTCCTGGGCCGTCGCGGACGACCCTGCCTTCGGCGGCTCCCCCGGCCCGTACACGGTGGTCGTCGTGGACGGCGACCCCGGCGGCGCCGATCTGCGGCACGCGGTGGCGCGGCTCGCGGCGGCCGGTCCGCGCGCCGGGATACACGTCGTGTGCCTGGCGGAGACGCCCGCCGCCTCGCCCTCCTCACCGGTGACCGACACGTACGAGGCGGCCTGCGCGGCGGCGCCCACGTTCCGCGCGTGCGGGGCGGTCGCGCTGCTCAGCGGGGACGTGGCGACGGCGCTGCGACTGCTGCGGGTCGCGCCGGCCGGAGCCCCGACGGAACGGCCCGGCCCGGTGGGACCGGGCACGGTCGGCGCGGTGGACGCGGTCTCCGCCGCCTGGGCCGAACGCTTCGCGCGGGCGCTGGCGCCGTTGCGTCCCGACGGCGCGGGGGCGGGCGCGGGACACCCGCGGGTGTCCGCACCGCTGCCGCCGTCGGCCCGGTTGCTGGACGAGCTGGGCCTCGCCCGGGCGACGCCCGCCTCCCTGATGGCCCGATGGGCGGACGCGGCCGACGACACCGCCGCCCTGGGCGGACGGGTGCGGGCCGTGCTCGGCGCGGGCCCGCGCGGCCCGGTCGGGGTGGACCTCGTGACCGAGGGCCCGCACGTGCTGATCGAGGGGCCGGGCGGCAGCGGGCGCACGGAGCTGCTCCGCGCGTTCGTCGCCTCGCTGGCCGCCGCCGAGCGGCCCGAGCGACTCGGTGTGATCCTGCTGGACGGCCGCGACACCGTGGGCAAGGGCGGCGCCGGCGACGGCCTGCGGGTGTGCACGGACGTCCCGCACGTCAGCGCCCACCTCACCGCCAACGACCCGGTCCACATGCGGGAGTTCGCGCAGTCGCTGAGCGCCGAGCTGAAGCGTCGGGCCGAGCTGCTGGACCGCTCCGACTTCGCGCAGTGGCACATGCACCGCGCGGTCTCCGACCGTGTCGTCCCGCAGCGCACACCGGGAGCGCCCCCGGCGGCAGGGGCGGGCGCGGGCGCCGCCGACCTGGACAGCCCGTCCAGCGCGACGCTCCGGCTGCGGCCCGGGGCGGCGGCGCGGCAGCGGGCCGAGACGCCGCCCCCGCTGCCCCGCCTGGTGGTCGTCGTCGACGACCTCGACGCGCTCGTCTCCCCCGCCCTGGGTTCCCCGGGCCGGCCCGCCGCCGGCTCGGTGATGCGGGCGCTGGAGGCGGTGGCACGCGAGGGCGAGCGGCTCGGCGTCCATCTGGTGGCCGCGACCGGGCCCGGCGGCCGTACCGCGGAGTCCGAGCCGGCCCGCCGCGCCACCGTGCGCATCACCCTGGACGCGCCGGGTGCCGGACCGGACGAACCGGCGCCGGGCCGTGGCCGCCTCCATGGCGCGGACGGCCGTCCGACGCCCTTCCAGGGCGGCCGCGTCACGGGCCGCATCCCCCGCACGGCGACCCAGCGCCCCACCGTGGTCCCCGTGGACTGGCGCCGCATGGGCGATCCGCCCACCCGCAGACCCGTGCGGGAACTGGGCAACGGCCCCACCGACCTGGCCCTCCTGGCCAGCGCCCTGGAGAGGGCGGCCGGCCGGCACACCGCCCGGTCCAGCCCGTCGGGGGTGTGAGGCCCGGCCGGCGGCGCGGCGGCCCGCGGACGTCACTCACGATCACGACGCGGTCACGATCCCCCGCTTGACAGCGTGGGCGCTCTTGCCGACCCCCAGCACCCGGCGTAGACCAGTTGCCACGGGACAGCGCTCAACGTTCGACGACGAACGAAGAACGGGGCAGTGATGCGCAGCACGAGCAACACCATCCGGACACGCAGGACCGTGAGGGCGGCGGCCACGCTCCTGGCGGGGGCCCTGGCGCTCTCGCTCAGCGCCTGCGGAAGCGACGACGACAAGAGCAGCGACGGCGGCACGACGGCCGAGGAGACCGGCGCCTCCGTCACCCTTCCCAAGCTGGACGGCAAGAGCCTGGAGGTGGCCGCCGTCTGGACCGGCGCCGAGCAGGCCAACTTCAAGAAGGTCCTCGCGCAGTTCGAGAAACGCACGGGCGCCAAGGTCACCTTCGTGCCCGCCCAGGACCCGATCATCAACTTCCTCGGCTCCAAGGTCGCCGGCGGGCAGCCGCCGGACGTCGCGATGCTCCCGCAGCCGGGCGCCATCAAGCAGGCCGTGGACAAGGGGTGGGCGAAGCCGCTGGGCGCGGCGGCCCTGAAGGAGCTGCAGAAGAACTACTCGCAGGGCTGGCAGGACATCGGCAAGATCGGCGGCAAGCAGTACGGCGTCTACTACAAGGCCGCCAACAAGTCGCTGATCTGGTACAACGCCAAGGTCTTCGAGAACGCGGGAGCGTCCGAACCGAAGACGTGGGACCAGCTGCTCACCACCGCGCAGACGGTCTACGACTCCGGTGTCACGCCGTTCTCGGTGGGCGGCGCGGACGGCTGGACCCTGACCGACTGGTTCGAGAACATCTACCTCTCGCAGGCGGGCCCGGAGAAGTACGACCAGCTGGCCAAGCACGAGATCAAGTGGACCGACCCGTCCGTGAAGGCCGCGCTGACGACGCTGGCGCAGGTCTGGGGCAAGAAGGACTACGTCGCCGGCGGCGCGGCCGGGGCGCTGCAGACCGACTTCCCGACGTCGGTGACGCAGACGTTCTCCGGCGGCGACCAGCCCAAGGCGGCCATGGTCTACGAGGGCGACTTCGCGCAGGTCAACATTGTGCAGGCCGGTGCGAAGGTCGGCACGGACGCGAAGGTGTTCCCGTTCCCGGCGGTCGGCGGCAGCTCGCCGGTGGTCTCCGGCGGCGACGCGGCGGTCATCCTGAAGGACTCCGAGGCGGCCCAGGCGCTGGCCACCTTCCTTGCCTCGCCGGAAGCGGCGACCATCCAGGCGAAGCTGGGCGGTTACCTCTCGCCGAACAAGAACGTGCCGGAGTCGGCGTACCCGAACCCGGTGCAGCAGAGGATGGCCAAGGCGTTGATCGCGGCCGGCGACGACTTCCGTTTCGACATGTCCGACCAGGCCCCGCAGGCGTTCGGCGGCACCCCCGGCAAGGGCGAGTGGAAGGCACTGCAGGACTTCCTGAAGAACCCGACGAACGTGGCCGGCACCCAGGCGGCGCTGGAGTCGGGCGCGGCCGCGGCGTACGGGAACTGACGCGGCGTGACGACGCCCGCGACGGCGGGGGCTCCCGGAGCCCCCGCCCCTCCCCGCTCGCGCAAGAGCGTGACCGGCACCCGCAGGACCGTGGCGGCGCTGTTCCTGCTGCCCGCCCTCGTGCTGCTCGGCGCGCTCGTGGTCTACCCCATCGGGTACTCGGTCGTGCGCAGCTTCTACGACCAGTCCGGCGACGGCTTCGCCGGAGCCGACAACTACCGGGCACTCTTCACGGACGACGGCATCCGCACCGCGCTGAAGAACAACGTGATCTGGGTGGTGTTCGCGCCGACGGTGGCGACCGCCCTCGGTCTGATCTTCGCCGTGCTCACCGAACGGGTGCGCTGGGGCACCGCGTTCAAGCTGGTCGTCTTCATGCCGATGGCGATCTCGATGCTGGCCGCCGGCATCATCTTCCGGCTGGTCTACGACCAGGACCCGGACAAGGGCGTCGCCAACGCGGTGTGGGTGGGCGTGCACGACACGTTCGCCGAGGCGTCGGCGTTCCCGAAGGCGCACCCGGGCCGCGACTCGCCGCTGCGGTCCGAGAAGGGCGGCGGCTTCGTCACCCGGTCGGCGGTGCGCGCCGGAGACCCGGTCTCGCTCCCCCTGGTCGGCGTCGCGCCCGACCAGATGCCGGGCGGCGCGAAGGGGGCCGTGGCGGCACGGCCCGAGCCGGGGAAGGTCACCGGCACCGCCTGGCAGGACTTCACCCGAGGCAAGGGCGTCGGCAGGCTCGGCGTCCCCGACCCGTCCGAGCTGGGCTACCCCGGGATGAGGATCGAGGCGGTGAAGGACGGCAAGGTCGTCGCGTCGACGAAAGCCGCCGCCGACGGCACCTTCACGCTTGCGGCCGCGGCCGACGGCGCCCTGCTGCGGCTGCCCGCGAGCAACTTCACGGAGGCGTACAACGGCCTGGACTGGCTGGGCCCCTCGCTGGTCACGCCGGCGATCATCGGCTCGTACATCTGGATGTGGGCGGGCTTCGCGATGGTGCTGATCGCGGCCGGACTGGCCGGGGTGCCGCGCGAGCTGCTGGAGGCGGCACGCGTGGACGGCGCCAACGAGTGGCAGGTGTTCCGAAGGGTCACCGTCCCGCTCCTCGCGCCGGTCCTCGCGGTCGTCGCCGTCACCCTGATGATCAACGTGCTGAAGGTGTTCGACCTGGTGTTCATCATCGCCCCGGGCTCCTCGCAGGACGACGCGAACGTGCTCGCCCTGGAGCTGTACCGCAAGGGCTTCTCCGAGGACCAGCCCGGCGTCGCCAGCGCGATCGCGGTGTTCCTGCTGCTCCTGGTGATTCCGGTGATGTGGTTCAACGTGCGGCGACTGCGACGGGAGGTGCGGCGGTGACGAAGCGACTCGCCTGGGTCATGGACAAGCTCAACGGCGGGCTGGTCCGCGCCTTCCTGATCGTCGTCGGCCTGTTCTGGCTGGTGCCGACCGTGGGGCTGCTGATCTCCTCGCTGCGGCCCCCCGAGGACATGAGCGCCAGCGGCTGGTGGGAGGTGTTCGCCAAGCCCTCCCAGCTGACCTTCGACAGCTATCAGAAGCTGCTGGAGAACGGCGACATCACCGACTCGCTCGTCAACACCGTGCTGATCACCGTGCCCGCGACGGTCCTGGTCGTCGTCATCGGATCGCTCGCGGGATACGCCTTCGCGTGGATGGAGTTCCCCGGCCGCGACTGGTGGTTCCTGGGCGTCGTCGGGCTGCTGGTGGTGCCGGTGCAGGTGGCGCTGATCCCGATCGCCGAACTGTTCGGCAAGATCGGCCTGTTCGGGTCGATCATGGGCGTGGTGCTGTTCCACGTCGGGTTCGGGCTGCCCTTCGCGGTGTTCCTGCTGCGGAACTTCTTCGCGGAGATCCCGCGCGAGCTGCTGGAGGCGGCCCGCCTCGACGGGGCGGGCGAACTGCGGTTGTTCGCCCGGGTCGTGATGCCGCTCGGCGGTCCGGCGATCGCTTCGCTGGCCATCTTCCAGTTCCTGTGGGTGTGGAACGACATGCTGGTCGCGCTGGTGTTCAGCGACGCCGGCAGCCAGCCGATCACGGTCGCCCTGCAGACCCAGGTACGGCAGTTCGGCAACAACATCGACGTGCTGGCGCCGGGCGCGTTCATCTCGATGGTGATCCCGCTGGCCGTCTTCTTCGCCTTCCAGCGGCAGTTCGTGTCGGGGGTGATGGCGGGCGCGGTCAAGTAGCCGCGCACGGCAGGGCGGGCAGTGTCACCCGTCCGCCCTGCTTCGTTCACCCGAAATTCCCCCGTATGCCACAGAAACCGTAACCGCGTCACTCCATCGGCCGTTTCCGGGCAAGGCCCTGTCTACCGCCCGCGCCGACCCATGGATGTCCGTTGCCCAGGTTCAGTGTCATCGTTCCCGCGTACAAGGTTCAGGCGTACCTGCACGAGTGCCTCGAGTCGGTGCTGTCCCAGTCCTGCGCCGACCTCGAGGTGATCGCCGTCGACGACTGCTCGCCGGACGCCTGCGGCGAGATCATCGACGAGTTCGCGGCCCGGGACTCTCGGGTGCGCGCCGTGCACCTGCCGGAGAACGTCGGTCTGGGGCGGGCCCGCAACGCGGGTCTGGAGCGGGCGACCGGCGACTACCTGGTGTTCCTCGACTCCGACGACACGCTCACCGCCGGCGCGCTGCAGGCGATCGCCGACCGGCTGCGGGAGACGGGCGAGCCGGACGTCCTGGTCTACGACTACGCGAGCACGTACTGGACGGGTGAGTCGGTCCGCAACAAGTTCGCCGAGCAGCTCGGCGAGGACGGCCCGGCCCCGTTCAGACTGGCGGACCGCCCCGGGCTGCTGCGGGTGCTGATGGTGGCCTGGAACAAGGCCTACCGGCGGGAGTTCGTCGAGAGCGTGGGCCTGGTCTTCCCTCCCGGCTACTACGAGGACACGCCGTGGTCGTATCCGGCGCTGCTGTCGGCGAAGTCGATCGCGACGCTGGACCGGGTGTGCGTGCACTACCGCCAGCGCCGCCGGGGCAACATCCTGTCCACCACCAGCCGCGGCCACTTCGACGTCTTCGAGCAGTACGACCGGGTCTTCGCGTTCCTCGAGCAGCGGCCCGAACTCGCCCAGTGGCGGCCGGTGCTGTTCCGCCGCATGGTCGACCACCTCTCCACGGTGTTCACCAAGCGCGACCGCCTGCCGCGCGGCTCCCGCGCCGAGTTCCTGCGCAAGGCCCGCGCCCACTACCGCCGTTACCGCACCCCGGGGGCCTCGGTCCCGCTGCGCTCGCGGCTGCGGCACACCCTGGTCCACTTCGGCGTGCACCGCGTCTACCGGGCGCTCCAGGCGTCCATGACCGTGCGGCGGCGCACGCACAAGGCCGTGTCGAAACTCGCCCGCGCCCTCAAGGCGGCCTTCCTGCAGGCCCACTACCGGGTGCAGCTGCGGCTGCCGCTGCGCGCCGACCGGGCCGTGTTCGCCGCCTACTGGGGCCGCGGACACAGCTGCAACCCGGGCGCGCTGGAGGCCGCGTTCCGCACCTTCGCACCGCAGGTGCGCACCGCGTGGGTGGCCCGCCCCGAGCACCGGGAGTCCGTCCCGCCGGGCCCGCGCCAGGTGCGTCCCGGCACGGCCGCCTACTGGACGGCGCTGGCCCGCTCCAAGTACCTCGTCAACAACGTCAACTTCGACCGGCGGCTGGTCAAGCGTCCCGGCCAGGTCTTCGTGCAGACCCAGCACGGCACCCCCCTCAAGCACATGGGCCTGGACCTCCAGGAGCGTCCGGCGGCCGCCCGCGACATGGACTTCGCGGAGCTGCTGCGGGGCGTCGACAAGTGGGACTACGTCCTGTCGGCGAACCGCCACACCACCCTCACCTGGGAGCGGGTCTATCCGGGCCGCTACGAGACCCTCGAGTACGGCTATCCCCGCAACGACGTCCTGCTGCGGGCGACCGGGGCGGACGTGACCCGGCTGCGCGAGTCCCTCGGCATCCCCCGCGGCACGGTCGCCGTGCTGTACGCGCCCACCCACCGCGACTACCGCCGCGTCCAGCGCTGCCACCTCGACCTGGAGCGCGTCATGCGCCGGCTGGGACCGCGGTTCGTCGTCCTGGCCCGCGCCCACTACTGGCAGGAGAGCCCGCTCGAGCGCGGCACGCCCGGCGTCATCGACGTCAGCGACCACCCGAGCGTGGAGTCGCTCTGCCTGGCCTCGGACGCCCTGCTCACCGACTACTCGTCCCTCATGTTCGACTACGCCAACCTGGACCGCCCGATCGTGATTCACGCCGACGACTGGGAGGCGTACGAGGCGGCCCGCGGCACCTACTTCGACCTGCGGTCCTTTCCGCCGGGCGCGGTCGCGCGCAGTGAGGACGAGCTGATCGACATCTTCACCACCGGGCACTGGCGCGACTCCCGCTCGGCGCAGCTGCGGGCCGCGTTCCGTGAGCGGTTCTGCCCGCACGACGACGGGCGCGCCGCCGAACGCGTCGTCCGGCGGGTGGTGCTGGGCGAGACGGCCGTGCCGCCGCCCGTGCCGCTCGCCGCGCGCCGTCCGGCGCCGTCCGCGGCGCAGTCGGAGGCGCCGCCCGCGTCGGGGCGTCCGCCGCTCGCCACCGTGCCGCATCCCTCCGGTCCGCCGGCCGTCACCGAACGCCGCTGAACGCCGTTTCGCCCACCGGGAGCCCCGCCATGTCCAACGGCTCGACGCGGCCGACCCCGACCCGGCCCCCCACCTGGCGCCCGACCGGGCGCCCCGGCCGGGTCCGTACGGCCTGAGCACCAGGCACCTCACCGAACAGACGGAGAAAGAGCAGCATGCCCCGCTTCAGCATCATCGTCCCGTCCTACGGGGACGGCGGTCCCCCCGGTCGAGTGGATACGCGGCTGGGGGAGGGCCGGCTGTCCCTGGCGCTGGACTCCGTGCTCGCCCAGTCCTTCGGCGATCTCGAGCTGATCCCGGTCGCCGACGCGCCCGACGCCGTGGCCGCGGGCATCGCCGCGCGGTACGCGGCACGCGACTCCCGGGTGGTCCCCGTGCAGGCGCCGCCCTCGTCGGGCCTCGCCGGCGTCCGCAACGCCGGGATGCGGGCGGCGAGCGGCGCATACGTGCTGTTCCTCGACGGCGACGACACCCTCGCCCCGGGCGCCCTGGCCGCGCTGGACGCCCGGCTCGCCGAGACCGGCGACGTGGACGTCCTGTACGCCGAGCACGAGCGCGTCCACTGGTGGGACGGCGGCCCGGACGCTCCGACGGCCGCGCTCCCCGCGAGGACCCCGGCCGGCGCCTTCGCACCCGACGAGGCCCCCCTGCTCACGGGGCTGCGGCTCCCGGTATGGGGCACGCTCTACCGGCGCTCCTTCCTCGACGAGCACCGGCTCGCCTTCCCCGAGGGCCGCTTCACGGACGTCGGCTTCGGCGGTCTGGTCACCGTGCACGCGGGCCGGGTCGCGGTGACGCGTTCCGTCGTCGTCCGGCATCTCCTGCGGCGGCAGGGCGACCCGCTGAACCTGCCGGGCGGGCACCATGCGGACCTCCTGGAGCAGGCCCGTCTCGTGCTGACCCGGGCGGCCGAGCGCGGGCTGTCCGAGGACCGGTCGGGGGCGCTGTTCGACCAGCTCTTCGCGGCCGTCCTGAAGACCGCCGCGCACCCGGCGCGGCTGCCGGGGCGCAGCCGGCGGGCCTTCTTCCGGAGGGCGCGCCGGCTGTACCGCAGTCACCGCCCGGCCGGTCACCGCAGGCCGCCCGGCAGCCTCGGGGTGCAGCACCGGCTGCTGGCGGCCGGGGCGTACACGGCGTTCCGGGCGCTGCGCGGGGCCAACCGCAGGGCGTCGTCGGCCGCCCGGCGCGTCCCGCGCGCGCGGGGGCTGCGCACCCGCCTGTACTACCGGCGTCAGCTGCGCCGCCGCATCGACCCCGGTCTCGCCGTGTACTGCGCGTACTGGGGCCGGGGTTACGCCTGCAACCCGGCCGCGATCCACGCCAAGGCCGCCGAACTCGCCCCGCACATCCGCTCGGTGTTCCTCGTCGAGGCCGACCAGGCGCACACCGTGCCGGAGGGCGTCGAGCACGCCGTCATCGGCAGCCGCCGCTACTGGCAGGTGCTGGCCCGTGCCAAGTACCTCGTCAACAACGCGAACTTCGAGGGGGCCGTCGTCAAACGCCCCGGCAGCGTGCACCTGTCCACGCAGCACGGCACACCGCTGAAGAAGATGGGCGTCGAGCAGGCCGGGCATCCGGTGGTCGCCGCCGCCACCGGCAGTTTCGAGCGCCTCCTCGGCCGGGTCGACCGCTGGGACTTCAACCTGAGCTCGAACCGGCTGTCCACCGAGGTGTGGGAGCGGTCGTTCCCGTCCTCGTACGAGATGCTCGAATACGGCTATCCGCGCAACGACGTCTACTACACCGCGTCGGCGGACGACGTGCGCCGCGTGCGCGAGCGGCTCGGCGTCCCGGAGGGCCGCACCGCGATCCTGTACGCGCCCACCCACCGCGACCACGACGCCGGTTCCGACTCCCGGCTCGACCTCGGGGCGCTCTCCGACGCCCTGGGCGACGACTTCGTGATCCTCCTGCGCGCGCACTACTTCCACGACGACGACCGGGCCCGTCCGCGCGACGGGCGGATCATCGACGTCACGGCGCACCGCTCCTCCGAGGACGTGTGTCTCGCGGCGGACGCCCTCGTCACCGACTACTCGTCGATCGTCTTCGACTACGCCAACCTCGACCGGCCGGTCGTCGTGTACGCCGACGACTGGGACGTGTACCGCGAGACGCGCGGCGTCACCTTCGACTTCCCGGGCTCCCCGCCCGGGCCGGTCGCCCGCACCCCGCAGGAGCTGGCCGAGGTGTTCCGCTCCGGCCGCTGGGCCGGAGCGGAGGCGGACGAGCTGCGCGCGCGGTTCCGCGCACGTTTCTGCGAGTTCGACGACGGACGCGCCGCCGAGCGCGTCGTGCGCCGGGTGCTGCTCGGGGAGCCCGCCGAGTGCATCGAGCCCGCCGTTCCGCTCGCCCGGCGCACGCCCGCGCCCGCCGCCGTGACGACCTCTTCGAGGAGCTGACCTTCGTGCCCCGCTTCAGTGTCATCGTCCCCGTCTTCAAGGTGCAGGGCTTCCTGCGCGAATGCCTCGACTCCGTGCTCGGCCAGTCCTTCGACGACCTCGAGGTGATCGCCGTCGACGACTGCTCGCCCGACGGCTGCGGCGCGATCCTCGACGAGTACGCGGCGCGCGACCCGCGCGTCAGGGCCGTCCACCTGCCGGAGAACGTGGGCCTGGGCCGTGCCCGCAACGCGGGCCTGCCCCACGCCACCGGCGACTACGTGCTGTTCCTGGACAGCGACGACCGCTACACGCCCGGGCTGCTGCGGGCAGTCGCCGACCGGCTCGACGAGACCCGCGACCCCGACATCCTGGTCTTCGACCACGTGCGCACGCATTGGTGGGGCCGCGCGGGCCGCAGCGACGCGGCGGGCCTCCTCGAACAGGCCGGCGCCGACACGTTCGACGTCCGCCGCTCCCCCGAGTACCTGCGGCTGTTCCTGGTCGCCTGGAACAAGGCCTACCGCCGGGACTTCTTCCTCGGACACGGTTTCCGGTACCGGCCGGGGCTGTACGAGGACGCGCCCGTCACCTACCAGACCATGGTCACCGCGGAGCGGATCGCCTGTCTGGACCGCGTGGGCGTCGAGTACCGGCAGCGACGGCAGGGCGCGATCACCCGCACTCCCGGGCGCAGGCACTTCGACATCTTCGAGCAGTACGAGGGCCTGTTCGCGTTCCTCGCCGAACGGCCGGGTCTCGACTGGGCGCGGCCGCTGCTGTTCGAACGGGCCCTGGACCACATGCTGTTCACCGTGGCCCGCCCCGAACGGGTGCTGCGCGGCGACCGCAAGGAGTTCCACCGGCGCATCCGGGCCTTCTACCGGCGGCACGTGCCGCCGGGATTCACGCCGCCGCCGGACAGCCGCCGCGCGGAGATCCGGCTGCTGGCCCTCGTCCCCCACCACCGCGCCCAGATCGGTCTCGGCCTGTGGCGGCGCGGCGGCACGGCGGCCGCGCGCACGGCGAACCGGCTGCGCGCCCTGGTCGCCCGGCATGTCAAACGGTCCTGGTACCGCTTCCAGCTGCGGCGGCCGCTCGACCCGCGGCTGGCCGTGTACTCCGCGGGACACAGCCGCGCCGTGAACGGCGACCCACGGGCGATCCACACCAAGGCCGCGGAACTGGCGCCGCAGGTGCGGGGCGTGTGGGTGGTGCATCCCGACGCGCTGGACCAGGCGCCGCCGGGCGTCGAGTGCGTCACGACGGGGTCCTGGCGCTACTACCGGGTGATGGCGCGTGCCACGCACTGGTTCAACGACTGCAACTGGGCCGGCGACCTGGTCAAACGGCCGGGTTCGGTGCATGTGCAGACCCATCGCGGCACGCCGCTGAAGCACATGGCGCTGGACCTCCTGGACCGGCCGGGCGCCCGGCACGGCACGAACGTGCGCGGCATGCTCCGGCGCAGCGACCGGTGGGACGTCAGCCTGGTCGCGAACCGGCACTCCGAGGAGGTCTGGCAGCGCGCCTACCCCTGCCACTTCGCGTCGCTGCGCAGCGGCAGCCCGCGCAACGACGTCCTGGTGAACGGCGGGGGCGGGCGCGGCGCCGGGCTGCGCGAACGGCTCGGCGTCGACGCCTCGGAGACGGTCGTCCTCTACGCGCCGACCCTGCGCGACTACCGCAGGGGCCGGCATGTCTGGCGGGTCGACCTGGAGGCGCTGACCGCGTCCCTCGGTCCCGGACACCGGCTGCTGGTGCGCCTGCACCCGAGCCTGGCCCGGCATCACGAACGGGCGCTGGTCCTGCGCGACCTGCACCGGCGCGGCGCGCTGACGGACGTCACGGACGAGCCGCACGTCGAGGACGTCCTGCTGGCCGCCGACGCCCTGGTCACCGACTACTCGGCGCTGATGTTCGACTACGCGGTCCTGGACCGGCCGATCGTGATCCACGCCGACGACTGGGCGGCCTTCCGCGCGACCCGGGGCGCCTACTTCGACATCACCGCCGAGCCGCCGGGACACGTCACCCGGTCCGACGTGGAGCTGGCGAAGACGTTCACCTCCGGCGCCTGGCGGGACGAGGAGTCGGCACGGCTGCGCGCGGCGTTCCGGGAGCGCTTCTGCGAGTACGACGACGGGCGGGCCGCGGAGCGCGTCGTCCGGCGGTTCCTGCTCGGCGAGCCGCCGGAGGCGACGACGGCCGACGGCGGAGGTGACGATGCCGGCGCCGGCGCCGGACAGGAGGCGGGCGGGGTCGTCCGGATCCCGAAGGCCGTCGACCGCTCGGCGCGCCGGCCGCAACTCCGCTGACACCGGGCCCGGCGTGCGCCTGGACTCCGTCCCGGCGGGGACGCGCCTGCCCGGCGCCGCGGACGGGGACGTCCTCCGTGCGGCCTAGCCGCCGAGAACAACGCACCGTGAGAGGGAAGGCGCGTGGCATGCGCCCCACTGTCCGCACCCCCTGGCCCCTGACGCCCTACCGGTTCGCCGGCGTCCTGCTCTGGACGGCGATGTCCCTCGCGTACTGGCACGATCCGCTGAGCCGTACGGCGGCGGCGGGTCCGTTCCATCTGCTGGTGCTGTTGACCGGCATCGGCCGTTTCGCGCGCGTGCTGACGGGCCGGCCCTGGGCGGCGGCGCTGGGCCTGGTCGCCATGGCCCTGGTGTGGCGCGGTCACCTCGGCTGGACGGCGGCCGCCGGCGACCTCGGTGACCCCTCGACGCTCGCCGTGGGGCTCGCCTTCTGGGTCTGGGCGTCCACGGCCGCGCGCGCGGGGGCGGTGCGCTGCCGGGTCCGCTATCTCGGCCCGAGCGGCCTCAGGAGTTGCTGGGGGTACGCGTGGCTGGGCGCGCTGTACGCGCTGATCCTGCTGGCGGATCCGGTCGCGTGCGTCGCGGCGGCCGTCGGCGCGGTGGCGATCGTCGCCGGCTGGGAACGCGAGCGGCGGGCCGCCGTGTGGGGCCGGTGGGCGCTCACCGCGGCGGTTCCGCTGGCGGTCGCGTGCTGCGGGCCGTACGTCGGGGCAGCGCCCGGGGGTCGCTGGTAGCGCGGCCGCACGCGCGCCGGACACACCCGCCGAGCACGGCCGCCGCACGCGCCCGCCGCACGCGAGCGGCCCCCTGAAGGAGCGGGAGCGCTCCGCCCGGGGGCCACGGGACGTCCGGGGGCTGCTCGGCGGCCCCTGGCGACTACTCGATGACGAGCTCGACCGGGACGTTGCCGCGGGTGGCGTTGGAGTAGGGGCAGACCTGGTGGGCCTGCTCGACGAGCTTGCGGCCGGTCGCCTCGTCCACCGTCTCGGGCAGCTCGACGCGCAGGGTCACCTTGAGCGCGAAGCCCTCGCCCTCCTTGCCTATGCCGACCTCGGCGGTCACGGCGGCGTCGCTGACGTCCACCTTCGCCTGACGGCCGACGAGGCCGAGGGCGCTGCCGAAGCAGGCGGCGTAGCCGGCGGCGAACAGCTGCTCCGGGTTGGTGCCCTGTCCGTTGCCGCCCAGCTCCGCGGGCATGGCCAGCGCCAGGTCGATCTTGCCGTCGGAGGAGACGGCGCGGCCCTCGCGGCCGTGGGTGGCGGTGGCGACAGCGGTGTAGAGCGCGTCCATGGAATCCATCCCTCTCGTCGATCCGGCGGCCCGGTCCGGCCGCCTCACGCCGAGAAGTAGAGCACACAATTCAATTGGGCACAACCAAATGGCGCGTAAGCGCTACCCTGGAGACATGACCGCCCCCCTGCCACCCGCCGGCCACGACGACGCCACGGAGAACTGGCTCCGCCTGGACAGCCAGATCTGCTTCTCCCTGCACGCCGCGTCGCGCGCCTTCAACGGCGTCTACCGCGTGATCCTCAAGGACCTCGGGCTCACCTACCCGCAGTACCTGGTGATGCTGGTCCTCTGGGAGCGGGGCACGCTGCCCGTCAAGCGGCTGGGCGAGCACCTGCGCCTGGACTCCGGCACGCTCTCGCCGCTGCTCAAGCGCCTGGAGGCGGCGGGGCTGGTACGCCGTGAGCGCAGCGCCCGCGACGAGCGCTCGGTGGAGGTGCGGCTGACCGAGGAGGGCGCCGCGCTGCGCGACCGGGCCGTGGAGGTGCCGCGCAGGATCGTCACCGCCACCGGCTTCGACCTCACCGAGATCGGCGAACTGCGCAACCGCCTGGACGAGCTCACCGCCGCCCTGGACACGGCGACGGCCCAGGACGCGACGCCGGGAGACCGCTAGGACGTGGCCGGAACCCGACGCCGGACGCCGCCGAGCGCCCGACGCCGCAAGACCGCCGGCCACCGGACCCCACGACGCCCGCCGACGGCGGGGAGCCGGCCGCCGACGCCGCGCCCGGCCCGCGGCGGACGTACAGGCGCAGGATCACGTCGGAGCGCTCACGCTCCCAGCGTGGAGTGAACCGCTCCTCCACGGCCACCAGCTTCACCCGTTCGGTCGGGTCGCCCGGGAACCACCGCGAGCGCAGCGCCCACGGCTCGGCGACCACCCACAGCCGGTCCACCGCGGCGAGCCTGCGCTGCAGTTCGCGCGGGCCGACCTCACGGCCGTACAGCGTGCCGGACCGGGCTCCGGGCGCCTTCAGCGCCAGATCCCGCGCCCCGCGGAACCCTTCCGGATACGCGAGCGCCGCCCGCCGCCCGAGCGCCGGCAGGAACAGCACCGGGTCGCCGGGGCGGACCTCGCCGGCCGCCAGCGCGGAGACGGCCGCGAGGTTGTCGGGGCGGTGCGCGAGGGTGCGGTAGTACCGGTGCAGCGGCAGCAGCTGGACGAAGACGAGCGCGACCGCCAGCACGCCGGCCGCGGTGACGGCACGCGAGCGCGAGGGGCGTCCGGCGAGGGCGGCCAGCCGGCCGACCACCAGATCGGCGCCGGCGGCGACCAGCAGCGGCGCCCCCGCCAGCGCGTACAGCACGTACCGCTCGTGGTAGAGCGGCATGAACCGGGAGAACAGCATCAGGACCGCCGGCGGCGCCAGCATCACCGGCGCCATGACGGCCGCCGTCCGCCCGGACAGCAGCCCCACCGCCATCAGGGTCACGCACCCCCAGAACACCGCGCCCTCCGGGCCGGCGGTGAAACCGCGCAGCAGCCGTTCGGCGCTGCCCCAGTCCGGCACCGGCAGCCACTCCACCTGACGGGACTGCCTCCGCGACTCCAGGGCCAGCGGCAGCAGCACGGCGACCGCCGCGCCGGCCGAGAGCACCCAGCGCCGCCACACCGCCCGCGGCGACCGCAGCAGGGCCAGCGTGAGCGCGTGGGCGCACAGCACGAGCACCGCCAGCTCGTGCAGCAGACACGTCACGGCGACGACGCCTGCGTACGCCCACCACACCCGCGGCGCCCCGCCGCCCGGCGTCGGCCGCGCACGCCCGGACCCGCCGTCCAGCGCCCGCGCCAGCAGCAGCGTCGCCCCGGCCGCGCCCGCCGCGACCAGCGCGTACGAGCGGCCCTCCTGTGCGTAGTGACCGGCGAGCGGGGTCACCGCGTACAGCAGGCCCGCCCACAGGCCGACCCGGGGCCGGGCCAGCCGCACCCCGAGCGCGGCGACCAGGCCCGCGGCGGCGGCCGCCGCGCACACGGACGGCAGCCGCAGGACGACCTCTCCGGGCGCGGCGGCGAGGACGGCGTGCATGACGAGGTAGTACAGGCCGTGCACCGCGTCCACCCCGTGCAGCAGCCGCCAGATCTGCGGCACGGTCCGCCGGGCGACCTGGAAGGTGACGGCCTCGTCGCGCCACATGCCGCCGCGGTCGAGTCCCCACAGACCGACCGCGAGCATGACGGCCGCCGGGACGGCGACTGCCAGGGCCCCGGTTCGGCGCGTCGGCCGCGAGCGTGCGCACACCACGGGCCGATTCTGCGCGGCGGTTGCGTCCATCACGGGGACCGACCATCACATGAGGTGCAAATTAGACCAAAAGCGATATCCATCATGATTACCATCCGGCGTGATGGACACCTCGACGAAGCGTCACCTCCTGGCGATCACCGTCGGCTGGCTCGCCACCCGCGCGCTGACGCTGTGGCTGCTCGCCCACAGCGCCCGGCCCTCCTGGGGAGGCTTCCGGGTCGCACGGGAGGTGTGGGGGCTGTACCACCACTGGTACGGCGTCCTCACGCACGGCGCCTTCCCTGCGCACGACCCGCTGTGGCAGTACCCGCCCGGCGCCGGCCCGGTCCTGCTGTCGCCCGCGCTGCTGCCCGGCCTGACGTACTTCCAGGGGTTCGTCGCCCTCGCCCTGGCCGCCGACGCGGTGACCGCGCTGGCGCTGGCCCGCGCGGGGGCCCGCCCCGGCCGTTCCCCACTCGGGGCCCACCTGTGGACGTGCGGACTGCCGCTGCTGCTGCATGTGCCGCTCGTGCGCTACGACGTGCAGGCGACGGCCCTCGCCGTGCTCTCCCTGCTGACGCTGAAGCGGTCCGCGCGCGCATGCGGGGCGTTCGCGGCGCTGGGAGCGCTGGTGAAGGCGTGGCCGGCGCTGGCGTTGCTGGGCGTCCCCCCGGGGCGGCACACCGGGTCGGCGTGGCGGACGGCCGCGGCGACGGCCGCCGCGACGCTCGCGCTGCTCGCGCTGGCGTTCCGCGACCCGCTCGCGTTCCTGCTGCAGCAGGGCGCACGGGGCGTGCAGATCGAGTCCCTCGGCGGCACGCTGCTCTCCGTCGCCTCGCACGCCGGGTGGCCGGGCACGGTCCGCTACCGGTACGGCGCGATGGAGTTCGTCGGGCCGTACGTCTCCACCCTCGCGCACGCCTGTCTCGCGCTCACCGTCCTCGCGTTCGCCCTGTTGTCGCTGTGGCGGTTCGGGGCCCGCCGCTGGACCGAGGCCACGCCCTTCGACGCCGCGCTGAGCGCCGTCCTGCTGCTCACCGTGACGAGCCGGGTGATCAGTCCGCAGTACCTGGTCTGGCTGCTGGGCCTGGCCGCCGTCTGCCTGACGTCACGGCACACCGTCCAGCGCCCGACGGCCGTACTGCTGCTGGCCGCGGCCGCCGTCACCTCGGCGATCTACCCCCTGCACTACGCGGAGGTCACCGGCTGCACCTGGACGGGCACGGCGCTGCTGCTGACACGCAACGGCCTGCTGACCGCGGCCGCCGCCCTGTCCTTCGCCCGCCTGTGGCGCTCCACCCGGCCGCGCCCCCGCCCCGGCCACCTCCCCGGTTCGGGACTCCCCCGCCGGGTCACCCCCGCCGGACGGACCCCGGCAGCCCTGTGAGCAGGCCCCCGGCCCGGCACGTCCTCCGGCCGGACGGCCCCGACGGACAGCCCCGACGGCCCGGACAGCCCCGACGGCCCGCACGGACGGCCCCTGCGGACGGTGCTGACCCACCGGGCTCCGGGGCCGGAGGCAGGGGGCCGGAGGCAGGGGCCGTGCCGCCCCGGCGTCACAGCGCCGTCACAGCGCCTTGATCGCCTCGGCGGTCGCCCGGGCCAGCGACCCCAGGTACCCCTTGGGCAGCTTCGGGCTGCGGATCACCACCGAACGCCAGTAGAGCGGGCCCGAGATCAGGTCGAGCGCCAGCTCCTCGTTCAGCCCGGCACGGATCTCACCGCGCCCCGCCGCCGCCGCCACGATCTTCAGTGCGACGCCCTCCTGCCCCTCCTTCAGCGCCTTCTGCAGGGCCTCGGCGATGTCGGGGTTGCGGGCCGCCTCGGCCTGCAGGTCGGGAATGATCTGCGAGGCCACCGGGTGGCGCAGCGCCCGGGAGGTCACCTCGTACAGCATGCGCAGGTCGCCCTCGAGGCTGCCCGTCTCCGGGGCCGGCAGGCCCTGCACGGCGATCACCGAGACGATGTCGAGGACCAGGTGCAGTTTGGAACGCCAGCGCCGGTAGACCGCGGTCTTGCCCACACCGGCCCGGCGGGCGATGCCCTCGATGGACATCCGGGCGTACCCGACGGACGCCAACTCCTCGAAGACGGCTGCCCGGATGGCTTCCGTCACATCCTCCCGGAGCACGGCCGCGCCCGCGGGCGCCCGGCGGCGCGGGCGCGCCCCAGGTCCGTCGGCGTTCGTCGCGTTCGTCGTCATGCGACCAGCATAGGGCGTTACGACGAAACGGTTGCGTTCCGACGTCCAATCGGCCTACTCTCACGTTGCGACGATACGGTCCCGTCCCGACGTAAGAAAACGTGAAGAAAAGCGTAAGGAAACGATCGGACGACTGCGGGAGCGCCGCCGCCCGAGCCCCCCTCCCCGAGTGAAAGCAGCGGATGTGAGTCAGGTCCTCCACACACCGCCCCGCACGGAGGCCGCGCCCCACGGCGACCTCGCGGCCCTGGCGGCCCGACACGGCCTCACGGTCAGTGGCGCCCGGCCCACGCTGCCGGAGTACATCCGCCAGCTGTGGGCGCGCCGTCACTTCATCACCGCGTTCGCCACCGCCAAGCTCACCACCACCTACAGCCAGGCCAAGCTGGGCCAGGTCTGGCAGGTGATGACCCCCCTGCTGAACGCGGCGGTCTACTACTTCATCTTCGGTGTGCTGCTGAACACCAAGCGGGGCGTGGCGGACTTCATCCCGTTCCTGGTCACCGGCGTGTTCGTCTGGACGTTCACCCAGACCTCGATCATGACCGGCACCCGCGCCATCTCCGGCAACATCGGCCTGGTGCGCGCCCTGCACTTCCCGCGGGCCGCGCTGCCGATCTCGTTCTGCCTGCAACAACTGCAGCAGCTGCTGTTCTCGATGGCCGCCCTGGTGTTCATCCTGCTCGGCGTCGGCGTCCCGCCGGCCTTCTCCTGGTTCCTGGTCATCCCGGCCCTCGCGCTCCAGTTCGTGTTCAACGCCGGCGTCTCCATGGTCCTGGCCCGGCTGGGCGCCAAGACGCCGGACATCGCGCAGCTCATGCCGTTCGTCCTGCGCACCTGGATGTACATGTCCGGCGTGATGTGGAGCCTCGACAACCTGGTCAAGGCCCACCACGGCATGCCGGCCTGGGCCGCCGACCTGCTGCGGGCCAACCCCGCCGCCGTCTACATCGACCTGATGCGCTTCGCGCTGATCGACACCTTCCACGCGAGCCAGCTGCCGCCGCACGTGTGGCTGGTCGCCACCGGCTGGGCGCTGGTCGCCGGCGTCGGCGGGTTCATCTACTTCTGGAAGGCCGAGGAGACGTACGGACGTGGCTGACATCGCAAACCGCACCGACACCCGCGACCCCGCCGACGAGCGGACCTCCGAGGCCGTCGCCGACGAGCGCACCCCCACGGTCATCGCCGACAGCGTCGACATCGTCTACCGGGTCAACGGCACGGTCGGCGGCAAGGGCAGCGCGACGGCCGCCCTCAACCGCATCGTGCGCCGCAAGCAGGCCGACAAGGCGGCCGGCGTGCGCACCGTGCACGCCGTGAAGAACGTCTCCTTCGTCGCCTACAAGGGCGAGGCCATCGGCCTGATCGGCACCAACGGCTCCGGCAAGTCCACCCTGCTCAAGGCGATCGCCGGCCTGCTCCCGGTGGAGCGCGGCCGGATCTACACGGACGGCCAGCCCTCCCTCCTCGGCGTCAACGCGGCCCTGATGAGCGACCTGACCGGCGAGCGCAACGTCTACCTCGGCGGCCTGGCCATGGGCATGACGCGCGAACAGATCAAGGCGCGCTACCAGGAGATCGTCGACTTCTCCGGCATCAACGAGAAGGGCGACTTCATCTCCCTGCCGATGCGCACGTACTCCTCCGGCATGGGCGCCCGGCTGCGGTTCTCCATCGCCGCCGCCAAGGACCACGACGTCCTGCTCATCGACGAGGCGCTGTCCACCGGCGACGCCAAGTTCCGCGGCCGCTCCGCGGAGCGCATCCGCCAGATGCGCGAGCACGCCGGCACGGTGTTCCTGGTCAGCCACAGCAACAGCTCGATCCTGGAGACCTGCGAACGGGCCCTGTGGCTGGAGCGCGGCGAGCTGCGCATGGACGGGCCCGCGGAGGACGTCATCAAGGCGTACGAGGCCTTCACCGGGGACGGCAAGAAGAAGCCCGCGGCGAAGTAACCGCAGGCCGCTTCGCACGACATGCGGGAAGGGCGCCCCCGATCGACTCGGAGGCGCCCTTCCCGCATGCCTACGGCGTGCCGCTCACCGCCTACGAGTGCGTCCGCAGCAAGGTGCGCATCGTCCGCATGGCCACCGACAGGTTGGCCAGGTCGAACGTCTCCGAACTCTGGATCTCCTCCAGCGTGGTGCGGGCCCGGCCCAGGATCGCCGCGTTCTTCTCCTCCCACGCCGTGAACCGCTGCGCGGGCGTCGACGTCCCGTTGCCGACCGCCAGGACGTCCGCGGTCAGCGCCGCGTGCGCCGCGTACAGGTCCTCGCGGATCGAGGCGCGGGCCATCGACTGCCAGCGATCGGCGCGCGGCAGCTCGATGATCCGGTCCATCAGCCGGCTGATCTGCAGACGGTCGGCGAGGTCGTAGTACACCTCGGCGACGTCCAGCGGGTCCTTGCCCATGCGGTCGGCCACCGACACGATGTCCAGCGCGGGGAACGCCGAGGAGAACCCGGCCACCCGCGTCGCCAGTTCGTCCGGGACACCGGACGCGGTCAGCTCGTCGTGGATGCGCTGCCACCACTCCAGGTCCGCGCCCCGCAGCAGCTTCGTCAGCTGCGACCACACCTGCTCGACGCGCTCGGCGAAGAAGTCGACCGTCTCGGCGAGCTGCAGCGGCTGCGGCCGGTTGTTCAGCAGCCAGCGGGTGCCGCGCTCGACGAGCCGCCGCGAGTGCAGCCGGATCCGGGTCTGCACCTCTGCCTCGACCCGGTTGTCGAGCTCCTCCACCGCGTCCCACACCGACGCCGAGCTGAAGATCGCCCGGGCCACGGTCTGGGCCCGCACGATCTCCTCCAGCGAAGCGCCCGTCTCCTCGCGCAGCCGGTGCAGATACGTCGTACCTCCCGTGTTGACCGTGTCGTTGACGAGGACGGTCGTGGTGATCTCACGGCGCAGCGGGTGACTGTCGACGCCCTCGGGGAACCGCTCGCGCAACGCCGTCGGGAAGTACGCGTGCAACAGCGACCGCAGATACGGGTCGTCGGGCAGCGAGGTGTGCAGCAGCTCGTCCGACACCGTGATCTTGGTGTACGCCAGCAGGACGGCCGTCTCCGGACTGGTCAGACCCTGGCCGGCGCCGAGACGCTCACGGATCTGCCGGTCGGTGGGCAGGAACTCCAGGGCCCGGTCCAGATGCCCCTCCCGCACCAGGTGCCGCATGAAGCGCTGCTGGGCGTGGAGCATGTCCTTGGACTGCGCGAGGGCGTTGGCGATCGCCGTGTTCTGCGCGTAGTTGTTGCGCAGGACGAGCCCGCCGACCTCGTCGGTCATCTCCGCGAGCAGCTTGTTGCGCTGCTTGACGGTCATGTCGCCCTCGCCGACCAGGCCGTTCAGCAGGATCTTGATGTTCACCTCGTGGTCGGAGGTGTCCACGCCGGCGCTGTTGTCGATGGCGTCCGTGTTGATGCGTCCGCCGTGCAGCGCGAACTCGATCCGGCCCAGCTGGGTCAGACCCAGGTTGCCGCCCTCGCCGACGACCTTGACGCGCAGGTCGGCGCCGTCCACCCGGATCGGGTCGTTGGCCTTGTCGCCGACGTCCGCGTTCGACTCCGCGGCGGACTTCACGTACGTGCCGATGCCGCCGTTCCACAGCAGGTCCACCGGCGCCCGCAGGATCGCCTTCATCAGGTCGGCCGGGGTCAGCTTGGTGACGCCCGCGTCGATGCCGAGGGCCTCCCGGATGTGCGAGTTGACCGGGATCGCCTTGGCGGTACGGGGGAAGATCCCGCCGCCCGCGGAGAGCAGTTCGGCGTTGTAGTCGGCCCAGCTGGAACGCGGCAGTTCGAACAGCCGGCGGCGCTCGGCGTACGAGGTCGCCGCCTCCGGCTGCGGGTCGATGAAGATGTGCCGGTGGTCGAAGGCGGCGACCAGCCGGATGTGCTCGCTGAGCAGCATCCCGTTGCCGAACACGTCACCGGACATGTCACCGATGCCGACGACCGTGAAGTCCTCGGTCTGGGTGTCCACGCCCAGCTCCCGGAAGTGCCGCTTCACGGACTCCCAGGCGCCACGGGCCGTGATGCCCATGCCCTTGTGGTCGTAACCGGCCGAGCCTCCGGAGGCGAAGGCGTCCCCGAGCCAGAAGTCGTACGACTCGGCGACCTGGTTGGCGATGTCGGAGAACGTCGCCGTGCCCTTGTCGGCGGCGACCACCAGGTAGGTGTCGTCCTCGTCGTGCCGCACGACGTCGGCCGGCGGCACGACCTCGCCGCCGACCATGTTGTCGGTGATGTCGAGCAGCGCCGAGATGAACGTCTTGTAGCTGGAGATGCCCTCGGCGAGCCACGCGTCACGGTCCACGGCCGGATCGGGCAGCTGCTTGGCGACGAACCCGCCCTTGGCGCCCACCGGCACGATGACGGTGTTCTTCACCATCTGCGCCTTCACCAGCCCGAGCACCTCGGTACGGAAGTCCTCACGCCGGTCGGACCAGCGCAGACCACCGCGCGCGACCTTCCCGAACCGCAGATGCACGCCCTCCACCTGCGGCGAGTACACCCAGATCTCGAACGCGGGCCTCGGCGCCGGCAGATCCGGGATGGCCTGCGGGTCGAACTTCATCGACACGTAGTCGTGCGGCCGGCCGTCGGCGCGCTGCTGGAAGAAGTTGGTGCGCAGGGTCGCCTTGATGACGGTCAGGAACGACCGCAGGATGCGGTCCTCGTCCAGCGAGGCCACCTGGTCGAGCGCCGCGTCGAGCTCCTCGAGCAGGGCGTCGACGATCTCGAGCCCGGCGCGCTGCCGGTCGGGCGACATCCGCGCCTCGAACAGCGACACCAGCAGCCGGGTGGTGTGCACGTTGGTGCGGAGGGTGTCCTCCATGTAGTCCTGGCTGAACGTCGCCCCGGCCTGCCGCAGGTACTTGGCGTACGCGCGCAGCACCACCGCCTGCCGCCAGCTCAGGCCCGCGCCCAGCACCAGCGCGTTGAACCCGTCGTTCTCCGCGTGGCCCGTCCAGGTCGCCGAGAACGCCTCCTGGAACCGCTCACGCCCGTCGTCGCCGAGGAAGTCGCCGCCGGGGCCGGCCAGCGCCTTGGGGATGCGCAGACCGAAGTCGTAGATCCAGGCGTGCGTGCGGTCCGCGCAGCGCAGTTCGTACGGCCGCTCGTCGATCACCTCGACGCCGAGCCGGCTCAGCACCGGCAGCACCGCCGACAGGGAGATCGCGTCACCCTTGCGGTAGATCTTGAAGCGGCGCTCGCCGGGCGCGGCGCCCACCGGCTCGTACAGGCTCAGCGAGAAGTCGCGCTCCTCGGTCAGCCGCTCCAGGTGGACGAGGTCGGCGACCGCGGCGCGCGGGGTGTGGTCGGCCTTGTAGCCCTCGGGGAAGGCGTGACTGTAGCGCCGCAGCAGCTCCGCGGCCTTCTCCTCACCGAGTTCGGCGGTGAGCGCCTCCTGGAAGGCGTCCGCCCAGGAGCGCGCCGCCTCGACCAGCCGTGCCTCGATGCGTTCCTTGTCGGCGTCAGACAGCTCCGGCAGCTCCGTGCCCTGCGGGACGCGGACCACGAAGTGCAGCCGGGACAGGATCGACTCGGTGTTCCAGGCGGTGAAGTCGACGCTCGTCCCGCCCAGCTCCTCCTTGAGGATGTCGATGATCCGCAGCCGCACGCCCGTCGTGTACCGGTCGCGGGGCAGGTAGACCAGCGCCGAGTAGTAGCGCCCGTACTCGTCCTGGCGCAGGTAGAGCCGCAGCCGCCGCCGCTCCTGCAGGTAGAGGACGCTGGTGACGATGGACCGCAGCTCGTCCACCGGCGTCTGGAAGATCTCGTCGCGCGGGTAGGTCTCCATGATCTGGAGCAGGTCGCGTCCGTCGTGGCTGTTGGGCGAGAAGCCGGCGCCCTCCAGCACGGCCGCGACCTTGCGCCGCACGACCGGCACCCGCGACACCGACTCGGTGTAGGCGGCGGAGGAGAACAGCCCGAGGAAGCGCCGCTCGCCGATGACGTTGCCCGCCTCGTCGAACTTCTTCACACCGACGTAGTCGAGGTAGGAGGGGCGGTGCACGGTGGCCCGGCTGTTCGCCTTGGTCAGCACCAGCAGCTTGTGCTCCCGCGCCTTGGCCCGGGCGTCGGCCGGCAGCCGCTCGAAGGACGGGCTGACGGGATGGTCGTCACCGTCGGCGTGATGCGGGTCGGAGCGCAGGATGCCGAGCCCGGTCCCGGGGACGGCGGCCAGCGAGTCGTCCCCCCGCAGCTGGTACTCCCGGTAGCCGAGGAACGTGAAGTGGTCGGCGGCCAGCCAGCGCAGCAGCTCGCGGGCCTCGTCGACCTCGGGCCGCGCCAGATCGCCGGGAACGTCCTCCTCGGGGAGCGCGTCGGCGACGCGCAGCGCCGTCTCCCGCATCTTCTCCCAGTCCTCGACGGCCTCCCGGACGTCCGACAGGACGCGCAGCAGATCGGCGGTGATCTGCTTGAGGTCGGCACGGTCCGTCTCACGGTCGATCTCGACGTGGATCCAGGACTCGACATGCCCGTCGTGCGGGAGCTTCCCGGCGGCCGGCGGGACGCTCAGCACCTCGATGAGCTTGCCGGTCACATCGCGCCGCACCATGACCTGCGGGTGGATGACCAGGTGGATGCCCCGCCCCTGCCGGGTCAGCTCGTTGGTGACGGAGTCGACCAGGAACGGCATGTCGTCGGTGACCACCTCGACGACGGAGTGGCTGCACGTCCAGCCGTTCTCCTCCACGGTGGGCGTGTGCACCCGCACGTTCGCGGTGCCCTGCGGCCGGTTCTCGGCCAGCCGGTAGTGGGAGAGCGCCGCCCCGAAGACGTCGACCGGGTCGCGGTCGCTCAGGTCCTCCTGGGCGGTGTGCAGGTAGTAGCGCTGGAGGAACGCGAGCAGAGCGGCGTGGTCCGGGGTGCCCGGAGTGCCCTCGCCCGTCGTCCCAGTCGGTAGATGCCCCCCGACCGGGCTGTTCTCAGCGACCCGCGCCGCCCTGTCGAGCAGCTCGGCCTTGGCTTCGTCCAGCTTGGTCTGCATTGTCCTCTGACTCCTGTCGCGCGCCGTTGCGTGACGTAGAAGGAAGTACGGGCTCTTCCCCTGCGGCTCGACGCCACGGGCCGGGGTCTCCGGTCTGCTCCGACGCTATGCCGCAAGGTGAGATGAGCGGGGGGTTATCGGCCATTCTCGACATCACTCCGGCGTGTGACGCTGCTCTCCACGTCACGCTTTTCCCACCGGGTGTGTACGGCGTCCCGGGGCGCCTCGCGCCCCTGTCCCGCCCGCGCCGACCAGCGACCGCCGCCCGGTCGCGGAGATGGTCCGCACACACCGGGCGCAGGGCAGGGGCAACAGCGCCCCCGCGAGATATCGCGCTGATCACGCCACCAAGGCTATCGCTCCCCACGGGGCCCCCGTCATGAGCCGTATGTGTACAAAACTGGGACCAGAACTTTGACGTTCTGCACAGAACCAGCAGCCCCACACCCACCCCGCCCCGGCCGGGCCCCGGTCGAGGAACACCACGCCCCCACCCGAGCACCCCACGAGCCCCGCCCCACCGCCGGAGGCCTACGCGGCGATACGCCCCGCCATCTCCACCGCCTCCGCCAGCGTGTCCACCACCGGCGCCCCGACCCCCTCCAGGCTGGCCCGGCTGTGCGACCCGCCCGTGTACAGCACGGCCTTCGCCCCCGCGTGCAGCGCGGCCACCGCGTCGTCGGCCGCGTCCCCGATCACCACCGTGCGCGTCGGCTCCACGCCGGCGAGCGCCGCCAGATGCCGCACCATGTGCTCGGCCTTACTGCCCCCGGAGGGGCCGATCCGCCCGTCGACCCGGACGAAGTGCGGCTCGATCCCGAACCCCCGGACCAGCGGCACGAGTTCGTCGTGAACGTACATGCTCAACAGGGACTGGCTGTGTCCCGCCGACCGCCACCCCGCGAGCAGCTCCGCCGCGCCCTCGGTGAGACCGCACCGCACCCGGTGCTCGGCGTAGTACCGGTGGAAGACCCCGTCCATCAGCTCCCACTCGGCGTCGGTGGGCAGCCTGCCCATCAGCCGCTCGTAGAACTTCGGCACCGGCACGCAGTACAGCGCCCGGTACTGCTCCAGCGTGATCGGCTCGAGCCCCAACTCGACGAACGCCGCGTTCGTCGCCCCGATGATCGCGTCGTTGTCGTGGAACAGCGTTCCGTTCCAGTCCCAGACGATGTGCGCCGCTTGCTGCTTCCCCATGTCTGCAAAAGTACCCGCCGCCACCGACAGCCAAATGGGCCCCGCCCCTCCGAGCGAGCCGGGACCGCGCAGGCCCGGGCGGGCCGGGGTGCTCCGGGGCGGCGCGCGCTCAGGCTCCGGACCCCAGGAGGGTCGCGACCTCCTGCGGGGCGAACCAGAGCAGCTCGTGGTCCTCGGCCCCGTCCACGACGGCCTGCGCGTCGTCGTCCCCTCCGTCCGCCGCGGCGAGCGCCCGCGCGGCCGCTGTCACGTCCCCCTCCGCCTCCGGGGCGTCGACGTGGACCGCGGCCGCCTTGGCCAGCCGCACGACGCCGCTCACCCGCACCTCGCCAGGCGCGTCCGACGCGCTCGACGCGTCCGGGTCGGCCCCACTCCCGGGGCCCCGGCCGAGCCCGTGCTCCGACCCGTGCCCGAACCCGCGCCGGGGTCCGACGACGGTCATCCGGTCCGGCACGTCGACGGCGACCACGACCCGCCGCCGCGGCGCACCCGGGTCCGCGTCCAGGAGCCGCAGCGAGGCGAGCGCCGCCCTGCCGAGCGCCGCGTACTCCAGTTCCTCGGTGTCGTCGGAGAGGTACCACTCGCGCAACGCGGGCGTGACGGCGTACGCGACGAGCGGCCCGGCTCCCAGCTCACCCGTCTTGTGCGCCTCGGCGAGGCCGGGGAGGGTCAGGGGGACGTAGACGCGCATGGTTGGCCGCTCTTCTCGTGGTCGCCGGCTCGGATCGCCGGTTCGGACTCGGTGCCCCGGGCAGCACGGTTCCGCACCTTCCGGAGGGCCTTCAGGATACGTGCGGGCGTCCCCTTTCGAGTCCCTGCCCACACCCCTCCGAGCGTCAACCCCGCACCACGCATCTCACCCGGTCCCGGCCCGTGACACCGGGCCCCGGACGTCCTGCCGCACCCCTGATAGGTGAACCTTCCAGCCCCTCACGCCCACCCCGCCGCTTCCTTGCCTCCGCCGGCCACGACCCCGTACAAGATCCACAGCGGCAAGTTACCGCTCGGTAGAAGCAGAGCTCCAAGAGCCCAGCGAACGGGGACCCCCATGGACAAGGTCATGACGAGGACGCCGCATCACCCCGGCGCCCGCCCAAGCGGCTCGCGCCCTCCCGGCGCCCGTCCTCCCGGCGCCCGTCCTCCCGGCCGCCGCGACACCCGCCGCCCCGCCGGCGCCCCGCCCCGCACCACCGACGGCGGCGCCCCGCACACCGCCCCGCCCCGCACCCCGGCCGGCCACCGCCCGCCCGCTCCGCACACCGCCCACGACTCCCCCACGGCCCCTTCCCAGGCCCCGCGCCGCCCTCTCGCCCAGCCCCGCCCCACCGACCTGTTCGCGGACCGCCTCCTCGCCGTCCTGACCGGCCGCCGCCCCGTCCACTTCATGCTCCGGCACACCCTCGGCCGGGCCTACGACGACCTCGCCCACCTCGCCGAACGCGGCCCCCTGCGCACCGCTCACGGCGCCCGTGCCGTCGTCCGCGACATCGGCTACTACGTCCCGCGCCCCGGCGCCATCGAGGCCTTCGCCCGCATCGGCGCCGGCGACCGACTGCGCGCGATGGCCTTCCGCCTGGAACTCGGCACGGACCGCCGCTGGCGCTGCACCGCCGTGGAACTCGGCGGCCCCCGCAGGCCTCCCGCCCACGACGGCTGAAACGGCCCCGGCCCGGCCCCAGTCCCGACCCCGCCCGGCGGACACACGGCCCTCCACGCACGGAAGGGCCGGGCCACCCGCAGGTGACCCGGCCCTCAAGCCGTCGCACAGCCGCCGCAGCGACCGCGCACCCGACTACTTCTTGCGGCGCCGCCCGGCCTTCGCCTGCTTGCGGCGCTCCGCGCGCGTGAGACCGTCGGCCGCGGAACGGACCGGCTCGTCGTCGTCACTGTCGAAGTCACCCTCGATCGTGCCGCCCTCGCCGTCCACCGTGGGCGCCGAGAAGTGCAGCTGACGACGCTGCGGAGCGTCCAGGCCCTTCGCACGGATCTCCGGACGCGAACCCGCCTGCGCCGGCACCACGTCCTGCTTGTCCTTGTCGGCCGACGTGTCCTCCACCGGGACCTCCTCGACCTGCTGCTCGACCTGGACCTCCAGGTTGAACAGGTAGCCGACGGACTCCTCCTTGATGCCGTCCATCATCGCGGAGAACATGTCGAAGCCCTCGCGCTGGTACTCCACCAGCGGATCCTTCTGCGCCATCGCGCGCAGACCGATGCCCTCCTGGAGGTAGTCCATCTCGTAGAGGTGCTCACGCCACTTGCGGTCCAGGACCGACAGCACGACCCGGCGCTCCAGCTCACGCATGATCTCCGAGCCGAGCTGCGACTCACGCGACTCGTACTGCTCGCGGATGTCGTCCTTGATGGACTCGGAGATGAACTCGGCCGTCAGACCCGCCCGGTCGCCGGCCGCCTCCTCCAGCTCCTCCACCGTCACCTTCACCGGGTAGAGCTGCTTGAAGGCGCCCCACAGCCGGTCCAGGTCCCAGTCCTCCGGGAAGCCCTCGGCGGTCTCCGCGCCGACGTACGCGTCGATCGTGTCGTCCATGAAGTGGTGGATCTGCTCCTGCAGGTCCTCACCCTCCAGCACACGACGCCGCTCGCCGTAGATGACCTCACGCTGACGGTTGAGCACCTCGTCGTACTTCAGGACGTTCTTACGCGTCTCGAAGTTCTGCTGCTCCACCTGCGACTGCGCGGACGCGATCGCGCGCGTGACCATCTTGTTCTCGATCGGCACGTCGTCCGGCACGTTCGCCATCGACATCACGCGCTCGACCATCTGCGCCTTGAACAGCCGCATCAGGTCGTCGCCCAGCGACAGGTAGAACCGGGACTCGCCCGGGTCGCCCTGACGGCCGGAACGACCGCGCAGCTGGTTGTCGATACGACGCGACTCGTGCCGCTCGGTGCCGAGCACATAGAGGCCGCCCAGCTCCTTGACCTCGTCGAACTCGGCCTTCACCGCCTTCTCGGCCTTCTCCAGAGCGGCCGGCAGCGCGGCCGCCCACTCCTCGATGTGCTCCTCCGGGTCGAGGCCGCGCTGACGCAGCTCCGCCTCGGCGAGGTCGTCGGGGTTGCCGCCGAGCTTGATGTCCGTGCCACGGCCGGCCATGTTCGTCGCCACCGTGACCGCGCCCCGACGGCCGGCCTGGGCGACGATCGACGCCTCACGCTCGTGGTGCTTGGCGTTCAGCACCTCGTGCTGGATGCCCCGCTTGGACAGCTGCTGCGACAGGTACTCGGACTTCTCGACCGACGTCGTGCCGACGAGGATCGGCTGACCCTTCTCGTGCTTCTCGGCGATGTCGTCGACGACCGCCTCGAACTTCGCGACCTCGGTGCGGTAGATCAGGTCCGACTGGTCCTTGCGGACCATCGGCCGGTTCGTCGGGATCGGCACCACGCCGAGCTTGTAGATCTGGTGGAACTCGGCGGCCTCGGTCATCGCCGTACCGGTCATGCCGCACAGACCGGGCTGTTCCTTGCCGTCGTGGTTGTGGCGCTTGTAGAGACGGAAGAAGTTCTGCAGGGTGATCGTCGCGAGCGTCTGGTTCTCGTCCTTGATGTCCACCCCTTCCTTCGCCTCGATCGCCTGGTGCATGCCCTCGTTGTAGCGGCGACCGGCCAGGATACGACCGGTGTGCTCGTCGACGATCATGACTTCGCCGTCCATGACGACGTAGTCCTTGTCCTTCTTGAAGAGCTCCTTCGCCTTGATGGCGTTGTTCAGGTAGCCCACCAGAGGCGTGTTCACCGACTCGTAGAGGTTGTCGATGCCCAGCCAGTCCTCGACCTTGCTGACACCGCTCTCGTGGATGGCGACCGTGCGCTTCTTCTCGTCGACCTCGTAGTCGCCGGTCTCCTCGATGCCCTTGAGCGGGTTGCCCGCCTCGCCCTTCTTCAGGCGGGTCACCAGCTTCGCGAAGTCCCCGTACCACTTGGTGGCCTGGTCGGCCGGACCGGAGATGATCAGCGGCGTGCGCGCCTCGTCGACCAGGATGGAGTCGACCTCGTCCACGATGGCGAAGTTGTGGCCGCGCTGGACCAGCTCGTCCTGCGCCCACGCCATGTTGTCGCGCAGGTAGTCGAAGCCGAACTCGTTGTTCGTGCCGTAGGTGATGTCGCACGCGTACTGCTCGCGCCGCTGGGCCGGCGTCATGTTGGCCAGGATGCAGCCGACCTCGAGACCCAGGAACTTGTGGACGCGGCCCATCATCTCGGAGTCGCGCTCGGCCAGGTAGTCGTTCACCGTGATCAGGTGGACGCCCTTGTCGGACAGCGCGTTCAGATACGCGGGCAGCGTGCCGACGAGGGTCTTGCCCTCACCGGTCTTCATCTCCGCCACATAGCCGAGGTGCAGGGCCGCGCCGCCCATGATCTGCACGTCGTAGTGACGCTGACCCAGGACGCGCTTCGCGGCCTCACGCACGGTGGCGAACGCCTCGGGCAGCAGGTCGTCCAGGCTCTCACCGTCGGCGTACCGCTGCTTGTACTCCTCGGTGAGGGCCCGCAGCTCGGCGTCGGAGAGGTCGACGAAGTCCTCTTCGATGGAGTTGACCTGGTCCGCGATGCGGTGCAGCTTGCGCAGGATCTTGCCTTCGCCTGCACGCATGATCTTCGAGAGGACGGACACGGGGGTTGGTCTCCTTGCCGGTCGGGCCTAGGACGGACGGTTTCCATTTGACTCACTGAGCAACGGCCATCGTATGCGAGGACCCCACCACGCCGGGAGGCCTGCCGTGACGACGACTGCAACCGCTGCGCAGCTTCACCCAAATCTTCTTCGAAGAGGACAACGGCCGGGCGCCGCCGATGGTGCCGCGTCCGCCCGACGAAGTGCGCGAATTGTGATCACACGCTCACGCCAGGCAAACCGATGGCGCCCTTCGCGCCCTCCCAGCAGAATCGGCCGATGGAGCACCCGCCCGTCACCCTCACCAGCGCCCGCCTCGTCCTGCGCCCCCTCGGGCCCCAGGACACCGAAGCCGTCCACACGGCGGCCCAGGACCCCGACATCCAGCGTTGGACGACGATCCCGTCCCCCTACCTCCCCGAACACGCGCGAAGCTTCATCGAGCTCATCGCACCGGAGGGCTGGACGACCGGCGCGATGTTCACCTTCGGCGTCTTCCTCCCCGACGGAGCCCTCACCGGCGTCCTCAGCCTCACCATGCGCTCCCCGGGCACCGCCGAGATCGGCTTCTGGGCCGTCAAGGAACACCGAGGCCGCGGCTACACCGCCGAGGCCACCCGCACCGCCGCCCACTGGGCCTTCACCACCCTCTCCGTCGACCGCGTCGAATGGCGGGCGGAAGTCGGCAACGCCCCCTCCCGCGCGGTGGCGGAGCACGCCGGCTTCACCCCGGAGGGCACCCTGCGCTCAGCCATGGACAACAAGGGCGTACGACGCGACTGCTGGATCGCCTCCCTGCTCCCCTCCGACCTCGGACTCCCCTCCACCGCCCCGTACATACCCGCCCCGTCGGACGACTGACGCCCACCCATCCCGCCGAGCCACACACCGCCACGCCACACCACCGCCACGCCACGCCACACCACGCCACACCACGCCACCACCGCATGACCGCCGTCGGCCCCCGCAAATCCCCAGGTCACCGGCCGCTGTCAGACCCACCGCCTATCGTGCGCACCATGACGACCCCGCGCCCCGCTGCCGAGCTCTCCGCCGACGAAGCCCGCCGCATCGCCCTGCGCGCACAGGGCTTCCTCGGCACGCCCGACCGCAAGGCCGGCGTCCGTGGCGTGCTCCGCCACCTCGGCGCGGTCCAGCTCGACACCATCTCGGTCCTGGCCCGCTCCCACGAACTGATCCCCTACGCCCGCCTGGGAGCCGTGGGCCGCAGGACGGTGGAACACGCCTACTGGCACGACACGCACGCCTTCGAGTACTGGTCCCACGCCGCCTGCATCCTCCCCATCGAGGAGTGGCCGCACTTCGCCTTCCGCCGCCGCGCCTACCGCAACAGGCCGCACTGGAACCACTCCCTCCCCGAGGGCACGTACGACCAGGTCCTCAAGCAGCTCCGCGCCGAGGGCCCCCTCACCGCCACGGACCTGGGCGGAGCGAAGAAGACCAGCGAGTGGTGGGACTGGTCCGGCACCAAGGTCGCCGTGGAACGCGCACTGATGTACGGCGAGGTGGTGTGCGTCGAGCGCCGCGGCTGGAAGCGCGTGTACGACCTCGCCGAACGCGCCGTACCCGCCGCCCTGCTGCACGACGAGCTCGACGACGCCGAATGCCTGCGCCGCCTCGTCCTCCTGGCCGGCCAGTCCCTCGGAGTCGGCACGCGCGCGGACATCGCCGACTACCACCGCCTCAAGGGCGAGCAGGTCGACGCGGTGATCGCCGACTCCGGCCTGGTCCCGGTCACGGTCGAAGGCTGGGGCAAGCCCGCGTGGGCCGACCCGGCCGCGGTGGAGACGGCTCCGCGCGGCCGCCACCGCACCACGCTCCTGTCCCCGTTCGACTCCCTGATCTGGGAGCGGGCACGCACCGAGCGGATCTTCGGCTTCACCCACCGCCTGGAGGCCTACGTCCCCAAGCCGAAACGGATCCACGGCTACTTCGCGATGCCGGTCCTGTCCGGCGGCCGGCTCGTCGGCCGGGTGGATCCCGCCCGCGAGGGCCGCACCCTGGTCGCCAAGCAGGTCACCCTGGACAGCCCGAAAGCCGTCCCGGCGGTCGCTCAGGCCCTGCTCGAAGCCGCCACCTGGGTGGACTGCACGGACGTACGCGTGGAACGCGTGGACGCACCGGAGCTACGCGAACCGCTCGCCGCGGAACTCGCCCGCGCACTCGCCTGACCCGGCCCCATCACAACGCCCGAGGACCGGGTCCGACCGACGGTTTCGCCGGCCGACGCGTCGGCGGACCCGCTCGGCCGACCGGGCGGGCGGGCGGCGTCAGCGGATCTCGAGGATCTTCTCGCGCATCGCGTAGACCACCGCCTCCATCCTGGAGTGCAGCTGCAGCTTCTCCAGGATGTTGCGCACATGGTTCTTCACGGTGTTCTCGGAGATGAACAACTCCTTGGCGATGTCACGGTTGTTCATGCCCGTGGCGACCAGCTTGAGCACCTCCAGCTCCCGGTCCGTCAGCCGCGGCGCGGGGACGAGCCGGCGCTCGTCGGTCCGCTGGATCATCGACTTGAACTCGGTGAGCAGCTTCGACGCCATCGAGGGGCTGATCTGCGACTGCCCGTCGGCGACCGCGCGGATCGCGGTGGCGACCTCGTCCGTGGAGATCTCCTTGAGGAGATAACCGGTCGCGCCCGCCTTGATCGCCTCGTAGAGGTCGGCCTCCTCGTCGCTGATCGTCAACATGATGATCTTCGCGCTGGGGGCGACCTCCTTGATGGAGGTGCAGGCCTCGATGCCGCCGCGCTTGGGCATCCGCACGTCCATCAACACGATGTCGGGCAGCAGATCGGCCGCCTTGTCCACCGCCTCGGCGCCGTCACCGGCCTCACCGACGACCTGGATGTCCTCCTCGGCCGCGAGCACGATCTCCAGACCGCGGCGGAACAGGGCGTGGTCGTCCACGACAAGGACTCTGATCGGCTCCTTGCGTGGAGTGCCGTCATCACCCGCGTCCGGGCCCATGCCGACGACACCCTCGTGGGCACCCTCGTCACGCATCGGTCCGAAGCTGTCCGCCATCGTTCCTCCCCCTGAAGGCTGTGGCCGTATTCCTGAGCCATCGCCAACCCAAGGCAACGACCCATCGGTTGGGCCGTCCTGCCATGATTCCATGCCCGGACGACAACGCGGTGACAGAGCGACTCGACCGAGGGGTCGCACACGGATGCCCCTGGGGGCGCACACGCGCTCTCCAGGGGCACACCGCTCAACCGTCACCCGGGCGCGTCAGCCGCCCAGCGCGCCACCCGCCTCGGGTGAGTGCGCCTGGGCCACCATCGGGTCGGTGTCGAGGTAGATCACGCCGTAGTCGTAGGCGTGCCGCCGGTAGACGACGCTGGGCTGCTTCGTCTCGGAGTCGACGAACAGATAGAAGTCGTGTCCGACCAGTTCCATCTCGTAGAGGGCCTGGTCGAGCGTCATCGGAGCTGCGACGTGCGTCTTCTCCCGGACCACGAGGGGGCCGTCGCCCTGCACCTCGATCGAGCCGATGCGCTTCGTCGGCACGCTCTCCGACTCCTCGGAGGGGACGGGACGGCCGTTGCCGTTGAGCGTCGCCACACCGGGAACATGGTCGGGAACCTCAGCCGCGGACAGCCTGCGGGCGCCACGGCGCGTGTATCGCTTGTCGTGCTGCTTGCGCAGCTGGGCGTCCAGCTTCTCCGCCGCCAGGTCGAGTGCCGCATACGCGTCGCTGGCGGCCGCCTCCGCCCGGATCACCGGGCCGCGCGAGCGAAGCGTGATCTCCACTCGGTCGCACCGGTCTGCTTGTCGGGGGTTGGGCTCCTTGGACACCTCGACGTCGAGGCTGATCACCTTGCCGTCGAGCTTCTGGATCTTCTCCAGGTTCAGCTTCTCGGCCACGTGCTTGCGGAACCGCTCGGGCACCTCGGTCTTGCGGCCCTTGACGACGATGTCCACGCAGAACTCCGTTCCCGGATCACTCCGCTTCTCCCGCGGAGCGTCTCCCTTTTGCACCAGGCTCCGGCGAGCACCGGAACCTCCGACTTGGCGACTTCCACCTCCTCCTCCCCCATCGACGAGATCTACACCCCAGGTGCTGCGGGTGATGACCAAAAAACCGCAGCACGGCATTCGGATTCGAGAGGGTGTGGCCTGCGGCTTTCCCTCACAACCGAACATATCTCGCCCGGACGGATGTCGTCACCCTCTACTGCGGCGTACCTCCGTTCAGGTGAATTGACTCTCTCATTACCTGCAACGACGCAAGTTCTGAGTCAGTTCCGGTTTATTTCTAAAGAGTCGGCGAAGCCGCGACCACGGCCGCGCAGAGCACGACGCCGGCGCCCCCGGCGCCCCAAGGACCGGCACCGGACGGACCAGTGGGTCTCGCGGGCCCCGCGCCCCCAGCAGCTCCCGAGGGCCCCCTGACCCCCGCCGCTGCGGCCGGTCGCACCGGCGCCCCGCACATCCCGTCCGTCCCGTCCGTCCCGTCGATGGTTTCCTCCCTCGCTCCGGACGACTCCTCTCTTCTGCCTTCCCTCGCGAACCCCGCGTACACGGCCCCCATACCTCCACCACACACCTCCCTCGCCGTCTCCTCCCCGTTCCCTCCACCCTCCCCCCGATGCCCCGGCTCTGCCCGTCGTCCCGAGCCCGGCCTCAGGCACCCCCCTCGTCCCAGGTCCGGCCCCGGCTCCACGTCCGCCCGGGACACCGCTCCCAGCCCCGCCCGCCCCGCACCCGTCGCCGTATCGGGCGCCGTATCCGACCGACCCGTCGACCCCGGCGAGCCCGCGGTCCCGGTCTGCTCCGCCCGTGCGACCGCCCGGACCGCCCGGACCGCCCGCGCAGCCTCCGCCAGCGAAGCACCGGTCGTCACCAGATCGTCGACGAGGACCACCGGACCGCCGCACAACAACCTCGCCCCGCCGGGCGCCACCGCCAGCGCGCCCCCCAGGTTGTCCCACCGCCGCCGGGCGTCGAGCCCCGACTGGTCGGCCACGGCCCGCCGCTGCCGCAGCACCGCCACCACCCGCGCCGGCACCCCCGCCCGCCGCAACTCACCGGCCGCCGCGAGCGCGATCCGCCGCGCCGGATCATGACCACGGGCACGGACGGCGGCGGGGGCCGAGGGGACGGGGACCAGCAGGACGTCTCCCGGGGGCCGGGCCCCCTCCCCCTCCCCCTCCCCCCACCCCACCCCCGACTCCCTCATCCCCGCCCGTACCGCCCCCGCCAGCGCCGCTCCGAGCGGTCGTGCGAGTGCCAGTGCGCCGCGCTCCTTGTGGGCGAGCAGCACCGCGCGGACCTCGTCGGCGTACATGGCCGCCGCGTGCACGGCGGGCAGCCCGGGCGGATGCGGCAGCGGGTGCACCCGGAACGGCGCGGTCTCGCACAGTGCCGTTCGGCAGCGCGGGCAGAGCACCGTGCGTGCTCTTCCGCAGCCTCCGCACTCGGCGGGCAGCACCAGGCCGGCCAGTTCCTGCCACCACTCGCGAACGCCTTCCACGTCGACCACTTTGCCGACTTGGGAAGAGCTTCACCACCCCTGTGGAAAACCTCTGTGGAAAACCGTCCGGCAGCCCTGTGGACAACTCCGCGGAAGGCGACGGTCGGCGCAATTGGCCGACGCAAACGAAAAACAGCGGCGAAACCGGCGCCCTCTCGCCTTCGCTCCGGAGCAGCGCGCGGTGATCCCGCGTACCGGATGCGACCGCCGAAACCCGGGGAGGGCGAAGGAGAGGAGCACGGAGGGGAGCCGACCGGTGAACTCGAAGCGCAACTCCTGAGCAAGACGAAGGACGAGCCGATGGGCAGGCCGAGACAGGCGGGGAACGCCGAAAAGGATCTATCCCGGGTAGAGCGCCATCGAGGCGGTTTCCTTCAGGGTCCGCCATCCGCTTCCGCCGGGCAGCCACAGCAGCCCGTTCTTGGAGGTGGCGAAGAGCGGGGTGTCGCTGTCCTCGGAGGCGGCGATGCTGGTGACTTCGGTGAGTCCGGGCAGTGTGCCGGCCTCGGGGATCGAGCCGTCGCTCTGCACGTACTGCACCTGCTCGACGCCGCCGGCTTCCCGTCCGACGACCACGAGCCGGCTGTCCCCGGCCCAGGACACCGCCCGGACCTGTTCCAACTCAGGTGTCGCGGAACGCAGTTCCTGGACCGAGAGGGACGGCGGTTCGGTGCCGGTGGTGCGTTCGATGCGCCCGATGAGCAGCGACTGCTTGCCGCCCTTGTCCACGACGAGGGCGATGCGTACCCCGTCGGCCGCCACGCGCACGGCGTCGACGCGGCCGTCGAGCCCCGGGGTGAGGACCTTCAGCGGCTGCCCGCCGCCTTTCTGCAGCAGGAGCAGTCGCGGTTCGGCGGGGTTGCGGTCGGCCACCCAGAGGTTGCCCTCCGCGTCCCAGCTGGGGGTGGTGAGCCGGTCGGACTCCGTCTTGCCGGTGCTCTGCAGGACGGGCTCGCCGACGGCGCTGCCGGAGAGGGTGGAGGTGACGTAGAGCGACTTGCCGTCCAGGGCCACTCCGGCGGCGCTGCGTTCGTCGCGGGCCACCGCGACGGAGCGCAGGGCGGTGGCGCCGGCGCCGAGGGCTCCGGGGACGGGGTCGGCCTTGGTGTTGCCGCTGCCGCTGCCGGCGGCCATCCGGACGAGACGGTGCTGGCCGTCGATGAAGTACAGGTAGCCGGGGTCGCTCCGGGAGCCGCGTGCGGCGACGGTCTTGGCCTGGTCCTCGGACAGGGAGCACAGTTGGCTGCCGTCCGCGCGCAGGGCGATCTCGCCGATGGTGGGCGTCAGGCTCTGGAGGGAGAACAGCAGCTGGGCCGCCATCTCGTCGCACTTGGCCTGTCCGATGTGGGCGGCCTTGTCGTTCAGCGGGACGGTGAGTTTGTTCTGGTCGTCCGGGGCCAGGGAGGTGACGCCCTTGGCGAGCCCGGTTCCGGTGGGGAATCCGGATCTGACGACGGGGCGGAGCCAGCTGGTGGGGCCGCTGAGCACCGAGCGCACCATCTGGGTCATGGGGTCGACGCGTCCGCGGACGTAGACGGGGTCGGCGACGGCCACGGGCTGCCCGGATCCCTCGACGGCGATGTCGGAGGCGAAGTAGTACTTGTTGACCGACACGTAGTTGCGCTGGAAGTCCGACTTGCCCATGACGACGCCGTCGGGGAGCGCGTCGATGCGCCACTGCCCGTTCTTGTTGTCGCGGACGAGGTGGATGGTCTGGCCGTAGTCGCCCGAGGCGGGTGTGTACGCCTGCTGGGCGTCCACGACGGCGACCCTGGAGCCGGAGAGGATGTACGAGCGGTCGTCGCCCTCCCGGTTGCCGGCGGGTCCGGTCATGGTCGCCGGACCGTCCGCGAGGACGGTCGTGGACCGTTCGGGTTGCCATTTCTGGGCGGCTTTCCCGGTCAGGTACTGGCGTGCCGTGGAGTAGCTGGGGTCGTCGCTGGTGAGCGCTTCCAGGAAGCCCTGGAGGATCTCCAGGGGCTGGGCGTCGTCGCGGGGCGGCATGGCGAACACCCGGACCTGGGTGTCCTGTCCCGGGGTGGACTCGACTCCGCGCAGGTCGCCGCTGTCGGGCATCGAGGCGCACCCGGCCAGCAGGACGACTCCGCAGACGGCGTACGCCGTCGCGCGCCCCGGCGTGCGCCGGGTTCCCCCCTCGCGCTGCTCAGCGCCCACGTGATGCCTCCCCTTGCTTGTCCGCGCTCTCGGCCGCGGAGTCGGGCCGGTCCGCGGTGGTCCCGGTGGTCGGGCCGGCCGTCGACGTCGTCCCGTCGGGCGAGTCGTCGTGTCGTGTCCCGCCGCCCGTGTGCGTCCCCGTCGCAGCGCCCGTGCGGGGCACTACGCGCGCGCCGTTGCCGGGCAGTGCGGTGGGGTCGGCGGTGGGGGCGGAGGTGCGGGGGGTGAGCGGTGTCCGGGCGGCCGACTGCTGCTCGCCCGCGGGCTGCACCGGCACGGTGGCGCTCTTCTCACCGCCGCGGCGCGGCTGGCCGGCGTCGTCGAGTTCGCCGCGGTTGCGGCGGGAGTCCTTGGGCTCGAGCGGTATCGGCGAGCCTCGCAGTGGTTCGTCGGCGGTCCTGGGCAGCGTCAGCCGGAACTGGGAGCCGCCGCCGGGCTCTCCCCAGGCCTGCAGCCAGCCGCCGTGCAGTCGCGCGTCCTCCAGGGCGATGGAAAGCCCGAGGCCGGTGCCGCCGGTGGTACGCGCGCGTGCCGGGTCTGCGCGCCAGAACCGGCTGAAGACGCGGGTGGCCTCGCCGGGCTTGAGTCCGACGCCGTAGTCCCGCACGGCGATCGCGACGGCTCCGCCTGCGGCGGCCAGTTTGACGACGACGTCCTTGCCCTCGCCGTGTTCCACGGCGTTGACCACCAGGTTGCGCAGCACGCGTTCGACGCGCCGGGCGTCGGCCTCGGCGACGACGGGCTGCTGGTCGCCGATGACGCGGACGGTCGTCCCCTTGCGTTCGGCGAGCGGCGCGGCCCCGCTGACGACGCGCCGCACGACATTCCTGAGGTCGATCGGCTCGGCCTCGAGGGCGGCGGCGCCGGCGTCGAAGCGGCTGATCTCGAGCAGGTCGGCGAGGAGCGTCTCGAACCGGTCGAGCTGGTCGGCGAGGAGTTCCGCGGACCGCGCGGTGACGGGGTCGAAGTCGACCCGGGCGTCGTGGATGACGTCCGCGGCCATGCGCACGGTGGTCAGGGGTGTCCGCAGCTCGTGCGAGACGTCGGACACGAACCGCCGCTGCATCCGCGACAGGTCCTCCAGCTGCTGGATCTTCAGTTGGAGGTTCTGGGCCATCTTGTTGAAGGCCTCGCCGAGCCGTGCGATGTCGTCCTCGCCGGTGACCTTCATCCGTTCCTGGAGCCGCCCGGCGGACAGCCGTTCGGCGATCCCGGCGGCCATCCGCACGGGGGTGACGACCTGCCGTACGACGAGCCAGGCGATGGCTCCGAGGAGGACGACGACGAAGAGTCCGGCGGTCGCCAGGGTGCCCTTGACCAGGCTCAGCGACTTCTCCTCCTGGGTGAGCGGGAAGAGGTAGTACAGCTCGTACGGGTCGCCGTTGGGGTCGTTGACCTGCTTGCCGATGACGAGGGCGGGCTGGGATTCCTTGTCGTTGAGGTAGTCGATGCGGGAGTAGCTCTGGAAGGCGCCGGTGCCGGTGTTGACCCGCGCGCGGAGGTTCTCGGGAACGCTCTTGTTGGGGTCGACGTATCCGGAGGCGCGTGGTCCGTATCCGCCGCCGTTGTCGAAGCCGGGGGGCAGGGTCACCACGTCGAAGGCGCCCTGGCCGCCGCTGGACAGCGACAGCACGAGCTCGCTCATCCATTCGATGACGTTCTGCGAGGTCCGGCCGTCGGTCGGGGTCCCTGCGTCGGCGGGCGTGCCCGCGGCCTCGTCGGCCTTCTGCTTGGCGACGGCGAAACCGCCGGTGGCCTGGCTCTGCGATGCCTTGACCTTGGCGTCCAGCAGACCGTTGCGCACCTGTCCGATCACGACGAAGCCCAGCAGCAGGACGACCCCGAGCGACATCAGCAGGGTGGTGGCGACGACCTTCAGCTGGATGTTGCGCCGCCACAGCCGCATGACCGGCAGCAGCGGCCGGCGTATCCAGCGCATCAGCAGCCTGAGGACGGGGCTGCCCTTCACCCCGCCCTGGAGCAGCCCGCCTTCGAGGAGGCGCGCGAAGCGTGAACCCGCTGTCCCACGGCCGACAGGCCGCTCCGGACGGGCCCCGGACCGGCCGGGGGCCGAAGCGGCACTGTCCTGCGACATGTCAGCTGGGTCCTGCCTTGTATCCGACGCCACGGACGGTCACCACGATCTCCGGCCGCTCCGGGTCCTTCTCGACCTTCGAGCGCAGCCTCTGCACATGTACGTTGACCAGGCGGGTGTCGGCGGCGTGCCGGTAGCCCCACACCTGCTCGAGGAGGACCTCGCGGGTGAACACCTGCCAGGGCTTGCGCGCCAGGGCGACCAGCAGGTCGAACTCCAGCGGGGTCAGCGCGATCGACTGGCCCTCCCGCTTGACGGAGTGGCCGGCCACGTCGATGACGAGGTCGCCTATGGCGAGCTGTTCGGGCGCCGGCTCCTCCGACCTCCGCAGCCGGGCGCGGATGCGCGCGACCAGCTCCTTCGGCTTGAACGGCTTCACGATGTAGTCGTCGGCGCCGGACTCCAGTCCGACGACCACGTCGACGGTGTCGCTCTTCGCCGTGAGCATCACGATCGGCACGCCGGACTCCGCCCTGATCAGGCGGCACACCTCGATGCCGTCCCGGCCGGGCAGCATCAGGTCCAGCAGCACCAGATCGGGTTTCGCCTCACGGAACGCAGCCAGCGCCTTGTCGCCGTCGGCCACGAAAGACGGCTCGAAACCTTCACCACGCAGCACAATGCCGAGCATCTCGGCCAGTGCGGTGTCGTCGTCGACGACAAGGACTCGTCCCTTCATAAACGACATCATCCCATTCTCATAACGGTGAAGGAGGCGCAGGTGAGAAGGCTCACCGGCCAGTGACGATAGTCGTACGGGGCGGTCACTGTCTGCCCCGGTCCGCAGACGTCGATGTCAGCACTGACGTCGGCCCGCCTCTCACCAGACGATCTCAGCAGCACCAGCATGCAGTGCCCCGACCCTCGCCGCTTCCCTCCGACCCCCTGAGGTCGCACAGGCGCGGGACGTGCGTCGGAGCACCGGCGGGAAGATGACCGCATGGCGGACGACGAGAACACCGGCCTCAGCCTGCCGCGCGGCGCGACGGGCTTTCGTTCACCGACGGACGGCCCCCTCCCCGAGACCGACCTGCGGGCCTTCAAAAGCGCTCTGCATGCGGCCGCTCGCGCCGCCGGAGGGACGGTGGGCGAGGTCGAGGAACAGGCATACCCGTGCACGTTCCACACCGCGTCGGTCGTCGAGGGCGCAGGCGAGCACATCATCCTGTGCCACGCCCACCACCCCTGGATCGCGTTCGCCCGGATGCGCAGGAACTGGTACAGCGAGGAGTTCGCCGCGCCGCCGTCCTGGGCGGGCGTCCTCGCGCACGCCGGGTTTCTCGTGCTCGCCCGAGAGCAGCTCACCACGCCTCTCGCCGACGTGGAAACCTCGGGCCTGTCACGGGCCGAGTGGCGCGCGATTCGCCTCTACGGCACCACCACCTGGGGCGGGGCGGTCTTCAACGCATGGGACTGATGAGACGGGGAGCGCCCGCTCCCCGCTCGCACACCGGCCTCGACGCCCCACCTCACGGCCCACACCGGCGCCCCGCCCACCCGGCGGGTCAGCCGGGTGACGCCGGACCGCTCCGATCACCAGACCGCCCGAGTCAGGACTGCCCGGGGTTCCCGCCTCCGACCCGGGCCTCGGCCCCGTTCCCGGCCCCGTTCCCGGCCACGGCCTCTGCCTCTGTCCCGGCGGTGCCCCGGCCCGCCTTGGCGCACAGCTCCGCGAGCGCTTCGGCCGTCACGGGCGAGATCACGCCCTCCTCCGTGACGATCGCCGTCACCAGCTCGGGCGGCGTCACGTCGAACGCCGGGTTGTACGCCTGCGTCCCCAGCGGCGCCACCGGCACCCCCGCGCCCGCTCCCGTCACCGGCGCCTGCGGTGCCGCGGTCTCCGTCACCTCGTACCCCGGACGCTGCTCCACCTCGATCGACGCCCCGTCCGGCGTCGTGGGATCGACCGTCGTCACCGGCGCCACCACGATGAACGGCACATGGTGGTAGCGGGCGAGGACCGCGAGCGGGTAGCTCCCCACCTTGTTCGCCACCGACCCGTCCCCCGCGATGCGGTCCGCCCCGATCAGCACCGCGTCCACCTCGCCCGCCGCGAACAGCGAACCCGCGGCGTTGTCCGTCAGCAGGGTGTACGCCATGCCGCTGCGCGCCGCCTCGTACGCGGTGAGACGGGCGCCCTGCAACAGCGGCCGCGTCTCGTCCACCCACAGCCGGCGCAGCCGACCCACCCGGTGGGCCGCGAGCGCCACCGCGAACGCCGTCCCCTCGCCGCCCGACACCAGCGCCCCGGTGTTGCAGTGCGTGAGGACCCGGTGCCCGCCGCCGGGCAGGAGTTCGTCGAGCAGCGCCAGTCCGTGCGCGGCCATCCGGGCGCTGGCCTCGGCGTCCTCCCGGTGCAGCTGCCGTGCGGCCGCCAGCGCGGCCCGCGCTGCCGCGCCCTGGTCGCCTCCCCCGACGAGTTCCGCCCGGTACGCGGCACGAGCCCGGCGCACTCCCAGGGACAGGTTGACCGCGGTGGGGCGGGCCGACGCGAGCGCGTTCGCTGCCTCGTCCACGTCGAAGCCGCGGGCGGCGGCGAGCGCGACGCCGTACGCCCCGGCGATGCCCAGCAACGGCGCCCCGCGCACGGCCAGCGTCCGGATCGCCTCCACCAGCGCGGACGCGTCCGTGCACACCGTTTCGACCTCTTCGGCGGGAAGTCTCGTCTGGTCGAGGAGGACCAGCACGGGGCCTTCCGGCAGCTCCTCCCAACGGATCGCAGGTATCTCGGCCGGCAGCTTGTCCTCGCCGGATTGCGCGTACTGATCAGCCATGAACTCAGTCTGCCCCCTATCCGGCGGACCATTGAAGGCGTCCGGCCCGTACCGCGGCCGGTCACCCGGTGAGCACCCCATGGCACGATGGCTCCCAACCTGCCGCCGCGCGCGCGGTCGGGCACCGTGAAGGAGCGACGATGAAAGACACTCCGGGCTGGGCCTCGCCCGGATCCGCCCCGTCCGACGGACAGGAGCCCGGCGCGTCCCATCCCGCCGAGCCCGCGGCCCGGCCCGCCGGCGATCAGCCCGCGGAGCAGCCGGACGCGAGCGAGAACCCGCAGAGCCCCGGCACGAAGTGGTCCAAGGAACAGCCCCCTGCGGGCCAGTGGTCCGCGCCTGCGGGCCCCCAGAACCCGGCCCAGGCCCCGCCGCCCCCTCCTCCGCCCCGGCCCGTTCAGCACTGGGGCCCCTACCCGCCCGCCGGCCCGGGCGGACACCCCGGCGGCCCGGGCGGTTACGGCGGCCCCGGAGGCTACGGCGGTTACGGCCCTCCCGCCGGCTGGGGCGGCCCGCCGCCCGCCGCCAAGCCCGGCGTGATCCCGCTGCGCCCGCTCGGCGTGGGCGAGATCCTCGACGGCGCCGTCGCCACCATGCGCGCCCACTGGCGCACGGTCCTCGGCATCTCCCTGACCGTCGCGATCGTCACCGAGGTGTTCATCGTCCTGCTGCAGGGCCTGATCCTCAACGACTCCACGAACACCGCGGCCCTCGGCGACCCGAGCGCCACCCCCGACGAACAGCTCAACGCCATGGGCGACGCCATGCGCGCCTCCGGCCCGGTCCTCCTCATCAGCCTCATCGGCACCGTGGTCGCTACCGCCCTGCTCACCACCGTCACCAGCCGCGCGGTGCTCGGGAAGTCCGTCACCCTCAAAGAGGCATGGCGCGAGGCCCGCCCGCAGCTGCCCCGGCTGTTCGGCCTGATCTTCCTGCTGATGCTGATCGCCGCCGGCATCGTCCTCGTCTGCCTGCTGCCGGGCATCCTCGCGAGCGCGGCCGGGAACACCGACGGGGGCGCCGCGCTGAAGGCCTTCGGCATCCTCGGCTCGATCGTCCTCGTGCTCTGGCTGCTCATCCGCTTCTGCCTGGCCTCCCCCGCGCTGATGCTGGAGAAGCAGGGCATCAAGAAGGCCCTCGGCCGTTCCTCGAAGCTCACCCGCGGCTCCTGGTGGCGCGTCTTCGGCATCCAGCTGCTCGCCCTGCTCATCGCGAACATCATCGCGATGATCGTCGTCGTGCCGTTCGCGCTCCTCGGGGCCGCCCTGAGCGACGGCGGCATCGGCGGCATGGTCGAAGCGAGCAGCGACTACGGCTGGACGTACCTGATCGTCAGCGGCGTCGGCTCGGTCATCGGCTCGATGATCACCTTCCCCATCGCGGCCGGCGTCATCGTGCTCCTCTACATCGACCAGCGCATCCGCCGCGAGGCCCTCGACCTCGACCTGGCCCGCGCCGCAGGCCTCCAGGACTACGGCTCCCCCGCCCCCGGCACCATTCCGGGGGGCTGATGCGGTGAGAGCGACGGGGGGAGTTCTCACAGCGCCACCGCACACGGACGGCCTGTCCCCGCGGGCACTGTCCGGCCTCACCGACGCAGCCCCGGCAGCACTGGGCCGCGCCGCCGACAAGGCGGTGCGGGCCCTGTTGCGGGCAGGCGACGGCACGGCGCCGGCCCTGGCCCGCTCGGGCGACGAACCGCCGCTGACCGTCCCGCGCGACCCCGCGCGGGAAGCGGCCCGCCGCGAGCTGTCCAAGGACCTGTACCACCAGAACGACCCCGGCCTGATCCAGCGCGCCCTGGACACCCTCTGGGACTGGATCGGCGACCTGTTCGACACCGCCTCGACCGCCACTCCCGGCGGCACCCTCGGCCTGCTGGTCGTCATCCTCGCCGTCGTCGCCGTGGTCGCCGCCCTGTGGTGGCGGCTGGGCGCACCGCGCCGCCGCCCCACCTCCACGCCCGCACTCTTCGACGACCGCCCCCGCAGCGCCGCCGAACACCGCGCGGCAGCCGAAGCGCACGCCGTCCAGGGCCACTGGAACCAGGCCGTGCAGGAACGCATGCGCGCCGTCGTCCGCGCCCTGGAGGAACGCGCCCTTCTCGACCCCCGCCCCGGCCGCACCGCCGACGAGGCCGCCGCCGAAGCCGGCCGCAGCCTGCCCGTCCACAGCGACCGGCTGCGCGCCGCCGCCGGCGACTTCGACGACGTGACGTACGGCGGCCGCCGGGCGACCCAGCAGTCGTACGCCCGGATGACGGCACTCGACCTCGACCTGGAGCGCACGAAGCCCGCGCTGACGGCCCACAGCCCCCACGACGCGGCCCACACCGCCGGCCGGAGGGCCGCCGAATGACGTCCGCAGCCAAGCTCCCCACCACCTCGGCCCCACCCACCGCCCTGCGGCTGTGGACCCGCGCCCGAGGACCCGTCCTCGCCTTCGCACTGCTCCTCGCGGCGGCGATCACGCTCGCCGTACTGCGGGCCGACACCCGTCACGGCGCCCTCGACCCACGCTCCCCCGACCCCTACGGCAGCCGCGCGATCGCCGAGCTCCTCGCCGACCGCGGCGTGACCACCCGCGTGGTCACCGACCTGGCCGACGCCCGCACCGCGGCGGCCCCCGACACCACCCTCCTGGTCGCCTCCCCCGACCTCCTCACCGAGCATCAACAACAAGAGCTGTACACGGCGACAGCCGGCTCCGGCGGCCGCACCGTCCTCGTCGCGCCCGGCAGCTGGTCCGTGGGAACCCTCGCCCCCGGCGTGACCGCCGACCCGGCCAACAGCCGCGACAGCACGCTCTCCCCCGGCTGCACCCTGCCCGCGGCGCGCCGTGCAGGGCCCGCCGACACCGGCGGCATCCGCTACACCACCCGCCGCCCCGGCGCCGACGAGTGCTATCCCAGCGAACGCCTGGCCACCCTGCTGCGCCTGCCCGACACCACCGGCGACGGCGACACCCTCGTGCTCGGCGCACCCGACATCCTCTACAACAACCGCCTCGACCAGCAGGGCAACGCCTCGCTGGCCCTCCAGCTCCTCGGCTCCCGCAGCCATCTCGTCTGGTACCTCCCCTCGCTCGCCGACACCACCGCCACCGACCCGGAGGACGAGAAGTCCTTCTTCGACCTGCTCCCCTCCGGCTGGCTCTGGGGCACCCTGCAACTCTTCATCGCGGCAGCACTCGCCGCCCTGTGGCGGGCACGCCGACTCGGCCCCCTCGTCCCCGAGAAACTCCCCGTCGCGATCCGCGCCTCCGAGACCGTCGAAGGCCGCGCCCGCCTCTACCGCAAGGCCGACGCCCGTGACCGCGCGGCCTCAGCTCTCCGCTCCACCACCCGCACCCGCCTCGCCCCCCTCCTGGGCGTCCCCGTGGCCCAGGCGCACGCGCCCGAAGCCCTCGTCCCCGCCCTGACCGCCCACCTCCACGGCAACGGCCAGGCCCTGCACTCCCTCCTCTTCGGCCCGTCGCCCGGCGACGACGCGGCCCTCATCGCCCTCGCCGACCAACTCGACGCCCTCGAAAGAGAGGTACGCCGTCCATGATGGACCCGACCACTGACACCGCCGGGACCACCGGGGACCAGGGCCGCGCCCGCGCCTCCCTGGAAGCCCTGCGCGCCGAGATCTCCAAGGCCGTGGTCGGCCAGGACCCCGCCGTGACCGGCCTCGTCGTCGCTCTGCTCTGCCGCGGACACGTTCTCCTTGAAGGAGTCCCCGGAGTGGCCAAAACGTTGCTCGTCCGCGCCCTCGCCTCGGCACTCGAACTCGACACCAAACGGGTCCAGTTCACCCCCGACCTCATGCCGAGCGACATCACCGGCTCCCTCGTCTACGACGCCCGCACCGCCGAGTTCTCCTTCCAGCCCGGCCCCGTCTTCACCAACCTTCTCCTCGCCGACGAGATCAACCGCACCCCGCCCAAGACCCAGTCCTCCCTCCTCGAAGCGATGGAGGAACGACAGGTCACCGTCGACGGGGCCCCCCGGCCCCTCCCCGACCCCTTCCTCGTCGCCGCGACCCAGAATCCCGTCGAGTACGAGGGCACCTACCCCCTCCCGGAAGCCCAGCTGGACCGCTTTCTCCTCAAACTGACGATCCCGCTGCCCTCCCGCCAGGACGAGATCGACGTCCTCACCCGCCACGCCGAAGGCTTCAACCCCCGCGACCTGCACGCCGCCGGCGTACGCCCCGTCGCCGGCCCCGCCGACCTCGAGGCAGCCCGCGCCGCCGTCGCCAAAACCGCGATCTCCCCGGAGATCACCGCCTATGTGGTCGACATCTGCCGCGCCACCCGCGACTCGCCCTCCCTGTCCCTCGGCGTCTCCCCACGCGGCGCGACCGCCCTCCTGGCCACTTCGCGCGCGTGGGCCTGGCTCACCGGCCGCGACTACGTCATCCCCGACGACGTCAAAGCCCTTGCCCTGCCGACCCTCCGCCACCGCGTCCAGCTCCGACCGGAGGCCGAGATGGAAGGCGTCACCGCCGACTCCGTCATCAACTCGGTCCTCGCCCACGTCCCCGTCCCCCGCTGATGGCGCTCACCGGACGCGCCGCGCTCCTCGCGGCCCTCGGCTCGCTCCCCGTCGGCATCTGGGGTCCCGGCTGGACTGGCATCCTGGCCGTCAACGCGCCGCTGGCCCTGGCCTGCGCCTGCGACTTCGCACTGGCCGCCCCCGTACGCCGACTCGGCCTGACCCGTTCCGGCGACACCACCGCCCGCCTCGGCGACTCCGCGGACATCTCCCTCACCGTCACCAACCCGTCCCGCCGCCCGCTACGCGCCCACCTGCGCGACGCCTGGCCTCCCAGCAGCTGGCAGCCCGGCACGGAGACGGAAGCCTCTCGCCACCGTCTGACGGTCCCGCCCGGCGAACGCCGCCGCGTCACGACCCGTCTGCGCCCCAGCCGGCGAGGCGACCACCACGCCGACCGCGTCACCATCCGCTCCTACGGCCCCCTCGGCCTCTTCTCACGCCAGGGAGCCCACCAGGTCCCCTGGACCCTGCGCGTACTCCCTCCCTTCACCAGCCGTAAGCACCTGCCGTCGAAGCTGGCCCGGCTGCGCGAGCTCGACGGTCGCACCAGCGTCCTGACCCGCGGCGAAGGCACCGAGTTCGACAGCCTGCGGGAATACGTTCCCGGCGACGACACCCGCTCCATCGACTGGCGGGCCACTGCCCGCCACTCCACGGTCGCGGTCCGCACCTGGCGTCCTGAACGCGACCGGCACATCCTCCTGGTCCTCGACACCGGCCGCACCTCCGCAGGCCGCGTCGACGACGCCCCTCGCCTCGACGCCTCCATGGATGCGGCGCTCCTCCTCGCCGCCCTGGCGTCCCGTGCCGGCGACCGGGTCGACCTCCTCGCCTACGACCGCAGGGTGCGCGCCCTCGTCCAGGGACGGACCGCACGCGACGTCCTCCCCTCCCTGGTCAACGCCATGGCGACCCTCGAACCGGAACTCGTCGAAACGAACGCCCGCGGCCTCACCGCCGCAGCCCTGCGCACCGCGCCCCGCCGCTCCCTGATCGTCCTGATGACGACACTGGACACCGCTCCGGTCGAGGAAGGCCTCCTCCCCGTCCTGCCTCAACTCACGCAACGCCACACGGTCCTCGTCGCGTCGGTGGCCGATCCGCACATCGCCCGCATGGCCGCCTCACGTGGTGACGTCGATGCCGTGTACGCGGCCGCAGCCGCCGCCCAATCCCAGACCGAACGGCACCGTACGGCCGAGCAGCTCCGCCGGCACGGCGTCACCGTCGTCGACGCCACACCTGATGAACTCCCCCCGGCACTCGCGGACGCCTACCTCGCACTGAAATCAGCAGGACGCCTGTGACGCAAAAGGGCTCTCCCACGGGAGAGCCCTTCAAAAGCAGCATCGAAAAAACCTGAACGCAGAAAACCCCCGTGCCGAATGGCACGGGGGTTTTCGCAATGATTGTTCGGCGGTGTCCTACTCTCCCACAGGGTCCCCCCTGCAGT